>DAOTTR010000031.1:0-9663 GCA_034437715.1 Caldilineaceae bacterium
GACCAAAGCAGCCGTCAATACTACGATTATGAATAATGTCATCGCAAGCAATACAGAAAATGGTGTCTATGTGAAGGACAGCACCACAGTCCGCAACCTAGTCAGCCAAAACAGCATCACGGCCAATGGTAAATTGGGGATTGCCCTCAGCAGCAGCGGCAATACTGCGCTGCCGAAACCAGTGATCAAGAAGCTTGCAGGGAGTGTAGTCACCGGCACGGCCAAAGCCAATGCCAAAGTAGAGATCTATCGCGACACTGGCGGTGAAGGCAAAGTCTATCTAGGCGTCACCACGGCGAACAGCAGCGGGGCGTGGAGCTTTACGTTGCCGACAACGGATAACGCGGCACAAGGTGCGTTAACGGCGATTGCGATTGATAGCCAAAATAACACATCGCCCTTCTCCTCCGCCTTTGCTACCGCTACCGCGGCAGAAGTAGCCGAACCAGAAGGCACAGACGAAGTCTATGCGACGGATGCAATGTTTGCAGCAGAAGTGGCCGACAATCAGGCAGCCGCCGCGCAAGATATGCAAAATCCGCCAGATGTCGATTATTCGGACACGCTGCGTGAACTAGAGCAACTAGAGATGGAAGAGGTGCCGCAGACAAATATCTTCCTACCCTTGGTTCAAAAATAGTACAAAAATAGTGCAAAAGTAGTTCATCACTAGCAAACAATAAAACAGAGAAGACGAGGCTGCTCGTCTTCTCTGTTTTTTGCGTTTCCAGTTTTTCTCCTTTTGAAATTTTCAAATAGCTTAGTTGACGCTCCTCACCAACTAATGTTATACTGAGCGCACCGACGAAATTCACCTCACATTTATAGTTCATATTTCAGTATTGCGCGCCCGATAGCACATTTACCAGGAACTGATTAGCCACTTCCAAAAAGTAGCTAAAGAATCTTGTCTCACTGAGCGGCCTCTGCCCAAGGAAGAGCCTTGCGCGCAGTGGCGCTCGCACAAAGGAGCTTTATGTCACAGAAAGGTATAGTGTAATGGCCGTCAGAACGATCACGACCAGGCCGGGGATGAACATGCGAGCGCGTGAGGCATTCGCCGGCTATCTGTTTCTACTGCCGTGGCTCATTGGTCTCACCTGCTTTGTCATCGGGCCAATGATCGCCTCTGGATACTTCAGCTTTACGAAGTATGATGTTGTCAACACCCCCACATTTGTTGGATTGAAAAATTTTCAAGACATTTTTACCAAAGACCGGCTTTTCTGGCCCTCGATGATGTTGACCTTTCGCTATGCCATCATTGTGGTGCCCCTCTCTTTGATCGGCTCGCTGCTCGCGGCGATGCTGCTAAACCAGGCGCTCAAAGGAACGGCGATCTTTCGCACGCTTTTCTTTATGCCACACCTGACCCCGATTGCCGCCTCGGCGGTGCTCTGGGCCTGGATGTTTAACCCCGATGTCGGGCCAATCAACTATTTCATTCGCAACAACATGGGCATCGAAAATGCGCCTGGTTGGTTTCGCGATCCACAGTGGGCGATGACTGGCTTGATCATCATGGCCATGTGGGGGGCGATTGGTGGCAATACGATGCTGATCTTCCTGGCTGGCTTGCAAGGCGTGCCGCAAGAATTGTACGAGGCCGCGGCGATTGACGGTGCCGGTGCCTGGGCCAAATTCCGCAATGTGACCATTCCTTTGCTCACACCAACCATCTTTTTTAATATGGTGCTGGGCATTATCGGTGCATTGCGCGTCTTCACCGCCGCCTTTGTGGCGACAGCCGGTGGCCCGGCCTATGCAACATGGTTCTACTCGTTGCATATTTACACGCGCGCCTTCAAGTACTTCGAGATGGGCTACGCCTCGGCATTGGCCTGGATCTTCTTCTTTATTCTATTTGTCTTTACATTTGTTCAGTTCCGTGCCTCGCGGCGCTGGGTCTATTATGCTGGGGAGGGTAACGAATAATGGCACAAGATGCAATGGTTCAATCGACTGTCCCAGCCCGAAGCGTGCCGATGACAGGGCGTACGGCCAAGCGGCAAAGGTGGATCGGGCGCACGCTCTTGTATGCCGTGGCGACGGTGGCGTCGATTCTGTTTATGCTGCCCTTTGCTTGGACGGTCTTTTCGTCGCTCAAAACGCCCAGCGAATTATACCTATTTCCCCCGCGCTGGTTTCCAGCCACGCCCCAATTCTATAACTATGTGGAAGTCTTTGATGTCGCCCCGTATGGTCGCTGGCTCTGGAACTCGGTGATTGTGGCCGGATTGGCTACCTTTGGCGCAGTCTTTTCGGCGGCCATTACGGGCTATTCTTTCGCGCGCTTTCGCTATCCAGGGCGCAACTTGATCTTCATCCTGACGCTGAGCACCATGATGTTGCCCGCCGAAGTGACGCTGATTCCGCTCTATCTGCTCTTTAACAAGATCGGCTGGTTGGATTCGTACAAACCCTTGATTGTGCCCGCCTTTTTTGGCGGCGGGGCTTTCTTGATCTTTATGATGCGCCAGTTCTTCATGACCATCCCCATGGATCTGGACGAAGCGGCGCGGATTGATGGGGCAAGTTATCTGCGCATCTTTTTTCAGATTCTGATCCCGCTGTCGCTACCCGCTCTAGCCACGGCGGCGGTTATCACCTTTATTGGCGATTGGAATTCCTTTCTCTTCCCCTATATCATTCTGAACACCAAAGAAAAGTTTACCATCGGCATTGGGATCAAGTATTTCCAAACGGTCGCCAGCAATATCGACTCCATGGAGCCGCGCGAAAATCTGCTGATGGCAGCCAGTTTGATGATGACCGCGCCGATTATTTTACTCTTCTTCGTGGCCCAACGCTATTTCGTGCGTGGGATTGTCATGTCCGGTATCAAAGGCTAGTGCGTATTTCGTCAGATTCGCCTGCAGGGTTTTGTCCATAGCTTTGCCCATGGGGCATTGCCTAGCGCGGCCAATCTGGCGTGTACTAATAGTACAAAAATGAACCCCAGCTCACAGATGTATTCCGTATTAGTAGGAGGAACAATTCATGTTTGACTCAAAGTTTAGCCGCCGCCGCTTTTTGCTCGGCTCATCGGTAGTCGCGACAGGCGCGATCTTAGCCGCTTGTGCAGCACCGGCTGGCACAAGCACGACAACGGGTGGCGAAGCTGCTGCCGCACCGAGTGCCGAAGGCACCACGATTGTCTTTCACTCGCGCCTAGGCTCCCATGCCGACTGGCACAAGTCGCGCGTGCCGCTGTTCGAGGAACAAAATCCCGGCGTCAAGCTTCAGATCGATGAGCTAGATGGCGCCGAAATGTATGCCAAGGTTTACGCCTTTGCCGCCGGTGGCAATCTAGGCGACATTGTCTGGACCTACTTGAACACCATGACCGAGCATGTGAAGAAAGGCGTAGTCGCGCCGCATGACGACTTGGTAGCCTCCACTGGGTTTGACAAATCCGTCTTCTGGCCGGCAATTATGCAAGCGTTGACCGTAGATGGCAAGCTCTATGGCATCCCGAATCATGGTCATTTTGGCACCGTGGTCTACTATTTCAACAAAACCATGTACGAAACCGCTGGCGCAACCTTGCCCAACCTCGACTGGACATCCGATGATCTCGTCGAAGGCGCCAAGGCCGTCACCGTACCACCAGAGACTTGGGGCTTCCGTGCCCAGCAAGGGTCCGAACATACGCCATCCTATGTACGCATGTTTGGCGGCGAAGTGCTGAGCGAAGATGGCACCAAATGCTTGCTAGGTGAAGAAAATGCCGTCGCAGCCTTACGCTGGCTCTACGATCTAAAGGCGACCCATCAGGTTGATCCGTGCATCTGTGGCGATCAATACCGCGAAAACTTTGTGGCCGGTAAGGTTGGGGCCTTTAATACAACGCCTGGCTTGGTCGCCGAGTTTAGTCGGGTCACCGATTGGGCCTTTGAATGGGATGTGACTGCGGCCCCCGTTGGCCCTGGTGGCATCCGTGGCTCGCAGGTTTCGGGCGCAGGCTTCTGCATGACCCCGCCCGCTGCCGAGAAACACCCCAACGAAACCTTCAAGGTCTTGGAATTCTTCTCGACCCAAGAAGATGGGATCGAGCATGTATTCGGTGGCGCAGGTAGCCCTGGCCCGCGCGATGATGTGTGGGCGGATCCCAAGCTCGCTGAATTCAGCCACATCTATGGCACGATCCAAGCGGCTTATCCAGAAGGTCCACGCCCATGGTTCTTCCCAGCCAACGATCGCACCTCGGAATTCACCGATACCATGGTCAACACCCTGCAAGCGATCTGGACCGATCAGGTTGGCTTCGACGAAGGCGTTGAACAGACCCTTCAACTCTGCCAAGAAGTGTTGGATCGCGAGCCGCTGTAAGTAATAGGGACAGTCCAGTTTGTCCTAGCATATACCTAAAAAATACGGGCACGGTGACGTGTCCGTATTTTTTATGAGATTTTATAAGGAGATCTCATGCAACCAACCAATTTACTCTTTATCATCTCGGATGAACACCAGCGCAATGTGACCGGCTGTTATGGCAACCCGATTGTGCAGACCCCTACCCTGGATCGCCTGGCAGCACGTGGCACACGCTTTACCAATGCCTATACGAATTGTCCTATCTGCGTACCCTGTCGCGCCTCATTGGCTACAGGCCGCTATGTCCATCAGATCGGTCATTGGGACAATGCTTTTCCCTACTATGGTCAAACGCCGGCGTGGGGCCACCGCCTGCAAGAACAGGGCTTTCGCGTGGATTCGATTGGCAAGCTCCACTACCGGCGCGCCGAGGATCAAGACGGCTTCACCCAGAAGCATGATACGATGTATGTCGCCGAAGGCATTGGTGAGCTGATCAGTTGCATTCGCGAGAATCCACCCTTCCGTCAAGGTCGTGGCGGCATTCTCAAGGCAGGACCGGGCGACTCTGCCTATCTACGGTATGACGGGCGCATCGCCCATCATGCCTGCGACTGGTTGGCCGAGCACAGCCAGGACAAAAAACCGTGGGTGCTTTTTACTTCCTTTGTCAATCCCCACCCACCTTTTACTGCGCCACAGGAGTTGTATGCTCGCTATCCGGTGGCAGAGATGCCGCTGCCCGTACAATGGCAACAGTCAGCATGGCCTGACCAACCCGCGCTCGACTTTCTACGGCGCTACTTTGGCTGGGAGCTTGGTTTTTCGGCAGACGAAATCCGCAATGCCATCGCGACCTATTATGCCATGTGTACCTATGTCGATCAGCAGATTGGTCAGGTATTAGCCACATTGGATCAACATGACTTGACCGCGAAAACACGTATTATCTATACAACTGACCACGGTGCGATGATGGGTGCAAAAGGATTGTGGGGCAAATTCACCATGTATGACGAGGCCGCAGCCATTCCTTTTCTCATGGCCGGGCCCGATGTGCCACAGGGCAAGGTAGTCAACACCCCGATTTCCCTGGTTGATTGTTTTCCCACCATTTTAGAAGCTGTGGGTGCCCAAGCCGTGCCAGAAGATGCCACGCTTCCCGGTGAATCTCTGTGGCCAATTGCTCAGGCACCGGATCGGGCACGCACCATCTTCAGCGAATATCACGCCGCCGGAACGCGCAACGGCAGCTATATGGTGTGCGATGGGCATTATAAGTATATCGATTATCTCTACGAAGCCCCGCAACTTTTCGACTTGATCCAGGATCCGGCAGAAGAGCATAATCTAGCAGGCGACCCTGCCTATCAAACAATCGTAGCGGAATACGCCGGAAGATTGCACGCGATGGTTGATCCAGTGGCGGTGGATGCCCAGGCCAAAATGGATCAACAGGCGAAACTCGCAGAATATGGCGGGGAAGAAGCAGTGCTCCGGCGCGGGCTCAGCAATTCGGCCATTCCGGGTGAAGCCCCTGTCTTTCAGCAAGTAAAACGGTAAGGTGATTTGCTGCTAGAGCTACCCTGCTTTTAGAGATACCCCTTGTAGAAACTTGGATACGGCTAACGCGGATATTTCCTCTGCCAAAAGTAAATCCACGCTATCCGTATCCGCACAAAAGCGACTACACCTTTACTACTTATGGACGCACAATCGAGCCATCAGCGCGGCGATCTTCAGCCATGAAGAAGGATTTGGCGGCCAAATCTGGATTGAGCAGGGCGCGCGCCTTATCCTCGTCGATCTCGATGCCAAGCCCTGGTTGATCGTTGGCGTAAAGATAGCCACCCGCTAGCACAGAGTGACCCGGGAAGACGTCATACTCTTCGGGCCGGAAGTGATTTTCTTCCTGAATGCCAAAGCTGGAAATGCTCATATCGATATGGACAGCCGCCATCTGGTTGACGGGATCGTTGTCGCCGCCCTCTTGCCAGGCCGTGCGCACACCAAACCACTCACACAGATGCGCAATCTTGCGACAATTGGTGATGCCACCCCCCTTGGAAACACGCACCCGCACAAAGTCGATCAAGCGCTCAGTAATCAGCGGCACCCACTCATGCGGGTTAATGAACAGTTCACCCATGGCCTGCGGCGTGGTACATTGCTGGCGCACCAGGCGATACCAATGCACCTGTTCCGGCGATAGCAGATCTTCCAGGAAATACAAACGATAGGGTTCGAGCAACTTGGCCAGGGTCACGGCGTTGGTCGGGTGCAGATGCTCGTGTACATCATGCGTCAACTTGGGGCCAAAGCCAATGTTGGTGCGCAGGTGCTCGAACATCTTGGGAATATTTTCCAAGTACGATTCATCATCGAAGGCGCGCTTCTGCTCCCAGTGATTTTTAGGAAAGCCCGCCTTATCGCCGTCGATAAAACCGCCGCCGCCATAGGGTCCAAGCTGGCAACGAATCACCTGATAGCCCTCTTCCATATAGCGGCGCACGTCGTCTTCCAACTCGGTCAGCGTATGGCCGTCGGCATGGGCATAGCACATGACCGCGCTGCGGGTGGCACCACCCAACAGTTGATAGACCGGCATTTTCGCTTCTTTGCCCTTGATGTCCCACAGGGCCATGTCAATGCCCGATTGCACGGTGTTGATAATCGAATCATTGCGCCAGTAGCCGCTGGTATAGATCGACTGCCAGATGTCTTCGATCTGGCTGACATCGCGCCCGATGATCAGGGGGGCAATGGTCTCAATTGCCGTCTGCACCGTTTTGGCGCGATAGTGATCACTAGCCGAGCCAATGCCGTAGAGCCCTGGTTGATCGGTGAGCACTTTGACAAACAGCCAGGTGCCCGAGGCGCGGGTGCGAATCGTTTCAATTGCAGTAATCTTGGTCATGGTTCTTCTCTTTAGCTGATTCTCTTGGTAAGGGTGGCGTAGTATGAATAGTCTATAAAACCGTGCAGCAATAGGGTCAAAAAATATAACCTTATTGGATCTAGCGGCCTTCCCATCAAAGGAACAACTGATGTGCTTGGTCTACGTGCCTAGATTCTTCTCTGACTCGCGTTGTTGCTCTACATATTTTTTCAGCAGATTTCTAATCATGCGTTGATAAGGTGCGCCTAGTTTCTGGGCTTTCTCTCTAAAAAAGTTCACAACGTCTGCATCAAGCTCCATGTTGAGCCTTTCCATTTCAGGCTTTTGCTTAAATACCAGTTCTTCAGGACTCGGTAAGAAGTTGGGTACTTCCTCACCCATTTGCATGGGCTCATCGGTATATTTAATTTCTTTTTTCTGCATATCTTGCTTCTCCTTTGCGCCAAAATCCAGCGCCGATAATTCTAATTTTCTTATTTCTATAAGTGAACCTTATTAGGGTCTGTCCAGAAATAAAATAGTGAATTTACGTGATGTTACCCAAGTAAATCTGTCTAAAATCATCCATGTTATTCTTGGACAGACACTTACTGTTACAATCCCTTCAAATAGCTCCCCATTTCGTATGATTGTAATTTCCCCCAGGCAAAACCAGCGTTCTTCTACTTGGCTATGGTCTAGATCTCTAATAAGTCGTTTATTTGGGTCGCTAAAAGCATCCTGCGCCTCTTCAAAACTAACATCGTGCTTTGCCTGATTTTCTTGGTTCTTCTGCTCGTTCCACTCAAAACTTGTTTCCATATATAACTATAATAACTCATGTTGATATTTTGTCAACATAATTATTCAACATAAAATATACTGAATCTCCATCCCCGCTCCTTCCTTGATTCTGAGTTGGAGCACAAAAAAGATTAGCCGCCCGTAAGACTTGACCTTGGCAGAAGGAGCAGCAAAAATAATACTATTGCGCTTGATTGCTCTGAGTTTTGTCGGCAGTGCGATTGGCTTGGGAGCGCGGTGTTAGATCGAACCACGTTTCGTGACCCTGGAAGAAGCGTGCAAACTCATCCACCATCAGGTCGAAAAAGTGGGGATAGGGATCACCGGAATACCAGCCGATGTGCGGGCTGAGAAAGACATTAGGCAACTGGGTAATTGGATGACCGGCGGGGATGGGTTCTGGATCAAAGACATCCAGGCCCGCAAAAATATCACCTTGTTGCAAGCGTGCAACCAATGCGTCAGAATTAATAATTGGGCCACGCGACACACTGACCAAGACCGAGCGTGGGCGGATCAAGCCGAGTTCGCGCGCACCGATCATGCCGCGCGTGGCGGGAGTCAACGGGGCCAGACAGACGATTACATCACAATGGCTCATCACATTGTCGAGGGATGTCTGGACAAAGCCCAGCGCTTCGGCCAATTCACGCGGCAGATAAGGATCGTGAACCCAGATCTCCGCTTCAAAGGGCCGCAGCAATTTGATCAGCCGCCGCCCCATGTGCCCGCCGCCGATCAACCCCACGCGCTTGCCAGTCAACATGCCGGGTGACGCTTTCAGATCATCGCGATGGCGCCCCTCTTCGCCCAGCACCATGCGCCGAAATTGTGCACCAGCATTGCGCGTCGCCACCAGGATCAAGCCCAACGCCCATTCAGCCACCGGGTACGACGAGCCATTCGTGGTATCCACCGTGCGGATCGCGCGCGCCCAGGCGGCATCCAGATCGAGGCGGCTGGCAAAACGATCACCTTCCAGTTCGCCAATGATTTTGAGCTGGGGCGCACCAGCTAACACATCGGCGGTGATCGTGGGCGCGCCATGACAGATGATCAAGCCATCCATGCCGTTCAACCGCATGCACAATTGGGCAGCAGCCTCTGGATTGCGATTGGTGTCATAGATACTGCCGCCTTCACAGGGAAACCAATCCCAGTCGGCAAAGCCTTCCAGTCGTTCGATATCCGGCGGCGACAGATAGCCATTGCGCACTTGTTCATTACAGGCGATCAAAATTTTGGGACGCGACATAGTCATCAGAAGTCAAACCTTCGTTATGTGTTACAGAATGCGTTATAAAAGTTTTTGGTAGATGTAAGTAGGACATACGCACTTGACCCGTTGGGCACAACCCCAAAAACATAAAATTGCGCTTCACCTATGCTGGGAACAAGGCCCGAAGTGCGTAACAACCTCTATTATCATACGACCTATCGCTGGTGTCAAACGCTTTTATGGAAAGGCAGGCGATAATTGGCAAATAATAAAAAGCCCGTCGCGCCCCATTGCATGGCGCGACCAGAAAGCCGTGGGAAGATGCCGCGGCGCAGCAACGTCTCTCCTCCTAGTACAGTTGGGCGTAGATACCACGGCCGTTAATCAGGCACGTTACTCGTGTACATCATGGTAAAAATAGGGTACCTTATTTACGCCGGGATCT
>DAOTTR010000032.1:0-10750 GCA_034437715.1 Caldilineaceae bacterium
CGGCTCTATGTCAACCTCTTCATGGGCAGCCAGACAACTGTAGAAATTGCCGGTACGCCTATAGAGATCACCCAGGAGACCACCTATCCGTGGGCAGGTACGATCAAGCTCACCGTGCAACCAGAGAGAGCGACGACCTTCACCCTCTGTCTACGCATTCCCGGTTGGGCGCAAGGCCAGCCTGTGCCCAGCGATCTCTACCACTACAGTGATGCCACAATGGAATCCGCCATACTCACCGTCAACGGCGCAACGGTTGCGCTCGCCCTACACCAAGGCTATGCGACGATCACCCGCACTTGGCAATTGGGCGACTTGGTGGAACTTGTCCTGCCCATGCCGGTGCGTCGTGTCGCGTGCCATCCAGCCGTCCATGATAATGTGGGCAAAGTAGCACTGGAACGCGGCCCCCTGGTCTACTGTGCCGAAGGGATCGACAACGGCGGTCATGTGCTGAGTGCCATTCTAGATGATAATGCCAAGCTCGCCGCTAAATTTGTGCCCGACTTGCTGCATGGGGTCGTTGTGATCCGTACACAGCAGCCAATTGGCAACCTCACCTTCGTCCCCTACTATGCCTGGGCACAGCGCGGCGTAGGCGAGATGACCGTCTGGCTGCAACGCGGTACGGCATAAAAGTAGCAGCACAATGGCGCTTGCACCAAAAATAAGCCGGTGGCGCAGAATCTTCTCTGCGCCACCGGCAATCTTATAGACAAAAGTGTCAGACCCTAGCTACGGGGTTAGACAGGCATCGCCTGTACGGTGTTGATGTGCTTGGCATCCCAAGCCTCTTGGGTGTTGCTAGCAGCCTGCTTGGCAACCGACACATTGGCGCTTGGCACATCGGCTTTCACATCTTGGACAACGACCGCAGGGATCGCTTTGCTGATTTCCATGACCAGCGGCGTAATCCGCTTGAGGTTCTGCAAGGCGAGATCAGCGGTAATTGCATCTTGTAGTGCAAGCGCCGTCGTATGAAGCATGGTATAGCTGATCGCCACCAGGCTCAAGGCCGTATAGTCATCCCGCAACATGCGCGAAACCGCCTCGGAGCGCACTTGGTCATAGACACCGGCAACCGCGCCTACAACAGAAGCTGCCGCTGTCTTCAACGCAGATTGACCGCTACCCAATGCTTCGAGCCGTTGCTCCAGTGACGCAGTATTCTGCTTCAGCACATCATGAATGCTGCTGATAAGTCGTTTGGCATCACTTTGTTGCTTCACGGCATCACTACCCACTTGGCGTTCAACGGCCTCAAGCGTATGGGACTCAACGGCTAACATGTCACTGACGTAGGTCTGTAGATTTTTTTCGCGGTCACTCATTTGTATTTTCCCTTTACTATATAAAGACGTTACTTTATCTGCAATCTAGCGGTATAAGCGATGGCATCTGTCGCTAGATACTGGATGTAGCAGTATGCGATTCAGCGAGCCACCTATGTACCTAGTATAGTAGAGGAGCAGGGGAGAATGTATAGAGCAGGTTATAGGACAGGGTTATAGGTTTTGTATATACCTTGCACAATAATTTCACAATGCATAGACAGGTTACGGGGTCAGCGCATCGAGCAGGGCTAGGGTCAAGCTTTTGGTCTCTAGTTGCGCCAGTTCATGCTCGAGCACAGGTCCCACACAGGCCGGGCACCCTTGGCAGCAGGGACAGGCGCGCACCAATGCCTGGGCGGCGCGTAGCAGTTCCTCGTGTAATTCAAACAAGCGCAGGCTAAAGCCGAGACCCGCCGTAATTCGTTCATAGAGGTAGATGGCTGGCTGAGTCGCCGGATCATCATCACAATTGACAGCTTGATCGGCTGCTGCCCCAGGCCGCAAACTGTCGCCGCGCACTACATGTACCCCAATATCTTGCGGATCGCACATCAAATGCAGCGGCGCAATGTTGGTGAGGGCATAGGCGAGCCCGTCGAGGCCAGTGCGCGTGCGCACGCCACTTTCCAGCCGCCGATGACAGGTACGACAGACGAGAACCAGGTTCTCCAGTCGATTGGCGATCAAATAATTTTCATTAAACCCCGGCACATAGCCAAAGGTGCGAAAAGGCGCGAGATGATGGACGTCGTGTTGCCGCGCGCGGCTCGCCGCTTGCGGTTCGGGCGCACCACATTGGGTACAGCGATAGCCATCGCGTGCCCGCACTTGCCGGCGTTGGGCCTGCCAGTTGGGGCCATAATCATTGAGCGAATCGAACCATGCCCCTTGCGCGGCCAATTGTTGCTGAACTTCCGGCAGCAGACGAAACCAATAGCCACTGGTCTCCAGCGTCTGCGGTGCATAGTCTAGCGGGAAAATTCCTAGATTTTCGTGCGTAAAGCGCTTGATCCGGCGAAAGCCCACCACCTGGCTGCTCACCAGTAAATCGCCATGGGCCACCCGCGCGCCATGAATGGGGTGCGCACCCACTTCGCTCAGTACCTGGACTTCGGTTTCGTTCGTTACTTCGGTGTAATAATCTACGGCAATTGGGGTGACGATGGCTAGCTTGTTCGCCAGATCCAGTTGTGCAACGTGATAACTTTGCCCTTCGTGAATATAAATCGCGCCATCATGCAGCAACAACGGGGCACTCGCCTGATCGATCTGGCCGATCACCTGGACCGCCGACGCCGGTTCTGCGCCAGTTGGACTCGCATAGAAGTCAATCTCGCCTTCATCACGCCCTATACCTATCCTATTGTCAGCCAATGGGCTACTTGCGACTTGGATGGTCACGGTCTCGCTGCCGGCACTGCGCAGGCTGATCTGGCGGGCGGGGTAGCTTTCGCCACTCCAGAAAAAGCGGCCATTGTGTCGTTGGACTGTCCCTTGCTCAGCCAGCAATTCGAGCGCTTCCCCGGCAAAAGGTGACGCGCCAAAGGCTTCAGCAGGGCGAAAGGGCAGTTCAAACGCGGCACAGCGCACCTGATCAACCAGCAGCATCAGATTGTCGGGATTGATCAGCGCATGTTCCGGCGAGCGCGCAAAAAGGTAGTCGGCATGTTGAATCATATATTGATCGAGGACGCCGCCGGTGGCAACTAAGATCGCCAGGGCTCCCTCCTGCGTGCGCCCGGCGCGCCCCATCTGCTGCCAGACGCTGGCAATGGTGCCAGGATAGCCGCAGAGCACAGCCGCCTGTAACCCGCCAATATCAATGCCCAGTTCCAGCGCATTGGTGGCGACCACGGCGCGCACTGTCCCGTTACGTAACCCCGCTTCGATGGCGCGCCGTTCACCGGGCAGATAACCGCCACGGTAGCCACGAATGGCAGTGGCTGGCTGGCTAAACCCCGGTACGTTGGCCAGCCGTTCGCGCAGATAAGTCAACAAGACCTCGGTCGTCAAACGCGAGCGGCCAAAGAGAATGGTTTGCAGTCCCGCCTGCACACAGCGCGTGGCAAGATCTTGTGCTTCCAACAGGGCACTACGCCGCAACCCGCGCTCGGCATCATAGAGCGGGGGATTGTACAAAATAATATGCTTCTCACCGCTGGGCGCGCCATTCTCGGCCACCAAGCGCACGGGCTGCTCGATCAGGCGTTCAGCCAATTCTTGGGGATTGGCAATCGTCGCGCTGGCACAGATAAATTGGGGCCGACCGCCATAAAAGGCGCAAATCCGTTGCAGGCGGCGCAAGACATTGGCCACATGGCTGCCAAAGACGCCGCGATAAGTATGCAGTTCATCGAGCACCACATAGCGCAAATTGGCAAAAAACGCTTCCCAACCAGTGTGATAGGGCAAAATGCCGGTGTGCAACATATCGGGATTGCTGAGGATCACGCGGCTTTGGCGGCGGATCTGGGCGCGAGCCGCGGCGGGCGTATCGCCATCATAGGAGGCGGGGTGAAAGGGAACGGGCAGTGCAGCCTGCCACGCGCTTAGCTCGGCCAGTTGATCGTGGGCCAGGGCTTTGGTGGGAAAGAGATAGAGCGCCCGCGCGTCGGGTTCATGCAGCAAGCTATGCAGCACCGGCAAGTTGTAACAGAGCGTTTTACCACTGGCAGTCGGTGTGACAACCACCACATGCTGACCGGCCAAGGCGAGTTCGACAGCCTGCGCCTGATGGGTATAAAGTTGCGCAATGCCACGCGCGGCCAGCGCTGTGCGCAAATCCCCATGGAGCGCAGACGGATAGGGCAGCAAGCGCGCCGGGCGAGCGGGCACTGTGCGCCAAGCCATCACATTGGCCATAAAACCAGCGTCGGCGCGTAAATCAGTTAGTAGGGCGGGCAACGTCATGAATTTGGTCCACAACTTGATCCACGAAGAGACACGGCGTCACACAAATCGGGAGCGCGCAACAAAAAGCCTAGGGAGCGTCACGATAAAGCACAATTTGCGCCACCCATTTGACCTGACGCAGCGCGTCGTCGGTTTCGGTGGGCACAATCAGACGGAGGAGCCCCTGGGCACGCGTCAAGGGTTGCCCATCGAGCGTATGGGCCAAAAGGGCAGGTCGTTGCGCCGGTTCCTGGACCAAATCAGCGCGCTTCAGGCGTGTGCCAAAGCCATCATTGCTGATGACATCGACCGTGTGCCAGTCATCGCCAGCCGGCAGGATTTGCGTCAAAAAGTCATGTAGGCGCACACCGGTAAAGGCAAAGGGGCCAGAGGTATTGTGACCGGTACTGACAATATAACAATCGGCGACCGTGGTTGTCGCCAATGCGAGCAGATCAACGACATCCCAGGACAACGTCTGGCCATCGGGAAGCCGGACAAGGAAAGCCGTATCGGGCGAAGGTGGAGCCGAGTTCGGTTCATGGGCGTGACCATGCACCCAAGCCGGGTCAGCGGGATGAGCAGTCATGCTGAGAAACTGGGAATAAGCGTGTAAACGATCAATCGGGTTCCATGCTGAAGGTGAGCGGATAGCCATCGGCACGCGCATGGGTGCGCGCAATGCCAATTAACTTTTCGGCTTCGGGTCGTGGACGAATCAGCACAATCGCCACGCCATCTTCATGTGCCGTCTCAGCGATATGTTCGGCCAATTCTTGTGACAACATAAAGACGCGTTTGAGAATGCGAATCACATAATCAAGCGGCGTTACATCGTCATTGTGAATGAGGATCCGGTAGAGCGGCTCAGTGCGGACATCCTCGCGAATCTCATCATCGTCGCGTACAATCGAGTCGGGCAAGGTCTCTGGTAGTGCCATCGGTTCACCTAGAAAAAATTAATGCAATTTTTGACGCGATGCTATAAGCATACCCGCAGTTGGCTTGCTGGTCAAACCAAGCAAATAGTGTGGTAGGCATTTTTTCGCCAAACTCTGCTGAATTTACAGCACCTTGTTCGTTCCACGCTCTGCGTAGAATGCCAGATTAGGCGCTCTGCGCCTCGGACGCTCCGGGCGGACGGAGTCACAACTGCCCGATACGCGTCCCAACCGCCTGATCGGATTGACCGCGCCCTATAGTCATGTTACAATCCAACGCGCGAAGGAACTATGCAGCAACAACAAGATGATTACATGGATCGCTCACTTTTATTCAATCTCCAACAGCGGCCTGATCTGCGGCTAACGGTGGTGATGCCGACCTACAACGAAGCAGACAACCTGCCGACCATAGCCGCGGCGCTGTTCGCCCTCCCTGTGCCCAATCTACAGCTACTGGTGGTAGATGACAATTCACCCGACGGCACGGGGCAGGTAGCGGATACATTGGCGCGCCAATATAACCAGCCCGATACAGTCGCACCACCGCGCATGGTCGTGATCCATCGGGTGGGCAAGGGTGGCCTGGGCACGGCATATGTGGCCGGTATGCAGCATGCGCTGGGCGCCGGCACTGACTATATTATCCAGATGGACGCCGATTTTAGCCACTCGCCGGCCTATATTCCACAGATGTTGGGGGTTATGCTGGCGACCAATACGGATGTAGTGATTGGCAGCCGCTATGTGCCCGGTGGTACCCTGGATGAAGGCTGGAGTTGGTGGCGGCGTCTGCTAAGTTGGTGGGCCAACTTTTATGTACGTCTGATTCTTGGTCTGCGTGTGCGCGATATGACGGCGGGCTTTAAGCTGTGGAAACGCCAAGCGCTGCTGGATATTGGGTTAGGCGAGATTCGCAGCAACGGCTATAGCTTCCAGGTGGAGATGGCATATCTATGCGAAAAATTTGGTTATCGCCTGATCGAGATTCCGATTCACTTTGAAGACCGGCGCATTGGCCAGAGCAAACTGGACGTACCGGTCAAAATTGAATCCGCTTGGCGCACCTGGCAGATCCGCTGGCGCTATCGCAAATTGGGGCACAAGGATGCTGTATCGCTGTCCCCCCGATCACCTATTGCCACCCCGCACACCCGCCTACCATGACGCGTCTACGTTTCTTGCGCCAGGATCTGTTGGCGATAGGTGTGCTCTTTGGGCTGGCCTTGCTCTGGTTTGCGCCCGTCCTCTTCCCTGCGCTCACCGGCGCAACGCTGCTCCCCTATGACAATCTCTACAGCTTCCAACCGTGGCGCGCATTACAGCCAGGGCTAATTCCCCATAACAATCTGCTAAGCGACTTGGTGTTGGAGAATGCGGTCTGGAAATTGCACATTCAGCGCGCCTTGGCAGATGGCCAACTGCCGCTGTGGAATCCCCAGATCTTTACCGGCACCCCTTTTCTAGCGGCAGGGCAGGCCAGCACTTTCTATCCGCTCAGTCTGCTCTTTTACGTGCTACCGCTGGAAGCCGCCTATGCTTGGTTTACGGCGCTGCAAATTGGACTGGCTGGGGCCAATATGTATATCCTGGGGCGCGTGCTGCGGCTGCGTCCGTTGCCGGCTCTGCTCAGCGGCGTAATTTTTATGTTCAGTGGCTTTTTAATCGTGAGCGTGGTCTTTACCATGTTCATCGCCGCAGTCGTTTGGCTGCCGCTGCTACTGGCAATTGTCGAACTGATCATCCGCAAGCAAGAAGAAAAAGGGAACATCAGTTTCCACCCGATTCCCTATATGGCAGCAGGCAGCGCCGTGATCGCGCTGATTGTGCTGGCAGGCCACCCAGAACTGATTTATTATACGGCGCTGGTGACTGGTATGTACACGCTGGTCCGCCTGCTTGTCGCACGCCAGCGCATTGCCCATAGCCCTGTGCCGGTATCCCAGGACAAACCACACGTCACCCGGCGCATTCTCAAATTGGCTGGCTGGCTGTTGACTATGGCTGTTTTGGGTGTTGCCGCGGGTGGAATTCAGTTGCTGCCGCTGTTGGAATTGGTGCCGCTCAACTTTCGCGAGGGCTCGGCCACGTTGCAACAGGTGTTGGGCTGGGCTTGGCCGTCGCGCCATGTGATCACCTTCTTTCTGCCCGATGTCTTTGGCAATCCCAGCCATCATACATGGTTCGACATCTGGAATCGCCAATGGCAGCCGGTGACGACCAATGCGCTGGGCGAGTCCATCGACACCATTTTCTGGGGCATTAAGAATTATGTCGAAGGGGGCAACTATCTGGGGATCGCCACCTGGCTGCTGGCGGCGGTAGCGATTGGCGAGTTAGGTGTCGGGCTTTTCGCCGTCTGGCGCAGATATACTGGGTATGCTTTTCCGGCCCGCGCTTCGTCGATCCAAACCATTCATCTGCTTTTTTTTGCAGGGCTGGCCCTGATTTCGCTGCTCTTTGCCTTTGGCACACCGCTCTACAGTCTACTCTTTTATGGCTTGCCCGGGTGGAGTCAGCTACACAGTCCGTTTCGGTGGGTCTTTCCCTTTACGTTGAGCATGGCGTTGCTGGCCGGCATTGGCTTGCAACAAATCATCGAGAATCGCGTGTGGCGTAGCTGGCTGTCGCTCAATCATATCCTTGCGCTGCTGGCGATCTTGGCGGGCGGCGGCGTGCTGGTGCTAATTGGCATTAGCCTGTTCATACCCGAACCTTTTCTGCACCTGGGCCAGCGGATCATTGATAGCAGCGATCTGGCGCAGATGGCCTTTCGCGATGGCCGTATGTTCTGGAGCTATCAAGCACCCAACTTGCTAAAATTTGCGCTCTTTGCGGTGGCGAGTGGCGGACTCACCATTTGGTTGCTGCGCAAGCGACCGAACGCGCCCGGCCACCTTGTTGCCATCTCTCTGATCGCGCTCGTTGCGCTTGATTTGTACGCCGCCCATGGTCGCTTCAATCCGGCCAGCGATCCGGCACTCTCGCCGCTTAACGCGGCCAATACGCCGCCCGTCGTGCAATTTCTGAATGCGCGCGAAGGCAGTGACGCGACACCCTGGCGCTTTACAACCTTTAATTTGCCCGGCGAAAAAACTTTCAATGCCAATGTTGGCATGTACTATGGCTGGCAAGATATCCGCGGTTATGACTCGATCATTACGCGCCAATATGTCGACTTGATGGAGCGTCTGGCACCGCAGACCAATGAGTTGCTCTATAATCGAATTGCGCCGCTCTATAGCAATGTGGCGGATGACGCGTATGCGGTTTTGGACAATCCGTTGCTCGATTTGCTCAATGTTAAATACGTTTTGACCGAGCACCACCTGCCCAACCAACGTTGGCAAGAGATCTATCGCGACGCGGCGATTGGCGTCTATGAAAACCTGGAAACCTTGCCGCGCGCTTTTGTGGTGCCCACCGCCCAGGTTGTTGCCAGCGCAGAGCAACCACTTCTGGCAACAGATTTGCGCCAGGTAGTTTTTCTCGATGAAGCGCCAACCCAGGAAAATGCCTTAACACCGGCCAGCCCACAACTCAGAGAAGCACAGATCAGTCGCTACACTGCCAATGACGTCTTTGTCGATGTCAACCTGAGTGATCGCGGTTGGCTGGTACTCACCGATGCCTATTTCCCAGGCTGGAAAGCCTTTATTCGGCCCTTTGGTGCCGATGAAAGTGCCGAAGAGGAAACACCGATCTATCGCGCCAACAGCGCGTTTCGGGCGGTCTATCTGCCCAGCGACGGGCAGTGGACGGTACGCTTTGTCTATTCGCCCATGAGCGTTAAGTTGGGTCTCTATGTCAGTTTTTTGGCTTTCATGACGATGTTGATGCTCTGCGGTTATTGGGCGTGGGGGCGCTTCTATCGACCGGAAAACAGTGAGGGCGAAGTGCGCACCGTTGCCAAAAATTCGCTGGTGCCGCTGGCGCTGAGTTTGGTGAACAAAGCGATTGACTTTGCCTTTGCCATGCTCTATGTGCGCCTATTGGGGCCAGAGGGCACGGGGCAATACGCGTTCGTGGTGGCCGTTTATGGCATTTTTGAAATTATCAGCCGCTATGGCTTGGGCACCTTTCTCACGCGCGATGTCTCGGCAGACAAAAACCAATCCAGCCGCTACCTGACCAACGTGGTCGCGCTGCGCACGCTGCTCTGGCTAGCCAGCCTGCCGATCTTGGGATTGGTGATCTGGCTCTATCGGTCATTGGACAGTCTGTCACTCTTTGGTTGGTATCAGGGCGATCTCACGCCGATTGGCACCCAGGAAGTACAGGCGCTGCTCATCTTTGCGGTGTCCATGCTCTTTGCCAATTGGGCAGACGCGCTGAGCAGTACCTTTATGGCCTTTGAAAAGATGGAGTATCCCGCAGGCTTGACCAACGCCGTGGCGCTGCTCAAGGTCACGCTGGGTGCATTGGTGTTGCTGCTCGGCTGGGGCTATGTGGGGTTGGCGGCTGTCAGCCTGCTCATGAATCTGTTGCAGTGCGTTTGGCTCTATGGGCTGTTGCGCCGCACCCTCTTCCAGCCCGAGTGGCGCTGGGATTGGCCGCTGCAACGGTGGATGATGCAGAGTAGTGGGCCGCTGATGATCAACCATCTGTTGGCGACGATCTTTTGGCGGATTGACGTGTGGCTGCTGCGTCCCTTGGCCGGCGAAACCAGCGTCGGGCTCTATAGCGTCGGGCTAAAATATCTGGATGGATTGAATATTATTCCCAGCGTCTTTACCATGGCGATCTTCCCGCTGATGAGCCGCTATGCGCGCAACGAGGGCAACAATCTATTGCGCGCCTATGTGTTGAGCTTGCGCCTGCTGGTCATCGTCTGCCTGCCGATTGCCATGGCCACGACATTCCTGGCCAGCGACTTGGTCTACTTCATTGGCGGCGCGCAATATCTACATGTACCCGAAACATTTCACTTTTTTGGTCGCGAGATCCACTACCTGGGCGGTTCCGATCTGGCACTCACAGTGATCATCTGGAGCATTCCGATTGGCTTTGTCAACAGTGTCACCCAATATGTGCTGATCGCCGTCAATCAACAGCACTACCTGACCAAAGCCTTTATCATCGGCGTGGTCTTTAATGTGGTGGGCAACTTGTTGGTGATTCCTGGCTTTGGCTATGTGGGTGCAGCCCTTGTGACGATCTTGAGTGAATTCAGTCTGCTCTTTCCGTTTTACTACAGCGTAAAGCGCCATGTGGGCACAGTGCCGTGGACCTCGATCTTTGTGGGGCCGGTGACAGCCGTGGTAACCATGGGCGGCACGAGCTATCTGCTGACGTGGTGGGGAATCAATCTGTGGATCGCTGTTGCCTTGGGGGCGCTGATCTATGCAATTGCCTTGGGTATTACCGGCACGCTGCGGCACGAGGATATGAAAATCGTGGGACAATCCATGCCGCTAGGTCCGTTACGTCGCTGGTTCGCGCCAGCAACGGCCTAGTACAATTAGGCATAAATAAGCGTAACAATTAAATAGAAAGAGCCTTGCCTTTGTAAGTCCATTTGAAGGGTTTTGCCATCGTACGATTGAAGTAGTCAACAAAGGCAAGAACTTTGCTGTTCAAATC
>DAOTTR010000033.1:0-23298 GCA_034437715.1 Caldilineaceae bacterium
GCTATAGCGTGCCGGGGACTGCCCAACTGTAGATCTGTACTGAGAACTTTTCCTGGGCAGTCCCCGGCACGCTGATCATTGCTACATCAAACTCCGGTTTTCATGCTGATTTGAGTATAACGCTACACTTCCCTACTTCGCCATAGCAATTCATTAGAAAATTAATCACTCATGTTACGCAGGAGTAATGACAGGCTGCGTAGGGGCATGAGGTGGGCGGCGGATCAACCTTTGGTAAAGACCCGTGACTTGATTCGCCGCCCACCGCATGCCCGTCCTTGCCCAATGATCTAGATTAAGACGGGCACGCGGGAGTGGTGGCGAAGAAAATTACGGGAAAAACGTAAGTTTTATCCGCCATCCCCCTCATGCCCCTACCTTGCGTAACATGAGTTAATCAACGGGCGAGGCCGGGTTTCTGCTGGCCTTGTCTCCAATAGTGCCGTGCAACGCTGCCGACTGGCCAATCAACGTTCCATCAACATTTGTCTACTATACTGATATACTGAAGGCGCCTTACTGCACATCGTTCAGTGACGTTTTCCGCTGTTATTGGCACGCTCGCTAATATGGTTATATTGTAACGATTACGCCAACGTTAAATTCGTGTTGAATGAATTCAACACCTGCGACGGCAAAGGTGTTTAAACACGTTTTCTATCCTAGGCTCTGCATTCATTCAGAGCAGCATGTGATGAAATTTAACGCTGTCCGCTGGTAATGCACTATCAGTTATGTGCGATTGCCGTATATCTAGACACGACACAGCCTAGCGCTATCCCGTTTCGCCGATTCGCATTTTCGTTCCAACGAAGGAGGAATCTATGTCCAATTTCTATGCGTTACTGATTGGGATCGATCAATACTTGCCCAATCAGTTGCCCGGCGGTTATTTTTATGGCCACTTGAGTGGCTGCGTGCGCGATGTGACCCGCGTGCGCGATTTCTTGATCGGCCGGATGGGGGTGCCGGCTGATCACATCTTTAGCCTGACGGCGACCAATATTGGCGCAGCCCAACCACAAGAGCCGCCTGAGCAGTGGCCCACCTATGCAAACATCCTCGCTGGCTTTCACCATATCACCAGCATCGCCACAGCGGGCGACCAAGTTTTTATTCACTACTCTGGCCACGGCGGGCGAGCCGCTACCGTCTATCCAGAGGTAAAGGGTGCCAATGAACATGATGAAACACTGGTGCCGACCGACATTGGCAATAGCCAAGACCGCTATCTGCGCGATCTGCATCTAGCCCAACTCTTACAAACAATGGTCGATAAAAAGCTCAATGTCACCCTGGTGCTGGATAGCTGCCACTCTGGGGGGGCCACGCGTGGTGTGAGCGCGACGGCCCGCGGCATCGGCGTCATCGACACGACACAACGCCAATCGCTACTCGACGCCAACGAACGGCAGGCGCAGATCGCCAATTGGCAGGCGGCCATGCGCAGTTCCACGCGCAATCTCAAGCCGGACAGCGGTTGGCTGCCCGAACCGACTGGCTATACACTGCTGGCCGCCTGTCGTGGCACAGAACTAGCCTATGAAGATAACTTTGAGATCGATGGTGTCTGGACACGCAGCGGTGCATTGACCTATGCACTGCTCGATGCTTTGCGTAATTTGGGCAACGGTCTGACCTATAAGATGTTGCAGGATCGTGTAGTTGCCAAAGTCCACGCTTATTTTGACTTGCAGACACCCATGTTGCATGGCGATGGTACGCGTACCGTCTTTGGCATCGACCAGACGCGTTCAATCTACCGCGTCAATGTACGCAAGGTGGATATTGCCAATCAACGAGTCCAGTTGGATGCCGGGCAATCGGGACTGGTGCGCAAGGGGGTGCAATTTGCCATCTATCCCCCCGCGACTCTCGATGCTGTGCGCTCTGCCCAACGTCTGGCGATCGTCACCGTGACCGATGTGGGATCGGTCGATGCCTGGGCCGAGATCACCCAGGTACTCCAGGATGCGCCGATCGAGCAGGGTGCCCAGGCGCTGCTCTTCAACCCCGGTAGCCCACGCCTGCAACGCACCGTAGGCATGGTGACACAGGTTGATTTGCCAGCGTCCATCAACCAAACGTACGCGCTCCAGGCTGTCGTTGATCTAATTCAAGGCGGTGAAGGTGGCTTTGTACGCATGGTCGAAACCAACCAAACGGCAGATTTTACGGTAATGGTAGATGGGGCAGGCAACTACCTGATTGGCGACAGCGCCGGTCAGCCAATTCCCAATTTACGTCCAGCCTTACCCATCAACGACCCGAAGTCAGGTAAGATCCTGGTTGCGCGCCTGACGCATTTGACACAATATCGCAATGTGCGCGAGCTGGCGAATTACGACGATAGCTCGCCGCTGAAAAACAAGCTGACGGTCGAACTGTTCCGCTTGCCCGCGGACTATCAGCGTGGCGACCGGCCAACGTTACTCCCGTTTGACCTCGCGGCTGGGCCGCGTACGGTCAAGGCGGGTGAACATTTTGCGGTGCGCATTAAAAATCTATTACCCGAATTGCCACCCACCAGATCTGACCCAGTGCGCAACGAACTCAATATTACCATGTTCGATCTGCAACCAGATTGGGGCATCAGCCAGATCTATCCGGCTGACGAAGCCGCCTTCCTGCCGCTTGATCCGCAACGCGAAGTGATCCGGATTTTCAAAGCCAGTCTGCCCTATGG
Organism: Caldilineaceae bacterium; assembly: GCA_034437715.1. Taxonomy (GTDB): domain Bacteria; phylum Chloroflexota; class Anaerolineae; order Caldilineales; family Caldilineaceae; genus JAHBVH01. The sequence continues at coordinate 2,687 of DAOTTR010000033.1, forward strand.
CTATAGCCAAGGCACGGATGTGGTAAAGGTTTTTGCCACGATTGGCACTACCAACTTTCGCTGGCTCGAACTCCCCGCGCTTGATCAACCGCGCTCGGCCACGCGGTCAGCGCTGGACAAGCCCCAAAATGCATTGGAATCCCTGCTGGCCTCTGTCGCGGCGACTGCCAAAGGGTATGCCTTCCGCAACGCTGCGCCCGTCACCGATCCCAGCACCGAATGGTTGACGGAACAGGTGGAGTTGACAGTGGTGGCATAGGAAGTAACCAAGCCACCCCACCTTTTTGGTACAGGCTGCACCGGCTCGCAAGGTGCAGCCAACCTCCCCCTGACAAGGCTACCCTTTACCCACTAGTTGACAGTAGGGAAGGCGTGCCGGGGAAGGCCCAGCGGCTTGACGGCACTACGCTCTGTTTTGGGGCCTTCCCCGGCACGCGCGCCCGCCCTAAAGTAAGCTCTGTTTGAAAACCGTTGTTCCTTCCAGGGGTCTCGTAAACAAAAACTACGGTTTTCAAGCCAACCGCACTATAGTACCCAAAGCTGTGGGTAAAGCATAGCCCTTCACGGAGGGAGGAACTGTCCCGCTAGCAACGGCTCTGGGTGTGGGAGGGATAGCCGTTACAAGTCAACCAAATAAGCCCGATAATCCACGAGAGTGTATGGATGACTTTTAAGGGTTTTATCGATAAGGAACGGTTTCGGCCAACTACTATGACGACCCACGCCTACCAAAATTTTGATCTCCTAATCACCCGCACGGCCACTGGCTACAATGCGCGTGTCATCAACGCACCGGCTGGGCAAGCCAATGTGGATTTTGTGTTGCCTTTCAGCCAGGCCGCGTTGCGTAGCTTCTTCTGGCTCTCTGGCCGCGCCTTGCGGAATCTGCGTCCAGAAGCGGAGGAAAGTGTAGCATCATTAGACCCCAAGACCTTTGGCGCACAGCTCTATGAGCGTGTCTTTGCCGGCAGTGTGGGCGAGAGCTTGCGGCTCAGTCTGGGGCTGGCGGGTAATGCGCTGCGCATTCGTCTCCGCCTGGATGCTACACCAGAACTGGCCGAACTACCTTGGGAATATCTCTATTCTACCCACTTGGCGCGCCACCTGTCACTCTCCCAGGAGACACCACTGCTGCGCTATCTGGATCTTGCCCAACCAGAACAGATGCTGACGATCCGGCCACCATTGCGCATTCTGGGCGTTGTTGCCAATCCTAGCGATGTACGCCAGCTCGATGTCGAACAAGAATGGCGTCGCCTGCACGATGTCCTGGCCGATCTCCAGAGTCGCAAGCTCTTGGTGCTAGAGCGGCTGGCGAAGAGTACCCTGCCAGCCCTGCAAGCACGGCTCCGCGGCCCAGCAGTTCACATCCTGCACTTCATTGGCCACGGCGACTTTGATGTTGAGCACAATACGGGCGGCCTGCTCTTTGAGGATGAACAGGGGAAGCGTCGCCTGGTCGATGCCGAGGATCTGGCCACGCTGCTCCACGATCATAACGCATTGCGGCTGGCTTTTCTCAACGCTTGCCAGGGCGCCCAAGGTGGGCGCAGCGATCCCTTTGCCGGTGTGGCACAGAAACTGGTGCAACAAGGTGTGCCTAGCGTGTTAGCCATGCAGTTTCCTGTCAGTGACAACGCCGCCATTACCCTGGCCGGCGAATTCTACCGTACGCTCGCGGAGGGCTACCCGGTCGATGCCGCGCTCAATGAGGCGCGCAAAGCCATTCAGCTTATTGGTGATGGGCGTGAGTGGGGGACGCCAGTGCTTTTCAGCCGCTCACCGGATAATCGCCTGCTAGAACTGCCACAAGGCGATGCGCAGCTCGTGATTAAGCGTCAACCCTGGGAACCAGAGAGCGTGCTAATTCCCGGTGGACCATTTATGATGGGGAGTGACCATGATCATGAAGATGAAAAGCCAGAACGTGAAATTACATTGCCAGATTTTCGTATGGGCAAATATCCGGTCACCAACGATGAATATGCCCAATTTCTTGCGCACAATCCGGCCCAACCCGAACCGCGGCGGGCTGGTTGGTTTCTGCGACAGCCACCCCAGAACAAGGGGGATCATCCTGTTGTGAGTGTGAGTTGGCATGATGCCGTCGCTTATTGCGCCTGGCTCAGCCTGACGACGGGTCGACGCTATCGACTGCCACGCGAAGCCGAATGGGAGAAGGCGGCGCGGGGCAGCGACGGTCGTCGTTATCCATGGGGCAATGCGTGGCAGGAGGGTGCAGCCAATGTCGGTACCATAGAAACAACACCCGTGACAGCGCATCCAAATGGCACCAGTTCTGATGGTTGTCTGGATATGCTGGGCAATGTACAGCAGTGGACCGGCACACTGGCTGGCTGGGAGGAGCGTATCTATCGCGGCGGCTCCTATCGCAGCGCCGTCGATGAGGTGCGTTGTAGTGCTCGTGCTGCCAGCAATCAGGAATCCAAAATAATCTGGCGCGGTTTTCGGGTAATGATGGAGATTGGGTAATACACGTGACAGCCTTCCAAAGAGGCGCCGGAATGTGCTCGGTCTAGGCGACTTTGGGTGGCTCATCCCTGGAATACCCATAAACAAATTGAAGAAGGATGCGGTATGGAAGTAGAACTGGACTTCTTGAATGATTTGATGCCCGAACCCAAAGAGGAGACTGCGCGCGACACGATTATCCGCCGCATTGACGATGGCGAAGTGGTCCCGATTGTCGGCAACGCTTTTATGAACGACCTGGCAATCGGCAATCATGATGCGCTGGTGAGCGGTTGGGCGCGCTATACCAACTACCCCCTGGCGGATCAGGGTCATTCCTTGGCGCGCGTGGCGCAGTATACGGCTGTCCATCAGGCGGGCGAGCAAGGGGGGGATGATGCGCGGATCAAAGAGCGCTATATCGAGTTTCTCAAGGCGGCGCTGCAAGCCAAGGCACGGCGCGATGAGGCGATCTCTGCGGCCAAGCGCGCAGAAGTGGCCAGCGAAGCACGCACATTGACCGTCTCGGAGATTGCGCGGCGTTTCAACTATCCTAAAGTAGATTCACCAACCGCCAACCCCCTCCGCATCCTAGCCGGACTGCCATTACCGATTTACATCACAACCAGCTATCACGACTTTCTGGAGGTAGCGTTGGAGAGCGTTGGCAAAGAGCCCCAGATCGAAGTCTTTCGCTGGCGCGATGGGTTGGAAAGCATTCCCTCGCTCTTTGCGCCAGGGTCAACCTATAATCCTGACCCGCAGCATCCGCTGATCTACCATCTTTACGGATTTGATCGCTGGCCAGCGTCGCTGGTGCTGACGGAAGATGACTATCTGGATTTTCTCGCCAACATTTTTAAGGATGGCCGCATCCTGCCACCCTGTGTACGCCGCGTCCTCACTGAATCGTCATTGGTCATGATCGGCTACCGCCCGCGCGATTGGGATTTTCGCACCCTTTTTCGTGGCATCATCGCACCACGCCCGTTTAGCACCATCAAAACCAGCGTCGCCATTCAAGTGGAAAAGAGTGACAGCAACCTACAGGAGTACCTGGAAAAGTACATGAGCCGAGCCCGATTTGCCGTTGAATGGTGTGAGCCGGGAGATTTTATCCGTGCCATCTACCAAGGTTGGGAGGCGCACTAATGACCGAGACAAGGGTGATGCAAAATCTTTCGACGCCTGCTAGTCAACCAGATGCAGAGACGCCGGCCACGCCGCGTAACCCGTATGTCGGACCGCGTACCTTTACGTTTGCTGACCGCAACTGGTACTTCGGTCGCGAGTACGAGGCGCGCGATCTACTCTCTTTGGTAATCGCCGAACGGCTGACCCTCTTCTACGCCCAGTCTGGTGCCGGCAAAAGCTCACTGCTCAACACGCAGCTTATTCCGTCCCTGCGCGAACAGGCGCGTTATCTGGTCTTGCCAGTCGGGCGCGTCGGCGGTGAATTGCCGGCTGGCATCGACAACGTGGCAAATATTTACACCTTCAATCTGTTGCTTAGCCTGGATCAGAACGAGGAGAGCACCCCTGCCCGTTTCGCCCAGATGCCGGTAGGCGACTTTATGGCTGGATTGCGCACGCGTGATGGGCAACACTATGTCTATGATGCGGCGACCGCCCAGCGCGCTGCCCAGGCTCGCGCCAACGGCCAGACGGCAGCGCACAGCCAACCGCCGCATGTGCTCATTATTGACCAATTTGAGGAGTTGGTCACCACCCATCCCCAACGTTGGCGCGAGCGGGAAGCATTCTTCCGTCAACTGGGTGACGCCATGCGCGCCGACCCCCTGCTTTGGGTGGTGCTTACCCTGCGCGAGGATTTTATCGCGCCGTTAGATCCCTTTGCACACCTTGTCCCCGGTAGCCTAACCAACCGCTTCTATATGCAGCGCATGGGTGTAGATGCAGCGCTGGAAGCGATCAAACGCCCATCAGAAAAAGCCGGCTGGCCCTTTGCGCCCGACGTGGCCGAGACGTTGGTCGATAACCTGCGGCGCATCAAAGTGGCGGGGCAAACTGGTGAGCAACTGGGCCAGTATATCGAACCGGTACAGTTACAGGTGGTTTGTTACCAATTGTGGGAAAACCTCCTCGATAGTGAACAGGCGAGTCCAGCCAGTCGCGAGCGTGCAGACATCTCGGCGACAGATCTGACGCGCGCCGGTGATGTCGATACAGCACTAGCCGATTTTTATGAGGATGCAATCCAGGCCGCGCTGCAAGTCGCAAGCGTCAACGTTTCCGGGCGCCGGCTGCGTACATGGTTTGATGAGCAGTTGATTACCGAGGCTGGCACGCGCGGCACAGTCTACCGCGGGGATGAGACGACCGCCGGGATGGACAACCGCGCGGTAGATGCCTTGCAGCAGCGCTTTCTGTTGCGTACCGAATTGCGCGCTGGTGGGACATGGATGGAGTTGGTGCATGATCGCTTTGTCGAACCGATTCAACGCGCCAATCGCATCTGGTTAGAAGAGCACCAACATCCGCTCACGCGTTCTGCACAGAATTGGTTCAGTACAGGTAAAGATGTAAATTTGCTCTTGAATAGAACCCAATTACACACCGCGCAGGCGCAATTTGATACCTCTCAAAACGAGTTTGGCAATTTGGAACGCGAATTTATTCAAGCAAGCATTGATGCAACACAAACACAGCGCCTGCGACGTCAACGTCTGCTTATCAGCACTGTTGCCCTATTGATTCTCATCTTAGCTAGCCTTACAACCTGGGCGCTTACTAGCGCCAGTTATGCGCGTGAGCAACAAGCCCAAGCCAGTTATGAGCGTGGCACGGCCGTTGCAGCAGTAACAGCACAAAGCAAACTTGTTAGTACAACGGATGCAAGGTTGCAGATTGCAGAAGGGACACGTATTCAGGCAGAAAAGCTTGTGGCAGATTCCGCCAATAATATTTCTATTTTATTGACCTCGCAAGCGGCTGCACCGGTTTCTACACCGACTCCTACCCATGTGCTGCAAGATACACCAACAGGCATGCCCGATGTAGCCGACACACCAACCGTGGCTGCTATCGTTATCTCCCCATCACCGGATGTTAATCTATTTGCTACAGCAACTTTTGCAGCAATCCAACAGAATCTAGCTCAAATTCAAATAGCCCAAACTTCGGTTGCGGTGATTGTCCCTGGTTCAACGATAAGCGTTGGACAGGTACTACGGACAAAGGACTGGATAAATGTACGGCGTTCACCCGGTTATCTAGATAAGATTAGCGACGATGTCATTGGCCAAATGCCGAGCAATACACCGGTTATCATTGTCGGTGGGCCTCTCACTGCCGATAGTATCACATGGTGGCAGATACAAGGTGTTAGCAGTGAGAGCGTTGCTGTGACAGGTTGGGTGGCAGAGTCGATCAGTGGCGAAGCTTTGCTCGCATCATCCGCGTCTTCAGGCATCTCACTCGCTAAGCCGTTCGATGGTGATTATCCGATTTCCCAATTTTTCGGTGAGAATCCAGAATTTTACAGCCAAATCCTCTATGATGGTGTGCCATTAAAAGGGAACAATAAGATTGACTTTGCCATACCTTTGGGTGTTTCTGTAATGGCAACAGATGACGGTGACGTGTTGCGAGTAGGTTTCGAACCCGGTGGTTTTGGCAATTTCATCCTGCTACGACATGAATGGGGTGAGTCGCTCTATGCGCATCTTGATCGAGTTGATGTCGCTGAAGGACAAATTGTACAGCGGGGTGAACTTCTTGGCTTGTCAGGTGCTACCGGTGCGGCTGTTGGTGCATTTCTCTCTTTCGGCATTCGTATAAATCCGTATGATCGTACTGATGGATGGGGCGGGTTTAGTGATCCCTTACTCTATTTAAACCTAGATTAAACCTAGAGTAGTCAATATTTTGGCGTTTGTAAAGCGAGTAAGGTTTTCTGGGCGGCTACGATTCTAGCGAGCTTCTTCGGGAAAAGCCTTCTCAACTTTGTATAATCTTGGAGTCATCATGCCCATTCTCAAACCCGGCGCGGCCTTCGCGGCTGCCCCGCCGCCCACCAACTTTATCGACCGCATTCGCGCCGGCCGCGTTGTCCCCGTCATCAGTGATGAGGCCTGTTTTGATCTGGCGCTGCATGGGCATGGGGCGTTCCTGGCCCAATACGCTGCCTATGCCGGCTATCCGCTTATCGACAAAGAAAACCTAGTCAAGGTCGCCAAGTTCTTCCAACTCCAAGGCACCCTCAACGATGAGGCGCTCAAGGCTGACTATCTCAACTATGTGAAGAACCATATCTATCACCTGGCCGGGAGTGCTGGGGCCACTGCTGACAGATTGGCCGAGGCTGAAGCACAAGTCGATGAACTGACTGTTTCTGCTTTTGCCAACCTGCTGGACTACCCGCGGTTAGATGGGGGGCGCACTGACCCACTGCTGGTGCTGGCCAATCTGCCGATCAAGATCTACCTGACCACCAGCCCCTACACCTTTATTGAAGAAGCATTACAACGGGCGGGCAAACAGCCGCGCACCGAAATTTGCCGTTGGCGGCGTGAACTGGACACCATCGACTCCGTGATCGATGGAGCCTACAAACCCAGCGCACACGCGCCGCTCGTCTACCATCTGCACGGGCTGGACCGCTACGCCGACTCACTGGTGCTGACCGAGGATGACTACCTAGAGTTCCTGGTCAACGTGGCGCAGGGTCAGGGCAACGACGCCATCGACCGCATCCACGCCCTGATCCGCAAAGCGCTCTCCGATGACCTGATTATCCTTGGCTTCTCGCTCAACAGTTGGGCCTTTCGCGTGCTCTACGCCGGACTGATCAAGCCCAATAGCAAACAGGAAGACCGTGGCATCTGCTGCCTGCAGTTGAATCCTAGCCCGGAAGAGACGCGCTATCTTGAAGATTATATGCGGCGTGAGGCCAAATTTGATGTCTTCTGGGGTAGCTTACAGGAGTATGCCCAAGGATTGCCGCAATTGTGACCCCCTAGAGTGAAACATGAGCAAAATTATGAGCGAATCATCCAGCCACCTACCGACCAATCCGTATGTCGGCCCGCGCACCTTTACCTATGCCCAGCGTAATGTTTTCTTTGGGCGCGACCGCGAAGCGCGTGACTTGTTCGCGCGCGTCGTTTCCGAGCGTGTGCTGCTCTTTTATGCGCAGTCGGGGGCTGGCAAGAGCTCGCTACTCCACACGCGTCTCATTCCGCAACTGCGTGACGAGGAAGGCTTTGCTGTGTTGCCCACAGGGCGGGTCAGTGGTGAGTTGCCAAGCGGTGTGGGGACGGTAGAGAATATTTATCTCTTCAACCTGATGGCCAGCTTGGACCAGAGCAATGTCAACCCGGCGCGTCTAGCGACGCTCTCATTGAGCGATTTTCTTGCCCACCTCACAAGTGTGGATGGTGAGCAATGGCGCTATATAGAGCAGGCTGCTAACCCCGAAATCGTTGATTCGGCCAAGCATGGGTTCTATGCCGAGCAGCGGTACGCGCTACTGATTGATCAATTTGAAGAGATCATCACCACCCATCCCGATCGCTGGCGTGAGCGTGAAGGCTTCTTTCGTCAACTCAATCAGGCATTGCTAGATGATCCCAATCTCTGGGTCGTGCTCACCCTGCGCGAGGATTATGTCCCCGCGCTTGATCCCTATGCGCAATTAATGGCAGACAAATTGCGCGCGCGCTTCTACATGGAGCGCATGGGCGTCGATGCCGCGCTGGCGGCGGTCTGTCAACCGGCGGCGCTAGCAGGACATCCATTTGCCGCTGGGGTGGCGCGGACGTTGGTAGACAATTTGCGACGGATCAAAGTGCTGGGGCAAGAAGAGGAGCAACTTGGACAATATATAGAACCAGTACAGTTGCAAGTGGTCTGTTACCAACTGTGGGCAAAGATTACCACCACCGGTGAACGTGCCTCGGCTGAAATCACCATGACCGATCTGCAACAGTCGGGTGATGTCAACACAGCGTTGGCCGATTTCTACAATTTGGCCGTGGCCAGTGTGATCAAACAAGCCGATCTAAAGTTGTCAGAACGCCGGCTGCGGACCTGGGTTAACGCGGAATTGATTACAGAAGCCGGCACGCGTGGTATGGTCTATCAAGGATTGGCTGATACCGCAGGTATGCCTAATTCGATTGTAAAGCTGTTAACCGACCAATTTCTGCTACGTACCGAACAACGAGCTGGTGGCTATTGGGTGGAGTTGGTGCATGATCGCTTTGTCGAGCCGATTCGACAGGCCAATGCGCAATGGCGGGCGCAGTACGACAACCCACTGGCAACAGCTTATCAGCGTTGGCTGACGGGTGGTCAGCGCGACGATCTGCTGCTCCGCAAGCAGAGCTTGCGCGAGGCACAACTGTTTGCAGACACCCATAGCGACGACGTGATGCATGATGAACATGATTTTCTACAGCGCAGCAGCAATGAGGAAAAGCGCAGCAGCGAGACCGTCGCGCAACAAGCCCAGAATCGACGGCGGAATCGGATCATTGCCGCCACCACGCTACTGGCCGTTGTATTGGCGCTCCTTGTCGGCATTATTGGGTACATCGCGTTTGAGGCGCGCCAGGCCCGCGCCGATGCCGTGGCGGCACAGAAGAACGCCGAAGACGAACGCCAGCGGGCGGATCGAGAGCGGGCTCACGCGCAAGAAGAAGGCCAATCTGCATTGATCCAGGCCCGCAATGCGGCAATCGCGCGCGCCAAACAATTGGCCGTGCAAGTCCAAGTAGCCAATGTCCCGGAAGAAAAATTGTTGCTGGGGGTGGAAGCAGTTACTACCACCTATACCTTGAGCGATACGCCTGTCGGCCTACAAGTTGACGTGGCCAATCAAAGCTTGCGCCAGGCACTACAGTCTGCCAATGGGCTACCACGTCTTACCCACACAGCCGCGGTCTATGATGTCGCGTTTAGCCCAGATAGTCAATGGCTTGCCTCGGCTAGTGGGGATTACATGGTGCGCCTTTGGCCGCGTGAGCACCTGACTGAGCCCCCCATGCTTTTGCAAGGTCATACAGGTGTAGTCTTTGATCTAGCGTTTCACCCAGATGGTAAGTTGCTTGCCTCGGCCAGTGCCGATCAGACGGTTCGCCTCTGGTCGCTGACTGAGCCAGGTGTAGAGTTGGCTGTGTTGCAGGGCCATACGGCTGGCATTGCACGGATCACCTTTAGCCCCGACGGCAAGTGGCTTGCCTCGGCTAGCACCGATCAGACTGTGCGGCTTTGGTCGGTAGCGGTGCCAACGACACCGGCTGTTGTACTGCATGGGCACACGGCACGCATTTATGATGCCGCCTTTAGCCCAGACAGTCAATTGCTGGCCTCTGCCAGCCAGGATAAGACTGTGCGCATCTGGCAAGTGAATGAACCCGATGTCGCGCCGCTGGTTTTGACTGCACACGAGGATGGGGTTGCTGCCCTTGCGTTTAGCCCTGATGGCGCATTCTTTGCTTCTGCCAGTTGGGACAAAACAGTCCACATCTGGCGCGTCCAGGATTTTTCAAGTTCACCTAGGGTCTTATCGGGCAATGAAGAAGCGGTTAGAACGCTTGCCTTCAGCCCCGATCAGCGCTGGCTGGTGACGGCTGGCGATGATCAGGTGGTCAGAGCCTGGTCACTCGCTGACCTCCAAAAAGAGCCGGTTGCGCTACACGGCATGAATGGTCAGGTTTATGACGTTACTTTCAGCGACGACAGCCGCTGGTTGGCCGCCGCCGGGGAGAACGGCGCTACCAGTTTATGGCAGGTCGAGCCGCTGCAAAGCGACCCGATTATCATTAACGGTCAATATGATGACATTTTGAGTATTAATTTTAGTGATGACAATCAATGGCTGGCTGCAGCCAGTTTGGAGGGCACAGTGCAGCTCTGGCCATTGGCCATGACACAGATGATCGAGCTGGCTTGTCAGCGGGCCGGGCGCAACTTTAGCGCGCAGGAATGGGCGCGCTACTTTGGGGATGACCCCTATCATCGCACCTGTCCCCTATGGCCGGTTCATGCCAGCATGGCAGAGGCGGCCTATAGTCGGGGAAAGATATTGGCCGAAGCCAGCCAATTAACCGCCGCCATTGCCCAATTTGAACAGGTTCAGGTCTTAGATCCAACGCGCACACTTGACCCAGCCGGTGAAGCGGATCGCCTGCAGCAGCAGGCACAAGCTGCGCGTTTACAGGAAGAGGGGCGCATCCTTGCTGAAACCGGTGATGTAGCCGGTGCCGTTGACAAATTCAGACAGGCATTGGTCCACAATGCCGACTTGGTAATCGATCCTGAAGCAGATGCGGAGCGTATTTACCAGGAGGTGCAACGCGCGCAGTCCCAGCAGTTGCTCGTAGAAGGACAAGCCCTGGCCCGGACATTGGATATAGCCGGTGCGATAGACAAATTTACGCAGGCCGTGGCATTGGATCGCGCGCTGGCGCTAGAACCAGCGTTGGAGGCGAAACGGCTGGCCGCGCCGACGCTTATTAGTCAAGGCCGGCAACTGGCCCAGCGCGGTGATATGGACAATGCGCTTAATCGCTATACAACTGCCCAAGGTTATGATCCAACCCTGGCGCTCAATCCACACCTTGCCGTGCAAGTGGAATATAGTCGTGGCCTGGCCAATCGCGGCGCGTATGCCGCGGCCATGAAGGCGCTGGATGCGGCACAGGCTATCAGCTCTACTTTGAATCTCACCTCGCTACTATTGCCCTATGAATGGGACCAGCTCTGCTATCGCGGCAGTCTGGCCAATGTCGCGGCAACGATCCTGCCGGCCTGCGAACGTGCCGTGATACTATTGCCGGGAAATGGCGATTTTCGCGCAAATCGGGGATTTGCCCGTGCATTGCTCAATGATATTGATGGTGCAATTGCCGACTTTCAATTTTACACCACTTGGGCCAAACAAGATCCCGCACTGAGCGCCACTATTGGCGGGCGCAAAGCTTGGATTGCCGCGCTTAAAGTGGGCGTCAATCCGATTCAAGCCTATGTGCTGGCACGCAATGGCAAGATTGAACAAGCATTGCAAATTTATAGCGCCTTTCGGTCGATTGAGCCTCCGCTACAACTGACCGCTGACGAATGGAATAATCTCTGCTGGTACGGTAGCCTGGCGCGCCAGGTGGACAAAGTCTTTTATGCGTGCGAATGGGCCGTAATGTTGGCACCCACGAATGGCAATTTTCGCGACAGTCGTGGTCTTGCCCGCGCGTTGCGAAGTGACTTGGCTGGGGCTGCTGAGGATTTTGAGTTTTATATTGCTCCCAAAACAAACATCTCGGTAGCAACGTACAACCGTCGTCTGGCGTGGATTCAGGCGCTGCGGACTGGGATGAACCCTGTCTTGGCCGATATTCTAATCCGCAATGGCGAGATCGATGTTGCCGTCGCACTGTATTCGGCAATGGACGCTGTCGCTGTCACGCCGCCGCTCCAATTGACGGCAGAGGAGTGGAACAATCTCTGTTGGTATGGCAGCCTAGCAACGCGTGCAGCTAAGGTGCTTTTTGCCTGTGATCGCGCCGTGGCCCAGGAGCCGACTAACGGCAATTACCATGACAGCCGCAGTCTTGCTCGCACCTTGACTGGCGATCTGCCCGGTGCCATGGCAGATCTGGAATTTGCCATTGAATGGGCCAATGAAAACAACATGGATAAAACTTTTATTATTGACCGCCGCTTCTGGCTCTTGATCTTAAAGGTTGCGCAAAACTTCCGAGAAGGTCACGCTTCCCCAGAAGCTGAAGTTGTTTTGGGCGATTCTTAACGTTCAAACCCCACAGCCTTGAGAAGGCAATTCTGTTGACATCTTTTTCACTGTTTTCCGAATTGCGCGACTTCGGGTACCATTTATCTATCAGCGATGGGGAAGAAGCAGTTTTCGTAGGTCACGTTTGTAACGTGACAATCATCTGTTACGAGTTCTCCATGGGCATTTCAAAAGTATATCAAAGGTGATTATACAATGGGCTATTTAACGCCGGAAGCAGCCGTCGAAAAACGTGAGCAACTATTGCGCGATGGATATTGTGTGGTGCCGGGCGTGTTGCAGGGTGCCATGTTGGAACGGGTGCGGCAATTTACGGATGATTTTCTTGATACGCACGAAGTTGATCCGCGCCACCGTTACCAAGGCAGTGATTTCCATATCCAAGCCGAGCGTACCTGGGCTACTCAACAAGATCCCCACCGCCATCACGCGGCGCTGGTCGATGAAATCTTGGATCTGCCCGCCGCGCGCCAAGCCTGTGCCGAAATTGGCTTGGAATGTATGACCGATACGGGCAGCATTATTGTGCTGAGCAAGCCACCGGGTGGACCGGCCCTTTATTGGCATCAGGATAATATGGATTGGAACCATCCCAAGTCGGCCTTGCCCTGGCCTTCCACGATTTTTCTCTCGTACTATATGGTGGATACGACGCGTGAGAATGGCTGTTTGCGCGCAATTCCCGGCACCCATCTGCAACGCATTGCCTTTCACGATGCGCTGCCCGATGCGCACGGCATGGAAATTCAAGAGGTCACCGAAGAACACATTGCCTTTATGCACCATCCCGACGAGGTCGATATTCCGGTGCAAGCGGGTGATCTGGTGATTGCCGATGGGCGTGTCTTGCATGCGGCCTGGCCGAACCTGAGTGATCAACGGCGCACGCTGGTATTGTCTTGGTGGCGCGTCTTGCCCTTTCCCACTGTGCCCACTTGGTGGCGTGGCGAACTGCCTGCCGAGCTGCAAACCGATCCAACAGCCACCTTTGAGCGCACACGCAAGCCTGGGCGCTATCTAAAACGCTAACTCACTACGGGAACCCACATGCGGCAAGCGCTACTCTTTGATTTTGATGGTACCATTCTCGAGACGGAAACGCCGGATTACCAATCCTGGCAAGAATGTTTTAGCGCCTGTGGTTGTGAACTGCCCAAAGCATTGTGGGCTACCTATATTGGCACGGCTTCTGGCACCTTTGACCCCTATGCACTACTCGAACAGCAGTGGGGTCAACCCGTTGATCGGGCGGTGTTGCGCATTCGCCGCCGCCAACGCTTTCATGAACTGGTTGGGCTCGAACCACTGCGCCCCGGTGTGTTGTCCCTCTTGGAAGCGGCTACCCAACGCGGCATTCGGCTGGCCGTTGCCTCCAGATCTACCCGCGATTGGGTAGAAGAAAATTTGGCGGGGCGCAATCTACGTCACTACTTTGAGTATGTTTATACGGCCAATGATGTGGCTGTCGTAAAACCCGATCCGGCGCTCTATCTAGCGGCCTTGGCGGCACTTGGGGTGACTGCTGATCAAGCCATTGCGCTTGAGGACTCGCGCAACGGCCTGATCGCGGCCAAGCGCGCGGGCCTGAAGTGTGTGGTCGCCCCCAATGCCATGACCAGCCACATGACCTTCGCTTAAGCCGATCTGATAGTGGAATCGCTAGAAGCGGTTACGCTTGACCAACTGCTTTATCTATAAATATCCGTTTGTCACTTACAATGAGATCCTTGGGCGTGGCATATGGGTGTCACCCACGATAACCACCTGGAGAATATCATGACCAACTACGCAACGCTGGCACAAACCCTACAAGATGCCTTACACCTGAGCCAGCCGCCAATTGCGGTCTGTATGACCGATCATGCACCGGCTGATGTGCCAACCCCTTCGATCCAAGTGCCCGCGGGCTGTGCCTTTTGGGGAGCGGCTGTGCATGGCCCGCTGGCTACCTCTGCCAAAGATCATGAATTATGCGCTGTCGGCATCTATACGCACAATATGGCCGATGCCCCGCCCATCTATGCATCCGAGTTGGGTGATGTGCTCAAAGTGATGGCAAGCTTGGAATATGTGCGCGCTGAAGATATTGCGCTGATTCCCGTGCTCAATCACACAACACAACAAGTGGTCTATGCGCCCCTGGCCGAGACGCCCCTGCCGCCCGACGTTGTCCTGCTCTTTGCCCAGGCCAGCCAAGGCTTGATCATTGCCGAGGCGATCCAACAGGTGGAGATGGGCATCCCACCCGCGTTGGGCCGACCGGCCTGTGCGGTTGTGCCCCAAGTCGCTAATACCGGGCGCGCCGCATTGAGTCTCGGTTGTTGTGGCGCACGCGCCTATGTGGATGGCTTTACCGACGATATCGCGCTCTGGGCCTTGCCCGGCGCGCAGATCGAACACTATGTGGAAAAGATTGCCAAGTTGAGCAAAGCCAATCAAATTTTGACCACCTTCCACACGCTGCGCCGCCAAGATGTCGCCGCGGGACAGACCCCAACCTATGGCGAATCCATGGCGCGTCTGAGCAGTTATACTTAGCGCTGTTTGAAAACGCGCAAGCAGGGATTCACATTCACGAGATGCTATTCGCGTTTTCAACACAACCGCGGTTTAAATATAGAGATTATTCCGATTGGTTATTTCGGCAACAAAATCAGGTGCAATTATTCTTGTAGGTGCGGTTTGTAACCGCACAATCGCGGTCGATACCGACTTGTGCGGTTACAAACCGCACCTACGAATGCACAATATTAAAGCGGAATAAGGTCTTATGAACTAGTCACGTATCACGAACTGATCAACCAGGAGAGAACCATGCAAGCAACCAAAACGTTTCAAACGATCCCCGATGTCCAGCAGGTCAGCGATGTGCCGCGCGATCTCAAGTTCCACCCCAGCACGGTGCAAAACCCACAAATGCTGACCCAAGCCCAGATCGCGGCCTTTAACCGCGATGGTTATGTCAAAGGGCTGCGTGTCTTCAGCACTGCCGAGATCACGGAACAGCGCCGCTACTTTGATGATCTGTTGGCCCAGGTAGTGGCCAAGGGCGGCAACAGCTACTCCATCAGTACCGCGCACCTAAGCTATGGCAAGGTCTATGACTTGCTCACCCACCCGCGCATTGTGGCCTATGTCAAAGATATTCTCGGCGAAAATGTGGTGGGTTGGGGTTCTCACTATTTCTGCAAGATGCCCCACGATGGCAAGCGTGTCTCCTGGCACCAAGACGCCAGTTTCTGGCCCATGACCCCCTCTAAGACGGTGACGGTCTGGCTGGCGATTGATGATGCGGATGTGGAAAATGCCTGTATGCGCTTTGTCCCTGGCTCCCACCATCACGGCCATTTGACCTATCACCTGAGCGAAGAGACAGAAAACAATGTACTGAATCAAACGGTCAAGAATGCCGAACAGTTTGGCGACCCCGTGGATGATGTCCTCCAGGCTGGTGAAATCTCGTTGCACACGGATCTGCTTCTGCATGGCTCCGAGGCCAACGACTCGGATCGCCGCCGCTGCGGGTTGACGCTGCGCTATTGCGCGGCTGAAGTGCGCGCCTACATGGATTGGAATGGCAAAGGGGTGATTGTGAGTGGCAGCGATCCCAGCGGGCATTGGGCGAATCCACCACGTCCGACAACGGATTAACGCGGTGGATGTGCGTTCTATCGTGTTGTACATTGGCTTTTCGCTGTATAAAGGAAGCATAAAATGAATATTCTTGTTCTATCTGGCACCAATCACGGCTTCGACAAGAGTGCGGCAGTGATCGCCGATTTTCTTGGCAAGCAACCCGACATCCACGTCACGCTGGACGCTGATAAGGCGATTTTGACTTCGCCGCGCATGGATGAATTTGACGCGTGTGTCTTTGGCACGGGTTTCACACGTAGTGCGCGCCAGGCGGATGGTACGGTCACACGCGAAGCGGATCTGACGCCTGACCAAGAAGCGGCACTGTTACGTTTTGTCGAAAGCGGCAAGGGATTGGTCGGCGTGCATGGCACAGCCTGGTGGATCGGTGGGCGCGCCGTGGATCTGATCGGCGGTCATGCCAACTGGCACCCGCCGGGGCTGACCTTTACCGTGACGATTGACGATGCCAGCCATGCCGTCACCCAGGACATGATTGATTTTGAAGTGGAAGATGAGATCTACATCTCGGCCTATGAACCGAGCTTGCATATCTTGGCCTCTGCCCAGTGGCACGGCCGCGCCCATCCCATGGCGTGGGTCAAGTCTTATGGGCAAGGGCGCGTTTTTTATACCACGTTGGGCCACACAGCAGAGACCTTCCAGCGACCCGCCATGCAACAACTGATGACGCAGGGTGCGCGCTGGGCCGGTACCAGCAACTAGTGCTAAGATTTGCCACGAATTACGCGAAGCTTAGCTTCGCGTAATTCGTGACGGGCTTAAGGCCCGCTTTAGTGGGCGTTGCTCCCTAGCACTGTCCTTTTAGGGCGGTGCGGGCTTGCGCGTTAACAAAATCCCAACCACGGCTCCAGTGGCACTCAGGATTAACACCCAAAAGACAGCCGTATAGCCACCTGTCCAGGTGTACAGCAGCCCCATGGCCACGGGTGCGCTGGCTCGTGCCAGGGTTAGCACTAACGCCATCATGCCATTGATCGTGCCATAGTTAGTGATGCCATAAAACTCACCCACCAAGGCCGCGCGTGCCGGTGAACTGGCCCCCGACCCCATGCCAAAGAGCGCTGCACCGATCAGAATGGTCCAGGTGGTCGGTGCCAGCCATAGAATCAACAAGCCACAACTCATCATGGCAAAGAGGCACGCGGTGATCACGCGCAACGAGAGGCGGCTGCCCAGGGGGCCAAAGATAAGGCGTCCGGGAATCTGACTGCCACCCAAGACACTGGCGGTGAGCGCGGCGAAAGCCCCTGGATAGCCTTGCTGCGTCAGAAAAGGCAACAGATGCACTGCCAATGCGATTGCCGACAAGCTGGAGAGGGCAAAGGCAAGCGACAATCCCCAAAAGGCGTGATTGCGCAGCGCCGTGCCCAAGGTGATCGGCTGCTCCGTATAGTGGATTACCTGGACAGAGTGAGGGAGAGCTTTGTCCTGTGCTTTTGCCAGTAACCCAATCGCGCCGTCCGGCAGGGCACCGACTGCGCTAGGTGATCGGCGCAGCAGCAACGCATGAAGGGGAATCGTCGTGGCGGCCAAGATACCAGCGAGTATCCACAAGGTTGTGCGCCAGCCATAAAGTTGAATGAGCCAGGTGATGAGAGGGACAAAGATCACACTAGCCAAGCCGCCGCCAAAGGTCAAGAGGGTGAGCGCTTGGCTGCGTCGCCTTACAAACCACGTCGCGGCGACAGCAAAGGCTGGCTCATAGAGAATCATCGCCGTGATCACCCCAATCGCTATCCAGATCAGGTAGAAGCCGAACAAAGTTTGCACCTGTGCCCAGGCGATGATCGCCACGGTTGCCAGACAGGAACCCAAGGTCATCAGGCCGCGCGCCCCATGCCGATCCAGCCACCAGCCCACGGGTACAGCGCTGATGCCCGAAATGAGCAACATCAATGAGAAAGCGCCCGTCAACTCGGCTTGCGACCAGCCCATCTCTTGTTGGATCGGCGTGAGCATGACCCCAAAGCCATAGAAGAGGATGCCCCAGGAAATGGGTTCGGTGATCGCCAACGTGCCGATCACAATCCAGCCATAATAGAGTGGCGGGCGGGGTACCAATCCAGGATTGGTACCCCGCCCGCCATGCGACTCACGCTCAGCCACAGCAGCGGCCTGCGGCCACTGGCGCGCCTTGCGTTGTTTGCGTCACGGCGGCTAGTTTTGTTTCCGGTGTACAACAAGCATCCGCTGCAATGGGCGCGGCATCGGTACAACAAGCGCTTACGCCACAACAAGCTGCTTCTGCTGTGGCAACGGTGGCGACGGGTGCCAAGTCAATATCCGCCGCAAAATTGAATGTGGACAGCGACAACGGGATCAAGTTGGCAGGTTGGCGGGTTGGCGTGCTGCCACAACAGGCATTGCTCAGCCCCAATCCATTGGCATCCACCGTCGCTGGTACACCACAGACGCCCGTCTCGGGTAACGCTAATTGCACATCGGCGGCGGCTTCCCAATCGCCCACCAGTCCGGCCACGACAGAGCGCACTTGTTCATAGCCGGTTGCCAGCAGAAAGGTGGGTGCTCGACCATAACTTTTCATGCCCACCATATAGAAGCCAGTTTCTGGATGGCGCAACTCCCTTTCGCCATGCGGTGGCACACTGCCACAACTGTGCAGATTGGGATCGATGAGCGGCGCAATCGAGCTGGGCGCTTCGACACTGGCATGCAGATCCAGGCGTAATTCACGTAGGAAAGCCAGATCGGGTCGCGACCCCGTGGCCGCGATCACTTCATCGACATCAATGGTGCGTTCACCCGTTGGCATATCACCAATCAGCCGGATCCCCGTGGGTGTGCGTTCTGTGCGTGTCGTGAAGAAAGGTGTCACCACTTCGACAGCACCCGTCTCGACCAATTCTTTGATACGTACGCCTAATAGGCCCCGCCCGGGCAGTTGATCGTTTTCCAAGCCGCCATAGGTCGCGGCCACGTTGGCTTTGCGCAAAATCCAGGTGATGTGGGTGGTCGGCGCGTCAGCGTGCAAATCCATCAATTCCAAAATGGCGTTGATCGCCGAGTGACCGCCGCCGACTACGGCGACCCGTTTGCCGGCATAGCGCGCCCGTTCCTTGCCCAATATATCGGGAATGCCGTAGCTAATGCGATCCCTGTTGGCTTTTTCGCCAGGGGCAAGCAAGCCATCGGCTCCCACCGGATTGGGCGCGGCCCAGGTGCCGCTGGCATCGATCACCGCGCGCACCAAAAAGCGTTCCTCTGCGCCATTGATCTCTACCTGCACAACAAAGGGCGCATCGGCGCGTCCGGCATCTTTCATCTTGTCAATGCGACTGCGGCTGACGGCGACTACGCGTGCGTTGAGGTGGATCTGGTTGCGCAAGGCGGGGGTTTGCGCCAGGGGCAAAAGGTAATTGTCGATCAAGGCGTGGCCGGTTGGCAATTCCTCTGGCTCTGGGTGTTGCCAGCCCTGTTGTTCGAGCAAGGCCACGGCGGCTTTGTCAACACACCAGCGCCAGGGCGAAAAGAGATGTACATGGCCCCAAGTGCGGATGTTGGCAGCAATTTCGGAACCGCTTTCAAAAATAATCGGTGTTTCGCCGCGCTGTAGCAGGTGGGCAGCCGCGGCCAGGCCAATCGGGCCGGCCCCAATGATCGCGACGGGAAGGGATGAGATGTCCATGATTTGCTCCTTGATTACTTGACTATTATATCGATGGATGTCGATGTTTCTGGGCAAAAAAATATCGACCCGAGCATCGGTTTTAACAGGTGGGGGCGATGTCATCCCCTGAATTCCTGTTGAACCAAACTATCGCTGACGTTTTATTCTGTGCGCAACGCAATTGGCACGCGTCCCGGGTTGGCGTTCCCTTGGTTGGCATAGTTCGGTGCAAAATTTTGCATCAACGAACCGCAGCAAACCGTGAAATATTCCTGATTGAGTGAATAAAAACGTTGCCGTCCATCCTGGCGTACCTGCACCAGTTCGGCTTCGGCCAAGAGCTTGAGATGGTGGCTCACGGTGGGCTGGTTTACCCGGCCCTGTAAAGCCGCGACCACATCATTCACGCTCATCCACTCGCAGCAGAGCAACTTCATGATCTCCTGGCGGGTTTCGTCGGCAATGGCTTTTGCAAAAATCAGTACACGCGCATCAATTGACATAAACCCATTATATTGATATTTGTCGATATGTCAAGTGCGAGTTTTGAAAAAACGCGATTGTTTTTAATGCGGGTTTCGCAAACACGGGGCTATGGGTGATAATAGCGGTTATCTCCCCAGCAATGTAAGAGCAGAACCCTAAAAGTCGCAGAAGCTAGCACAGCCTGTCAACCATGTGAACTCGTATCGAAA
This sequence comes from Caldilineaceae bacterium, assembly GCA_034437715.1. Lineage (GTDB taxonomy): Bacteria > Chloroflexota > Anaerolineae > Caldilineales > Caldilineaceae > JAHBVH01. Next base: position 22,914 of record DAOTTR010000033.1, read on the forward strand.
TCTATGCGCGTCATTATTGCAGATCTTCTCGATTCAATTACACCCCTGATCAACTGGAGACAGCGCATCTGCGCCATATTATAATCCTTTGAACCGCAAAGAATACATACTGCACGTTCTTCATACATCCTGACCGACCGGCGGCTTTTCAAACAGCTTCCAAGATACATACCCAACTACATACTTTGGGCCATGCGGCTGCACCCGGTTCGCTGCTATTCTATGGGTAGTGCAAGCAGTGAATCAATTTTCAAAACTACACAACCCAGGAGCTTACGCATGAACGCCAATCAATTTCGCAAAGTGACCGGCCTGCTCTTTATTGTTGGGGCAATCTTGGTCAACATCCCCTACAGCATGTTAATCACGAACTTCGATTATCCGG
>DAOTTR010000034.1:0-2017 GCA_034437715.1 Caldilineaceae bacterium
GCTATAGCGTGCCGGGGACTGCCCAACTGTAGATCTCTACTGAGAACTTTTCCTGGGCACTCCCCGGCACGCTGATCATTGCTACATCAAACTCCGGTTTTCATGCTGTTTTGAGTATAACTAGGAGAGGAAAAGGAACCATGATTCGGATTGGCATTGTCGGCTGTGGCCGCATTCTCAACGCTCATCTGCAAGCCTATCGTCAATTGCGCGAAGCGGGCTTTGATAATTTCCGCATTACAGCGCTTTGCGCGCGCAATCGTGACGATGCCCTGATGTTTCGCAAGCGCGGCGAAGGGCCCACCCCGCGCCCACCTGTGCTCGACCCGGCGACCAAAGATCCCTTGGCCGCGCCCCACATTTATCTCAGCGACTTTCAGCCGGATACCGAGGTCGCGGTCTTTACCGATTACAAAGCGATGATCGACTCGGGCGAGGTGGATGCCGTCAACGACTTTACCACGCTGCACATGCACCACCAGATCGGCGAATATGCGTTCAACGCCGGCAAACATCTGCTCACCCAGAAGCCGCTGACCATTTCCGTCAAAGCGGGCAAAAAATTGGTTGATCTGGCCAACAATCATGGCCTGACGCTGGGCATCTTTGAAAATGTGCGCCAGTCACCCGGTACCCGCGCCGCACATTGGGTGATCCAACAGGGCATTATCGGCGATCCGCAAATGGCCGTCTTGGGCAGTGTGGGCGGCTTCTGGTCGCCCGACCGCATTGTGGCCGAAACCCCTTGGCGGCATCGCAAATTGGAAGGCGGCGGCGGCGGCGCAATTGATATTGGCGTCCATGTCATGCACATGGTGCAATATGTGATCGGGGACATCTTCTCGGTGCAGGCCACCGTGCGCACCTTTGAACCCACACGCCATCTGCGCGATCAGGCGGGTGCCATTCTCAAAAGTGTGGAAGCCAATGTGGATGATACCTATTTCGCCACCATTAACTTCTGGAATGGCGCGATTGGGCAATTGCTCTGGTCGTGGGCCGGCCATGGCGAAGCGCTGTCGATTAACGGCCCAGCCTATTTTGGCTCCAAGGGCTGTATCAAAGGCAATGATGTGATTTTGGATGATGGCACGCGCACCACGACCCACGCACTGTTTGATGCCGAAGCCGATGCCGCGACGAAAGAAGCATTCTACCCGCATGGTTTCAAAGATCCCTATACCGTCTCCCAATACGATTGGTTGCACGCCATTGAGCAGGGCAGCCAACCCGAGACCGACGGGCAAGTGGGTCTGAATGATCTAGCCGCCGCCTTTGCCATGATCGAGTCATCACACCTGGGTCGCACCGTGACAATGGAAGAGATGCTCAACGGCGAGGTCGCCAACTACCAGCAAGAAATTGACGAGTATTACAATATTTAAGCAAAGTTATCAGGATTTTCACATGCGTCTTACGCTAGGGAGTAGTACAATTTTATGAAACGTGTTGGTATTCTTGGCCCCGGTGCCATTGCCCAAACACATTTGGCAGGGTGGCAACAGTTGCCAGTGGAGATCGCTGCGCATTATGACCTGCGCCCCGAATTTGCCCAGCGCGCCGCCGATCAATATGGTGGCAAAGCGTGCGCTTCGTTAGAAGAATTCTATGATGCAGTCGATATTGTGGACATTTGCACGCCTGCGGCCGCCCACAAAGCCAATGTCTTGACGACGGTGGCCGCAGGCAAGCCCATGGTCTGCGAAAAACCCTTGGCGCGCCATCTGCAAGATTGCTATGCGATTGTCGAAGCGTGTGAGAACGCAAGTGTGCCGCTGTTTGTGGCCCATGTGGTGCGCTTTTTCCCCGAATTTGCCAATGCCAAAGCCGTGATCGATAGCGGCGCGATTGGCAAACCCGGCGTGATTCGCACGATCCGCGCCGGAACCTTTCCGCGCACCTTGGGCACCTTCTATGGCAACTTTGAAAAAAGTGGTGGTGTCATTCTCGATGTGGGCATTCATGACATTGACTTTCAGCGCTGGTGCATGGGTGAAGTCGAGCGCGTCTTTGCGCG
>DAOTTR010000035.1:0-2889 GCA_034437715.1 Caldilineaceae bacterium
GCTATAGCGTGCCGGGGACTGCCCAACTGTAGATCTCTACTGAGAACTTTTCCTGGGCACTCCCCGGCACGCTGATCATTGCTACATCAAACTCCGGTTTTCATGCTGATTTGAGTATAGATTTGCAAAAGGACAGAAAAATTTTATGGCTAAGCCAAAGATTGCGATTATTGGGCTTGGCGTCATTGGCGCCAGTTTGGGCTTGGGACTCCAACGTGAGCCAGGTAACTTTGAAATTGTCGGGCATGATAAAGATGCCGACAATACGCAGCGGGCCCGCAAGCTCAATGCTGTGCAGCGCACCGAGTGGAATTTGCACAATGCCTGTGATGGCGCAGAATTGATTCTGCTGACGCTCTCGCTGAGTGAATTGGCAGAGACATTGCCCCATATCCGCGAGGATCTAAAGCCCGAAACACTGGTGTTTGCGATAACCAATATTATGCAGCCGGCGATTGATATTGCGGCCAAGCATCTGGCACCCGAAACCCATTTTGTGGTGGGTCACCCGATCTTGACCGGGATTGGCGCACCACTGGCAGTGCGTGTCGATCTGTTCGATGAAGTGACTTTTGGTCTGGCTCCTGGGCGCAACACCGATCCCAGCGCCGTGCAGTTGGCCAGCGATTTTGTAGAACGGCTGGGTGCCAAACCGCTATTTGTTGATCCCCAAGAGCATGATGGCATTATTGCCAATGTGGAACATCTACCACAGATGTTGGCGGCGCTGCTCATGCGGCTGAGTGCCGACAGCGCGGGTTGGCGCGAGGCGCGCCGGCTGGCGGGGCGCGTCTTTGCCCAGTCCACCGAGTTGGATGCCACGGCCAGTGAACTTTTTGGGGCGCTACAGAACAATCGCGCCAACCTGATCCAGCGCGTTGATCAGCTACAGCAGGAATTGGTTCACTGGCGCGGCTTGTTGGAAGCCGAAGACGCACCTGATGCCAAGCATCCACTCCTGGCGACGCTGGAACAAGTGGTCGAGCAGCGCGAACAATGGGAAGCGCAAGCCTACCTGAAACGCTGGGACGATACCGCGCCAACAGCCACGCCGCCAGCTGAAACCGGGGGCATGTTTCGCCAAATGTTCTTTGGCAACCGCAAGGGACGCCAGAAGGATGCTAAGCAACAGAAGTGAGGCGGGTTGCGGATCGTTCCCAATGCCAGATCACGGATCACAATGCACGCATCACGGAAGCGACGCTGTGAAACTTATTATCCAGATTCCCTGCTATAACGAAGCACAGACGTTACCACAAACGTTGGCGGATTTGCCCAAGCAGCTACCTGGGATTGACACGATTGAATACCTTGTCATTGATGACGGCAGTCGCGATGACACCGTTGCAGTGGCGCGCGCCCTGGGGGTTCATCACATTGTCAAGCAGCCGCGCAATTTGGGGTTGGCCCAAGCTTTCGCGGCTGGCTTGGAAGCGAGCATCTTGCAGGGTGCCGATATTATTGTCAATACCGATGCCGACAATCAATATGCTGGCACAGAAATTGTGCGCTTGATCGAGCCAATCCTGGCTGGGCGCGCGCAAATGGTGATTGGCGACCGCGGCGTGGGTAAGTTGTCCATGTTTTCGCCCACCAAGCGCCTGTTACAACAGTTGGGCAGTTGGGTGGTTTCGCAAGCCGCCGCCATGCCCATCCCCGATGCAACCAGCGGCTTCCGCGCCCTGACGCGCGATGTAGCCCTGCGCACGCTCGTGTTGAGCAACTATTCCTATACGCTGGAAACCTTGATTCAGGCTGGCGCGCGCCGGGTGGCGATTGAATTTGTCGCGATTCAGACCAATGCGCCCACCCGCCCCTCACGGCTGATGCGCAGTATTCCCCATTTTCTATCCAACTCGGCGGTGACGATTCTGCGCGCCTATACACTCTATCGCCCCCTGCGCGTTTTTTCAACGATTGGGGCCTGTGCCGTCACCGCGGGGTTGCTGCTGGGCGCGCGCTTTCTCTACTTCTTCCTCAGCGGCCAAGGCGGCGGGCATATCCAGTCGCTGATCCTGACAGCCATCTTGCTGATTGTGGGCTTCCAGGTGATTATGATGGGCGTGCTGGCCGATCTGATCGGCTTCAACCGCAAGATCCAAGAAGAGTCGCTCTATCGCCTGCGCAAGCTGCAGCTTGATCGCAACCCATGACGCTACAGCCCAACCAGCCAGCCGACCCGCTACCACCCATCGCACGCCAAACTGTCCGTTGCGCACTCTGTGATAGTGACAGCACGCGTCTCCGCTACACGATTCCCCTGAAAACAAGACTATTGTCCGGCATCTGGGTCAATGGCGAACGGGTGGAAGTCGACGGCGTTGAAACGATTGTCGTCTGCCAGCACTGTGGCCTGCAATATGTCAATCCGCGTTGGGTGGCGGACGGTACCGTTGTACCCTATACCGAAGCTATGGAGCAAGCTTATTTTGCCAGCACCTATGCCGTGCGCCGCCAAACCTACCAGCGCTTGATTGCGCAGTTGCCTACCTGGTTGGGGCGTCGCGCGCGCAACATCTTGGATGTTGGCTGTGGTGACGGTGTGCTGCTCGAAGCGGCCTACGCCGCGGGCATCGCTGCCACAGGTACCGAGCTCAGTGCCGCGCTGCGCCAATTCGTCTGGGAAAAATATGGTGGCAAGATCGCGATCACGGAGACGGTAGCCGCCATCCCGACCACCTTTGATGTGATTACCTTGATCAATGTGATCGAGCATGTGGCCGCGCCCCATGAATTGCTGGCCGAGTTGGCCGAAAAGCTGAACCCTGATGGTATTTTGTTGGTGCATACGCCCAATGCCGGTGGTCTACCGGCGCGCTGGCAAGGCGCAACTTGGTCACAGATCGAACCGCTAGGGCACCTATATTATTTTTCTGCCCAAACGCTGGG
>DAOTTR010000036.1:0-21663 GCA_034437715.1 Caldilineaceae bacterium
GCTATAGCGTGCCGGGGACTGCCCAACTGTAGATCTCTACTGAGAACTTTTCCTGGGCACTCCCCGGCACGCTGATCATTGCTACATCAAACTCCGGTTTTCATGCTGATTTGAGTATAACAAAGCAATTTGGCCGCCCACGAAAATTTCGTGGGCGGCCAAATTGCTTTGTTTTATAAACGTATTTTAAGCGCGGCGCGTAACAGCACATGCTATGCTAGCAGCAATGATTGCCCACCTATCCCGACGAGCGCCCGAAAGGTACACTTTTTACAGAAGTAGTGGGTTACTCTGTGCTGCTCGTGAGTATACACGAGAAAAGCATGTGAGGAACACCCATGACTCTCTATATCACCGAGCGCCATCTACCCGGCGTTACGGTTCATCAATTCAAAACCACCCAACAGGCGGCGCTCGCCAGCAGTGAACGCTATACGGCAGCGGGCAAGGTCGTCCGTTATCTGCGTAGTATCTGCATTCCCGGCGATGGACAGATCCTTTGTTTGTTCGAAGCCAACGACCCAACCCATGTGCGCGATGTCAACGAGGCGGCGGGGTTGCCCTTTACACGCATTGTCGAAGCACTGGAACTGATCCCCAAGCAGGCGTAAAAGCAACGCAACAATGGTTCGGACGCGCCATCTCTTTCTTCGGACAGCAACCGGACGCGCCCACGCTAGACTGAAGACAGGTGTTCAAGCAGCCCTTGTTACACGCTTACACAAAATTGATAATCGTAATCATCAGGTATAGGAATCAACAATGGATACCATAAATAAATTCGTTCAAGAGAGGCAATCTATGATCAGTTGGCAACGTTTTACATGGAGTATCACTTTATCGCTGTTTGCATTTCTGTGCATGACAAGTAGCGCTTTTGCACAAACCCCGATTACTGATGACAACGGGGTCAATGGCTTTGAACTTTACCAAAATGGCCTTTATTGGTGGAGCGCCGCGGGCGTTTGTGGTACCGAGTTTCCCCATGATGCCACCATTCGTCTGCGCAATACACTGGGCACCAGCACCAAAAATTTGGTAAAGGATTGTACAGCCTTACGGCGCGCCGCCGACAACGCTGTGCGCGATGATACCTATGCCTACTTCTTTCAAGCTGGCCAATTGAGCCGCAAGGCGCTCAATGCCACCGAGCAGGACGCGGCACAAGCCCTGATCCTGGCCCCTGTGCTAGCGGGCAACCAAAGCGGCTCCAATTTGGTGGTGGCCGAAGGGAACCTCTATTGGGCGGTCTTCAACGCGCAAAACAACAATTCGACCCTCTTGCGCATGCCAGCGGATGGCAGCCAAGCGCCCACCACAGTTACCACTGCTGTGCGCCAGATCAACCAGTTGGCCTGGCAGCGCTATACCGATGCCAACAGCCAGCCACAGCAAGCGTTGGTCTGGATCACAGACGATGCGCGCCTCTTCCGCTACCGCATTGGTAGCCTGGGCGTACCCCAAGAGTTGGCGTCAACCGTGGCCGACTTTGCCCTCCACACGCGCCTAGCGCTCGGTGGTTCCACCACGTCTATCTATGCCGCCGTGGGTGCAACAAATGTCGACGCGAATACGGCACCAGGCAAAGTGCTCCAGATCAATATTGACACTCTATTATGTACGGAGACTTTATGGGAAACAGTTTCGCCAACGTCATCAGCGAGCTTGGCTTTCAATTACCGCTGTTGGTGGTTTATATCGCAGGCATCTACATGGCCATCAGCTGGCGTGCCGAGGCACCGACGATGGCCAATCGCACCTTGATCGCGCTGATCATTCTGTTGCTGGATGCCGTTATACTTAGCTACCTCAATCGCTGGTTTGCCAACAACCTGATCACACAGAGTGCCGATTATCGATCAGTAAACCTCACCTTGTCGCTGATTGGGCTGGGGCGCAACTTGATCCACGCCCTGGCATTTGCCATTTTGCTGAACGGCATCTTCCTGGGTGCCAGCCAAGCGGTGATGAATGCAGCTTGGCTACGCTATATAGCCAGCGGCATTGTGGGGCTGTTGCTTGGGGCATGTGTGGCATTGGCGCTGGCCACAGTCATTGTGGAATTCTTCCAGATCAGTAGTTTTGAAGGGGAATCCGGTTACTTTGTTGCCTTTTTGCTTGTGCCACTTTTTGCCCTGGTCGGGACGCTTGTGGGGCTCCTGATCGTCTACATGTTCCGCCGTTCAGCGTAGGGATATGGACACTAGTACACGACGGCGTAAATAGACCAATAGTAGTCCAGTGAGACAGTGAGACAGTGAGACAGTAGGACAGTAGGACAGTAGGACAGTAGACAGCCACTGACTCACTGTCCTACTGTCTCACTTAGGCGCTTTCAAAGAAATAAGTATCCAGCGCTTGCCAAACAAAATCAAGCGTAGGGGCGGCTGCAAGCCGCCCCTACTGCATACTTTATTCTTTGCAATGGCCTAAGGGTCTGTCCAAAAATAACATAGATGATTTTGGACAGATTTACTCGGGTAACATCACGTAAATTAGCTACTTTATTTCTGGACATACCCTAAGGCCGCTCTGTACTAGTGTGGTTGGCAAGGTAGCCTACTCGGCGCGCAATTGCAACCAGAGCAGGGGCAGCAACATGCCAATAAAGACAACGACCGCCGTCCCCCAGAAACGCAGCGTAGTCTGGAGAAACTCAATCCCAGGTAATAGGCCCAAGCCATAGAGAATATAGGCGGCCAGACCACAAATGGTTGCCCAGAGCATATTGTGCATTAACATACTGCGCGGCAGGATGCGGCTTTGCAAGATAATCAAGAGGCTGAGTGTCACCAAAATTGTCAGAAAGGCGATGACCAAGGTACCGATATTGACCCCGCGCGGCTGGTCAGTTAAGGGAATCAGGGGGGTGCCATTGCCACCCGTGGGCGTGATGGGTGAGCCAGGCGTAATGGGTGAGGTCATCGTGATCGCCCCGCCGTTCGTCGCCGCTACGGTTGTGATGAGGGCAGTAGCCGCTGGCACAGACGCGGCGATTGGGTTTTGTACTTGCAGCGCGGCGGGTTCAACTGTTTTTGCACCCCCGACATTGGCCGAGATCAACAAACGGCCAGGCTGTTCAATCGTAAAGTTGCGGGTGGTAGCGCTGCCATTGCGCGTAAAGGCGACATTGACAGGGATGGTGATATCGCGCCCTTCATAGGCCAAAGAAAATTCTACCTCTAGGCCATCAGGCACCCTGTGTCCATTGCGATCAAGGATCTGGTTGATCTCTAAATGCACTGGATCACCCACTTGGATTACAGGGTCGGGTGTGTTCGCACTATCCTGTACGGGCAGCGGCGTCTCACCCACATAGATAGTCAATTGCAGTGGATTGAGTGGATCGGGTTGCAACTGTTCGGCGAGATTATTAAAGCGGGTGCCGGGCACACTCACCGGGGGGACGCCAGGGGGTGTATAGCCGCGGAAGAGCGCACGCGTTGCCCCTTCCAAAAAAGGTTGCGTCTTGCTATAGACACCGAAATACGCGGTCAATTTACTGATCTCGGTGGCGTCTAGAAAATACGGGGCATTGAGGGCCAGCACAATCACATGTTTGTTGCCCAACTTTTCACTTTGTTGCCGCAGAAAGCGCTTGACCACATCACTACCGGTCTTGTTGGTTGGATCCACATCCAACATGGCAAAGATGATCCAGTTGGCATCCTCGATCAACCGTTGCAAGCGCTCATTCGCCGTGAGTAATTCCTCTGGTTGTGCTTCACCATCATCGGAAAGTGCATCGTTTACTGGCAGGGAAACAATGGCGGTGTCTGTTAGCAGTTGGCGATCCAGCGTGCCCGTCAAAGGAAGCGTTGTCGTCAAACTTTGACTTTCCGTCACTTCTATTGCATCTAGCAAGGTGGCTAGCTCGACAAAACTACGCCCGTAGACACGATTGGGGTCAATCTGCCCCGTTCCACCCGGATCAGAGCCATACAAGCGCGTGATGATCTCTTTCAGTTCCTCGGGCCCAAGCGCAGTTTCGGCAATGCACCCCTGACATTCGCTAAAAAGCCGGCTGTCGCTAAAGATCAGCAGTTGGTCATCCGCCTGGGGTGGGTTGGCAATCACATCCGAAAGATTTTGCACATCTGGGTAGAGCAGCGTGATCGCGGCGCGTGTCACCTGGCCAAGCACAGTCGCGGCTTCGGTGCGGTGGGCGTGATCGGCGTCGAAGATTGCAACATCTGACAAGCGGCGCAATACCCGTGCTGGCGGAGCCAACATCGGCGCGGCTGCGGTTGGGAATGCAGGTGGAAGCGCCAGTTGCCGCCCGGCTTGCAGATCGGTGGATTCCTGGTACAGACCAAACTTCAGGCGTAAAATGCGATAGGCCGCGCTATCGACTTGGGCGTGAAAGTCTGGATCACTTTCATAGCGATCGCGGAAAAATTGGAGAATCTCTTTGAGATATTGTTTTTCGGTATCCCAAGTGCCATCGGGGCTCAAATCAGCCAGATAGAGCAGATCATGGCCGGCGACAAAAGCATCTAGTGCCACACGTTTATAGGGAAAGGCCTGTAACGTCGCATCATAATAGCGGCGAATGGCTGGAATCCCCAAGCCATTGGTCATCATAATGCCACCGCCAGCATACCACTCACCTAAGCCCTCGTTATTGAGAATCATGCGCAAGTCTGGCATCAAACTGATCGGTGTTGTGCGCCCAGGCGTGACACCTTGCAGAGCGCTAAAACGCATATGGCTGGTCATCAATCCATCCGTGGCGGCAGGATCGCCCATAAACGACAAGAGGGAAGAAGATTGACGCGTTACACTGGAAAAGGGGGGCAAGGAAAGCCGTCGCAATTCGGTCAGGCTCTTCTGCACAGTGGCGACCTCTTGATCCGGAAAGCGATCAATGCCACCTTGGCCTGGGAAATGGCGCGCAATCGTAGCTACCCCATTGGCGCTGCCCGCATGGATGCCCGCGATATAGGCGCGCGCCATTTGGCTCACCCAATAGGGATCACCGCCAAACGAATAGAGCCCCAACGCGCCCACCGGATCGGTACGCGGCTCATCCACGACATCCAGATTGGGACCCAACAACAAGTTGACGCCCACACTCTGTAACTCTTGGCCCACAATTTTGCCCACCGCTTGGACCAACGCTGGATCCCAGGTAGCGCCAAGCGCCATTTGGGAAGGCAGTGGCGTAAAATTGCGCCGCAGTGCAGTGGTCGGAAAGCCATCCCCCAGTTGTTCCACCCCAATTAAGAGCGGGATCGCCGGCGAAGCGGACGCGGTAGGCAGGGCAACACTGCCACTGAAAGGTAACGATGCGGTGAGCGGCAAGGTGAGCGCTTGGTTGGGTGTGAGCAAATAACCATAGGTCAACGCCTGTAGCTGGTTCGCCAACTGGGCGACCATGATCGGCGTCTGTTCACCTTTGGTATTGGCAAAATTATGCTTGGCTGGGCTCAGGACAACACCACCAACCCGTTCTTGATGAATGAAATCGACAATATCACTATCCGCCGTGATTTGGTTGCCTTCAAAGGTAATGACAAAGAGTTGCCCCACGCGATCCGCCGGCGACATAGCGTCAAACAAGGCAGTGACATAGGCTTGAATGGCCTGTTGCGCCAGTTGGGCAGGGTCGGGCTGTACGGTTGGGGTCCCTGAATTTTCTGCCGTTGTGGGGATAACGATAGGGGTTGCCGTTTGGGCTGCAAGCGGAGTGGGCAATAACAAATACGCAAAGAGCAGTGCGCATAACACCCCAGAGAAATACGCCTTGCGCTGCAGTTTACAGCGGGATCTGCGACAGTAAGTAAGTCTTTGCAACTATCGCGCTCCTTGTAGGCATTGCAGTGGACATTGGGTTAGGAATCGTGTTTTAGGCATGGTGAAGATTAACAATGTTTGGCACTGATTGCACCTTGCACAGCCCTAGGGCGCGGTGACGCGTACTTGTCAGGCAACAGTGGTTCGCTATCAAAAAAAGTCGGCGGGTATAAGCAAGCGAAGAATGCACCAATTATACTCCGCAGCAGCACATACGTACATTTTTACGCGTGCAAAAAATGTGCCTTTATGGCGCTGCTCAGTATATGTTATCAGTAGACCTTATTCCGATTTAATTTTGTGCATGCGTAGGTGCGGTTACAAAACGCACCTACAAGAACAATTGCACCGGGTTTGTTGCCCAAATAACCAATCGGAATAATCTCTAGTACAGTTGGGCGTAGATACCACGGCAGTCAATCAGGCACGTTTACTCATGTACATCATGGTCAAAGTAGGATGCCTTATTTACGCCGGGATCTACTAGTATTCATCGTGCGGTACTGCGAATGCAATACAGAAAGCACGGCTATGAGTATAACTTTCGACTGAGATTGCGTCAAGCTAGCTTTTACACTTTTGCCCAAATTTTGCCATCTATCCCCATCAGGGCGGGCCATTTGGCTAAATCGCCAAGACTCAGTATACTGATAGCAATCCTATGGATGCTTTTTCTACGCTGCGATTATAGGTAATGCGTTACGTACTTGGTGCATGTGCCACGGCAACGCCGTCGGCGCGCGGGTAGATGCCGATTGGCTAAGTACGTTAGTTCTGTCACGGATTGTTTATGTACGACCCTAATGCTCGTGTAAATCGAAATCAACCGACAGCGTATCAAGCGCAGGAAAAGCTGCCAATGATGTTGGAGGAAGTGCCAGTTGAAAAATCAAAAGCGTCTGGCACGGTGGGCATGGCGCTGATTCGCGAGACTGTGCAAGTATTATTTCCGGCGCTGATCATGGCGTTGACCATTCATCTTTTCCTGGCTCAAGCCACGATTGTCTATGGCCGCAGCATGGAGCCGAATCTGTTCGAGCGCCAACGCCTGATCATCGACAAGGTAACCTACAATTTCCGACCGCCTCACCGCAATGATATTGTGGTGATCAAACGGCCGGAGATGGAAGAATTGCTCGTCAAGCGCATTGTTGGGCTGCCGATGGAAAAGGTGGAGATCAGAGGTGGCTATGTCTACATCAATGATGAACGCCTGCCCGAACCGTTTCCCCACGATCAATATCCACAGAACATTCCACCGCACACCCTGGGCCCCGTACAATATTTTGTGATGGGCGACAATCGTGGCAATAGCAACGATAGCCGTTCCTTTGGGCCAGTTTTTCAAGACGATATTGTGGGGCGCGTCTGGTTTCGCTATTGGCCCTTAAATCAGTTTCACTCATTTTGACAGACGCGACAGGGCATCATTCATAAAGTCTTTGTGATTTGTTGGCTTACCCTACATTGATCGCACGCTAATAACGCGCAATACACGATCAACATGAATCTTTGCTCTGTTGGCAAACATTAGATTTCTGTCATCAGTTTTCTGCCATTAAAAACGGTACTTGCCAACATTCACGAATCGCGCTCCTTATGCCCTCACGCCGCTGGAATACAATTACAAAAGCCAGTGTTGTTGCCACACTGGTCATTTTGATGATTTGGGCCGTAGTCATGTTGCGGGCCATGATCCCATCAACCATCGTCGCTTTTCTGTTGGCCTTTGTCTTTGGCTATCCCGTCAATTGGATTCAACGGCAGACAGGTTGGGCGCGCACACCGGCCGTCGTGAGCCTCTATACGATCCTCCTGCTGATTGTCGTGCTCATGCCCGTATTGGTATTGCCGCGCGCCACGAGCCTGCTCGATTCGTTGCAGCAAACCCTGATTGGGCTGATTGACAGTATCCAAACCGCGGTGATCTCGATTGGCCCGATTCACATACCCGTCAATGATCTGCTCCAACCGCTGAGTGAAGCGTTGCAGAACATTCTCAGTGTTGCTTCCTTTAACCCCTGGTCATTTTTTCGCGGGATCACCAATGGCATTCTGATTGCGATTTATGTCATGGTGCTCAATTTTTGGTTACTCAAAGATCTACAAAAATTGCAGCGCCTGATGCTGGAACAGATTCCGGCGGATTACCAAGAAGATGTACGCCGATTGGCCCAAGAAATTGTGCAGATCTGGGAAGCTTTTCTGCGTGGGCAGATTTTGCTGGGGGTCGTGGTGGGCAGTATCACCTGGATTGTGCTGGCAATTTTGGGCATGAACAATGCGGGGGGGCTGGCGCTGTTGGCTGGCGTCATGGAGTTGCTGCCAACCGTCGGCCCGGCGATCAGTGGCACGATTGCAACGCTAGTGGCCCTCTTTCAAGGCTCCACCTGGCTGCCGATCAGCAACATTACCTTTGCGCTGATTATTGGAGCCACCTATGCGATCCTGGGGCAGGTGGAGAGCGTCTACTTTATTCCGCGGCTGGTGGGTGGGCGCGTCAAGCTGCATCCGGCGGTGGCCTTTGTCAGTGTGATTGCCGGTGCGTTGGTCTTTGGTGCGCTCGGCGTCTTGCTGGCCACGCCCGTTGTCGCCAGTCTGCGCACCGTTTTCACCTATGTCTATCGCAAACTGCTCGATCACGAGCCTTTTGAGCCACGCCAGACGCCCCAATCGGGCATTCGCATCCGCGGGTTGGTCGGTGGCCGCAAGATCGAAGCGATCATCTTTGATCTAGATGGCACACTGACAGAACTGGATTGGCGCGCCGTTGATTGGGTGGGCAACCAACTGGCCTGGTTCAAGTGGCTGCTAACGCCAGAGCGGCGCGGCCACTTTACACGGCGCATTATGATTAGCGCAGAGGGCATGATCAACTTTGTGATCAGCCAACTCGGTCGCGCCAAAGATCATCGTGGGCTGGCGGAGGTGCTGCCTTTCTTCAACATGCTGCGTGGGTATCCGCCACCGGATCGGCTTATCCTACAAACTGGCGTAGCGGAAACCTTACATCGCCTTGCGTACAACTATGAGCTGGCCTTGATTACGGCCCGCGATCAACACTCTGTCCGCCATTTTCTGAACAGTGTCAACCTGGATGACGGCACATTTGCCTATATCCTGACCCGCGATGATGTGCGCAGCCTGCTACCGCATGGCGAAGGGTTGCTCTTTTTGACTGAGCAATTTCAGCGCTTGCCCGATCAAATTCTGCTGGTCAGCGACACGGACACCAATCTACGCGCCGGTCGCGCCATGGGCATGGCGGTCGCCGGTGTGCTCAGCGGCTTGGGCGAAACCGGCGACATGGATGAGACCAATTTGACGGTCGATGCTGTGCCCGAACTCGAAGAGTGGTTGTAATTCTCTCGCGAGAGCGTGCCGGGGACGGCCCTGCGGCTTGATGCCACTACGCTATGTTTTTGGGCCGTCCCCGGCACGCCTTCCCTACGGCCAACTTGTGGGTAAAGGGTAGCCCAATCCGGGGGAGGCTGGGTGAGGGGGACCTGAATCGTTACTTTGATTTCACGATAGATGTGCTACAGCGTAGCGGGCCTGCCCTTGGCCGCGTAAGAATCCTCATCAATTTGTTCCATAACGATTACGACAGCGTTACATTTCATCACCAGCTGCTCTGCATGAATTCAGCGCCTGGGATAGCAAACGTGTTTAAACACGTTTCCCGTCGCAGGTGTTGAATTCATTCAACACGAATTTAACGTTGGCGTAGTAGGAACGCCCGAACACCGGCATGGATGTTCGGGCGTTTCGTTTGCGACAACGCTGCACGATACCGTGGCGCGATTTACTAACAAAGCACATACGTCCCACAGATGGTAATCAAATACTTCCCTGGTATGCTAAGGCATAGATGAAATGTGATCGGCCAGCAACGGAAAGCCGACCACGCTAGTTGAACGAACGGGGGAAAGCATGGTCAAAGTTGATCAACACACAACAGACGGGATCGTCGCTTGGCGCGTGCGCGATGCATTGGCGGCCCATCCATTGTTGGGTGGTGCCACGGCCCAAATTCATATCATCGCCAGCTACGAATGTATTATGTTGCGTGGTTGGGCAGTGGATGAGCACGTCATTCAATTGGCCGTGCGCTTGACGCGGCGCGTGGCCGGCAAGCGCACGGTCCATGCCGAACTACAACGCTGCCGACGGGCTGCTAACAAAGCGCAGACAGAGCGCATATTCGATGATAACAGTCTGCATACGCCCATCTAACAGAGCGCCGCTATACTAGCAATATAACACCACGAGTCATGGACGAAGCGCTGTAACGAGTCAATCTTGAATGCCGAGTGCTGCGAAGTGACACTGAACAATTGATCAAGTTAAACAACAAGAACAAGTCAAAAGGATTAACGACTTATGCAAACAAACAACTACAACGCCTTCTTACGCGATTTTGCCGCCGCCGCCAATACCCTGAATCCGCGTGCGTATGATTATGTCCGCAGTGGTGGGCATAATGGGGAGACCGCACCCAGCAAAGCACGCTTGCCGCTGGATGTGATCGCCAACGACCAAGGGTTTGTGATCAGCGCCTATGTGCCTGGTGTCAACCCAGAAAATGTCGAAATCACCTTTGAAGACAAAGCGCTGACCATTCGCGGTGAATTTCCGGCGGCAGCAAGCGGCGACGAAGCTAACAAGTTTGTCAAGCAGGAACTGTACCGTGGGGCCTTTGAACGCAGCGTCACCTTTACCGTGCCGGTCGACGCCGATGCCATCGAAGCGACCTATGAACATGGTGTGCTTACCCTGCGCGTGCCCAAGACCGAAGCCGTGCGCCCGAAGCAAATCAAGGTCGTAACCAAATAATTTTGCCGCTCGACTAGCAAAGCGCCAATCCGTACTGGGTTGGCGCTTTTTTATTTCTCTAGAACCGGTAATATTTTGAAAATTAGACGAAACAATGTTTAATTATGATTACAGTATGCGTAAAGATTCAGCATCAAACTTGATGCGATAGGCCGACAAGTACCCAGAAAAAAAGTCCTACGAATGCGGCTGTAGCACAGAATACAACGCGACATTTGACGTACATGATCCCCAGAAAATCTACACAAAAAGTAGATTGGTACTAACACCGCATGGCGCGATGATCGAATTATCAGTGATTGCCTTGGAATCGAAAGCAAGTGAACACATGTTGCGCCATGAAAAACAAGAACTCTACGCTGCCTTCGCTTTGTTACTGGTGTTCATTACCGGCATTGCCTATCTCGTACTGACCCAATGATGCTGACAAAAATCACACTGACCCGAATGAGTGGCGGCTACGAAGCAGCAGGCTCGGCCAACAGCGCCTGGATCACCTGTTCGGCATAGGCATAGTTGCCTTCGCCAATCTTCACCAGCCGAATATTTCCTTGCTTATCGATCAGATAGGCCGCTGGCCAATAGTGGTTGCTATACGCACGCCAGGTGGTGAAGTCGTTATCAATCGCGACTGGCCAGCTTATTTCTTGATCGATCAGGGCGCGCTTGACATTATCCAGATTCTTTTCGTATTCAAATTCTGGGGTGTGAATCCCGATAATGACCAGACCATCCGCAGCATATTGCTCATACCACGCCTTGAGCGCTGGCATCTGACGAATGCAATTAATGCAGCCTAATGTCCAGAACTCGACGATCACTACCTTGCCGCGCAAATCCGCTAATCGCAATGGGGTGGAGTTCAGCCATTGTTCGTTGGTGAGTTCGGGCGCAGGCCCTTGGTTTTTTAGCTTGGCCAGCAGTTGCTGCTGTGCTTGGGTAGGACCATCCACCGCCGCCAAAAGAGGGACTGGCGTAGCTGTGGGTAAAAGCGTTTTTGTAGCGGCGGTTGCCTGGACGACAGGCGCATTCGGTTGTAAAGTGGGCATGGGTTGGGGTTGTACAGGCGCTTGCCCTGTAGGCAGCGAAGGTAGTGGCATGGTACAAGCCGCCAATAGGCCAGTCAAAATCAACAATTTTGCCCAAAACCTGGGTAGCATGAGTGTCATTGGCGAAAGACCTCCTTCTCACAATTTTTGCTCGCTTGGGCAACCGGTGTTACCCTTATTGCTCATTCTACGGGTGGCTTATTACAAAACTCTTACGTGGGAATTAATAAACTGTTATTCTGTTTCTATTCAGTGGTCAAGTCATGGGTGCATTGCATTTTTTGGGAAGTGTGCCGGGGACGAGCGGCGTGCCGTTTGTCAACCCGGTGTGGTTGTCGCTCGTCCCCGGCACACGTTGCGCGCTACTTCCAAAATTTACCCTCAAATTGAAATGCACCCTCAAGCCATTACGGGTTGGTGTAGCATTATTTTGTATAATTCGATGCAAAATTGCGCGGGAGGATTATGCCAATGGATCCTTTGTCGTGGTTGTTCGGTAAGAAAGAAGAAAAACTACCTAACCAGCAGGCAGTCGATGCGGAAGAATATTGCAGGATCAGCGAGCTTGCGAAAAAAGCGGGTAGCGTCAATGGTCGTCACCACACGACGTATACAGAAGAGATCAGAAGATTAAAGCAAGCACAAAAGTATCCAGAAGCCGTGGCCTTGTTGTTAAAGCTGATCGACGCGGTTGAGGCACAGGCAAAGATTGATGGCTTTGGGCTCGCGGCGCGATACTACGACCATTTGATCATTGTTTATCGAAAAATGAAAGACTATGAGAAGGCAGAAGCTACCCGCCAACGCTATCTGAACAACGCAGCCAAACTTCTGCCGCGCCAAGATCTATAGCGAGCGCAATCCAACGCAGGAAAAAAGTAGAAAATAAAAAAAGACGCCTGCATCAACTGTCCCTACCAGTCAACACAGTCGTCTTTCCTGTCGTTAATACTCGTCTGCCTCACCACCAGCGGCCCATGAGGTGCGTTGTTGCCCTTCTGGCGTTTGTTCTAGAAAATTGGGCTCGGCGTATTGTACACGGCTATCAGTCGCCAATGCGGCTGCCTTATCCGGTGGCGTGGCCTGATCTAAAATGCGTAACCGGTAGATGGGGCGTGTCCCAAATTGGGCGATCGGCGTTGGATCCAGTGCATAGGCAGCCGTCACGCTAGCCAGATCCCCGGCTTGCAACAGTTTCGCCACCACCTCGCCAGCTACATAATCATCTACAGCCTGGGCATAGAGCAGACGGCCTGGAACCATACTACCGCACAACAAGCTCAAGATCAGCAAGTGGGCGATTATCCGTGTACCCAATTGTTGCATCTGTTTCATCATTGTATCTCCTCTACTCTTTGTGAATACTCTTTGTGAAACGTCAAGGACGCTCGTCCCAATACCATTGCATAGAGACCACATCAACACAGCGCTCACCAGCGACCGAGGAAAATAAAAGATGCCCAGAAGTACGGATGCGGGTATCTTTCCAACAGTTGGCATTGCGCAGCCTACAATGCCGCAGCCGGACCAACCCCAGCCAACAGACGCTGATAAAAAAGTGTCATCAACTGCGTCGTCGCTTCATCATCAACTGCCCACAAACTCACCAATAGCGTCGGCGCACCGGCAGCAAAGAAGCCGCGCGCCAATCCAATTAATTCATCGCCGGGTGCCACTTGGCTAACGCCAGTCTCACAGGCACTTAAGGTCACTAAATCGCATTGTAGCTTCAAGTTATAGGTATCGCGCACCGTCAGCCAACCATCAGCCAACTGTAGGGATGAAAAGAGCGGATTGTCGGATCGAAAGCGACCGTGGCAGGCCAGGTGTAACAGGTTTGCTGCCGGTGCCTGGGCAAAGAGCGCAGCGTGCGTCTCATGGAGACCGTCCGTCAGTTCTTGGATCTCGAATGGCGTTTCGCACTCGGTAAAGGCGCTACCATCCAGCGCACACTCGAAGATCACGTTGGGCTGGTCAGAGGCAAAGGTAAAGAATGCCTCGGCACTCACCGATAGCGCGGGCGGCCCTACCACGATCTGCGTCGCTGGTGCCGTCGGCAAGATGATCGTCCAGCTATAGTTCTCCGGCGTTGCGTCGGCGTTAGCAGCCGGATCAAGCGCGCGCACGCTGAAGTTGTGCAGGCCGACTGTCAGGCCGCTATAGAACGCGGGCGAGGTGCAGGCGGTATAATCTGCCCCATTGAGCGCGCACTCGAAGGTCGCGTCCGGTTCGTCAGACGAGAAGGTGAAGGTGGCGACAGTGCTCGTCGTCAGCTCTTCCGGTGTGCTGTCAAGGCTAGTCTCTGGGGCCAGCAGATCGACCAGCGTCCAGGTGCGTTCCGCGGGCGTCGCATCGACGTTGAGCGCCTCATCAATCGCGCGCACATAGAAGGTGTGTTCGCCTGCCGTCAGATCTTGGATCGTGTACGGCGAGGCGCACGATTCGAAGGGTGCACCATCCAGCGCGCACTCGAACTCGAGATCGAGGGCTGCCGTTCCGTCATCGCTGCCGGTGAATTCGAAGCTAACATCGACATTGCTGTTCAAGCCGCTCGGCCCAGCGGTGATCGTCGTCTCTGGCGCGCTGATGTCAGGCGGCAATGCTTCTTGTGGGCGGTGGCCCAGCAGTGATCGTCGTCTCTGGCGCGATGGTGTCGGTAGCCAGCACCGTCCAACTATAGACGGTCGGAACAGCCTCAACTACGCCCAGCGGACTGGTAGCGCGCACGGCAAAGGTGTGCGACCCAGCATTCAGACCGGTCACCTCGACTGGTGCGGTACAGGCTTCGAAAGGTTCGCTGTCGAGCACGCATTCGAAGGTAGAATCGGCGATGTTAGCCGTGAATTCAAAGGTCGCTATCGTGCTTTGGGTCGCAGCCGCTGGTCCACTGGCGAAGGTCGTGTCGAGTATGATCGGCGCAACGATCTGCCATTCGTACTCAGTCGCGTCTAGTTCGATCTGGCCAGTTGGTGAGGTGGCATAGATCTCGAAGGTATGTACACCCACCGCTAGATCGGTGTAGGTGGTTGGTGAGGAACAACTGACGAACAGCGCACCATCCAACGCACAGACAAAGGTTGAACCAGGCAAGGTAGCCGTGAAGATAAAGGTCGCGCTGGTGATTTCTGTCGTCTCCTCCGGCCCAGTGCTAACCGTCGTCACCGGTGGGCCATCAACTGTCCAGGTGTAGAGCGCGGGTGTCGGATCGACATTGCCCGCCAGATTGGTAGCCACCACTTGGATCTGGTGTAGGCCACCGACCAACTCGGTGTAGCTTACTGGCGATTCACATGACGAGAAGCCGAAGCCATCCAATTGACAGGCGAATGCGGAAGCCAACTCGGTGGCGCCAAAGGTGAAGGTCGCGCTTGTCGGCGCGTCCACCAGTGGCGGCCCGCTGAGAATTGTAGTCTCTGGCACAGTCATATCGGGACCGGCGACAACTGCCCAGGTGTAGATCGCGGGTTCTTCTTCAAGGAGACCTAGCTATTCGTCGCCTCGATCGCCAGCGTGTAACTGGCGTTGCCCAGGCCGGTCAGCGCTAGTGGTGAAGTACAGACGGTGGCGGGTGCATCGTTGAGGGCACAGGCAAAGGTCGAACCGGCTTGATCAGCAACGAAGGTAAAGGTGGCTGTAGTGACTGCACTTGTCGCCAACGGACCACTCAAGATCGTAGTATCCGGCGGCCCGATCACCGTCCATGTGTAGCTGGCGGCGGGTCCAACGTTGCCAGACAGATCAATCGCCCGCACCTGCAATTCCTGTGTGCCTAGCTCAACCTGCGTCTCGAAGGGCGATGCGCATTCCTCAAAGGGCGCGCCATTGAGCGCACACTCGAAGCTGGCGAAGGGATCGTTCACCGCAAAGGTAAAGATCGACTCCACCCCAATCGTCGTCGGCGGGGGACCAGCCAGGAAGATTGCCACCGGCGCAATCGTATCACCGACATAGGTGAAGGCGAACGCAGCCGGCGTCGCATCGACATTGTCTTCAGTATCCAGCGCACGCACATAGAAGATATGCGAACCAGCAGGCAGCGGTTCGGGCGATTCCAGATTAGGCAGCGTCCATGGACTTGTACATTCGCTGAAGGCAGCCGCAGTCGGATCATCCAAGCTGCACTCGAAGGCCAAACCTTGCGGCGAGGTGACATTGTCCACCCCGGTGAAGACAAAGGTCAGCGCGCCGATGGGGTCAACCCCAGCACTGGTGATCGTTGTCTCCGGCGGCGTCGTGTCCAGTGACGGGATGATCACCCACCCATACTCGGTCGGTTCGATCTGTTCGCGGCCTTCGGGATCGACGGCGTTGATCAGCAGGAGGTGCTCGCCAATCGCTAGCCCACTGTAAACCAGCGGCGAAGCGCAGGCGACAAACGGCCCCAGATCGAGCGAGCAGAAGAAGGTCGGGGGCCCACTGGGCGCGGCCACGTTGGCTTCAAACCTGAAGGTGGCGGTGGTTTCGGTGGTTTCGCCCCCCTCGGCTGGGCCAGGGAATTCACCCGGTGTAAAGGCCGGGCCAGCAGTAATCGTTGTGATGATGCCCAGGACATTCCAAGTATAGGTTGCTGGCGTTGGATCAGTATTACCTTCGAAGTCGGTGGCGCGTACCCGGAAGGTATGCAGACCCACTTCGAACTCCTCAAATTCAAACTCAAAGACGAATTCACAGGCCGCAAAGGGCGCGCCATCGAGCGAGCAGGCAAAGGTGACATCGGGCTCGTTGGCCGAGAAGGTGAAGAAGCCCTCGAACAAGGCCACATCGGTTGGCGGAGCCAAGTCGATGAAGGTGTCGGGCGCAACACCGATCGGCAGCGCCGTGATCGTCCAGGTGTAGCTGGCCGGGGTCGGATCCACAAACTCCGATTCATCCACGGCGCGCACTTCAAAGGTGTGCGTACCAGGGGTCAGGCCAGCGTACTCGGAGGGGTTTTCGCAGCCCACCCAGGCGAGTTCGTTCGTGCTGTCGAGACGGCACTGGAAGCCCAGGTTCGCCACCGGCGTGATGTTGTCCGAACCGGTGAAGGTGAAGAGTGCGCGGCGGCTGTTGGTCGGGTCGGTGGGCCGCGCCACGATCACCGTGTCGGGCGAGCCAGGTGGGATGCCAATCGTGCAGGCAATGTTGAAACATTGTGCGGGCTCGGCGTTGCCGGTGGCCGCATTGCCGCCACCGTCGATCGTGCCTTGCTCGGCATAGATGCCCCAGCCGTCGTTGCCGTCGGCCACGTTGCCCACCACCGTATGGCCGCCGGGGCCAACGAAGATGCCGTCGCCCCCGTTGCCACTGGCCGTATTGCGGTCGATCCGGTTGCGCAGCCCGGTGCTGGCTTGATCACCTACGTAGATGTCATTGCTGTTGGTGTTGGCCGTGTTCAGCACAATTATGTTGTCCAGCGAGAGGCCTTCGAGCGCAATACCAGCGCCACTGTTTGATCTGACATGGTTGGCCTCCAGTTGGTTACTGCTAGAACCGATCAGCCCAATGCCACCAGAATTGCTGCGCACGTCATTACCGCGCAGCACAGTTTGTTGCACATTTTCCAGGTTGATACCATCACCGCCCGACAAGCGTACACAATTGTTGATCAACTGGTTGGTATTGGAATCGATCACGCTGATGCCAGCCGACCCACTTTCGTTAATTGTGTTGCCTTCGACACGGTTATGATTAGCCGACAGCAGATCAGCGCCAAGTACGATGCCGCCGCCCGCATTGCCAGTCAGCATATTGGCGATGATAGTATTGTTGGCAGCATTTTCCAAGGCCACGCCCGCCTCGCTTGATGCGCTGACGGTGTTGCCTTCGATACGGTTGCCATTTACGCCAAAGAGATAGATGCCATTGCCCGCGCTGGCGCTGATCTGGTTGCCCTGGATCGTCGTGCCGCTGGTACCGTCGAGCAGGGCGATCCCATGGCTGCTGCCGTCGATGGCGTTATCGCGAATCGTATTGCCGTTGTTGCTCTGGTCGGCATTCGTCGGTTGGATGCCGCCATCTTGGTTGGCGAGCAGCATGAGTTCGGCCACGACGTTAAGCGCCGTGCCTACATTCAGTTGCACGCCGAAGTCAAACTCCTGCACGATGCCGTTGCGGATCGTGACCGAATCGAAGCCGTTGTTGAGGATGCCAACGCCCAAGGGTCGATGGTGATGCCATGCGCGCCGACCACCAAACCGTTGCCGTTGCAGTCGAGCAGATCGTTCTGCACCCGCGTACTCTGGATCAACACCTGGCCGCAGCTTACATTGGTGGCCACCGGTGCCGCAGCAATCGTCCAGGTGAAGTTGGCTGGCGTGGCGTCGACGTTGCCTTCGTCATCGCTTGCGCGCATGGCAAAGCTGTGCGCGCCGACTGCCAAACCGCTGTACGTTTGTGGTGAGGTGCAGGCCGTAAAAGCTGCGCCATCGAGCGCACACGCGAAGGTGACATTCTCTTCATTGGCCGAGAAGCTGAAATTGGCCGTTGTGCTGGCAGTCGCCACATCGGGCGCGGTGACAATCGTTGTGTCGGGGGCGACACCGGGCGCAGGGGCCTCGATTGTCCAGCCAAAGCTGACCGGGGTTGGATCGATATTGCCAATGTAATCAACCGCGCGCACGGCGAAGGTGTGGCTGCCCAGGCCCAGCCGGCTGTAGACTGTCGGGCTGGTGCAGGAGGTGAAAGCCGCGCCATCCAGCGCGCATTGGAATTGCACCGAGCTGGCATTGTCGAAGCCTGTGAAGCCGAAGGTCGCCGAAGTAAAGCTGCTCGGATCACTGGGATTGGCCGTGAGCAAGGTCTCTGGCGGCGTGCTATCGGTGGCCAGTCCGCTACCGCCAGCACAGAGGATGTTGTAGCACTGCGCCAACTCGACATTACCGAAGGCGCGGTTGCCACCGCCATTGATGTTGACACCGAGGATGCTGCCTTGGGCGGCATAGATACCCCAACCGCTATTGTTGTGGGCGCGGTTGTTGACGATGATATGCCCAACTGCGTCCACGCTGATGCCGTCGGCGGCGTTGCCGCTAGTAGATCCCGGCGTAAATAAGGTACCCTATTTTTACCATGATGTACACGAGTAACGTGCCTGATTAACTGCCGTGGTATCTACGCCCAACTGTACTAGCCGTGTTATTATCGATCAGGTTGCCTTCGCCGGCGGGTGCATAGTCCCCAATCGCGATGCCGTTGGCCGAGTTGCCATTTGCCAGGTTGAGCCGGATGATATTTTCAAGCGAATCGCCGCCCAGTTCAATGCCGGTACCGTCAGTTTCACTGGCGTTGTTCGCTTCGATCAGGTTGCCAGTCGAGGCGTCGAGTTGGATGCCACCGGTGTTGAAGCGCAGATCGTTGCCGCGCACGATGCTGTTGTGCGCGCTCTCGAGCGTGATGCCATTGTCGCTCGAAGCCGAGACCACATTGTTGCTCAGCTGGTTGGCGTTCGAGTTCTCGATGATGATGCCTGCTTCGCTCTCGCTGACGTTATTGGCCTCGATGCGATTGCCGTGTGAACCCAGTTCGACCAGGAAAGCCGCATCTGCCGCGCCAAAGCGCGTGTTGGCGAGGATGGTGTGTTGTTGCTGGCTCCCGTCAGCAGCAGCCCTTGATCGCTCGACGCAGCGATGGTGTTCGCTTCCAGACGATTGCCGCTGGAATTTTCCACCGTCATGCCCGCACCCGCACTAGCGGCGATCTCGTTGTTGCGCACCGTTGCGCCCTGGGTGCCGCCACTGAGCACGATGCCGTTGCCGCTGACCGTGTTGCGCGCCAACGCCGAAGTAGCCTTGACGCTTGAGCGTGACTGCGTTCACCAGGATCTGCTTGAGGAGATCGCCAAGGAAGCTGAACACATGACCCATTTGCTCGAGGACTTGCTCTTTCTGGCCCGTTCCGATGCCGGTGCCGTGCCACTCGACCAGGAATTAGTCAATATTCGCGCCTTTCTTACCGAACTTGCCGAACGCTCTAGCGTCCTGGCGCGTGGATACAGTACGACTGTACAGATGGAATTAGCGGGCGAAGGTTTCGTACGGATCGACCGTGAGCGCATTGCACAAGCTGTGCTTATTTTGGTGGATAACGCCGCCAAGCATAGCCAAGCGGGAAAAACGATCATCCTGCGCTCGACGTTGAAAGGTTCCGAAGTCGTGATTGAGGTAGCGGATGAAGGGGTTGGCATTCCAGAGCGCGATCTATCGTTGGTCTTTGAACGCTTCTATCGTGTTGACAAGGCCCGCACGCGTATACAAGGGGGCGTTGGTCTCGGCCTCGCCATTGCCAAGAGTATCGTTATCGCGCATGGTGGCCGCATTGAAGTCGAGAGCGTGCTGCACAAGGGAACGAAGATGCGCTATTATCTGCCCTTGGCAACGGCCCCACAACCGGTACGTTCCCCCGTTGAGCATCTCGTCATCGAAGATGCCGTATGACGCAAACTTGATCCCAGCGTCCTATACCAGTGTACCGGCATGGGATAGTTTCATAAAATGAAAGAACGAAGTCTACTGAGGTAAGCAATAGAGGGAACAAAAAAGCCCCTTGCACCGACTGTTTAAGTCAGTACAAAGGGCTTTCACCAGAGGAAAGACGGTCAACGCCGCCTGTCATGTGTCGGGGAGAGAGGATTTGAACCTCCGACCTCTTCGTCCCGAACGAAGTATGCTACCAAGCTGCACCACTCCCCGAGCTACAGAGAAGATTATACCGGACTTTGCCTATTCAGACAAATTACTGAGCCATTCGTTGACACAGCGCGGACACAGCACGCAATATGGGTAAAAAAGTACTTTGCAGAGAAACACAACTATGGTATAATCGGGCCACAAATCGTGCTACCATAGCCGGTTGGTTAGCAGAGTTGAGCATGTCACTTTTTGTATTTTTGGAAAAGGAGACAGCTTGTTGCGTACAGCGTTATAAAGCATTCGTACGGTGAAGGTAGACAGTTGTCACAGTTTGCGCATCCAGTATTTTGCTGTGATATACTGTTGGACAAAGGTTCCGTAGCAGGCGTGCTGTCCCAACAGGGCCAGTGCGGCTCGCTACCTATACGCGGGCACAAGGCGTACACTAGATCAATCGGTTTCGATACGGAAAGACTGATTTGCGTCCCATTGTTCACAGCATGGCCAAACCCGCAGTCGCAGTTCGTTTGGCGCAATCGCTTCTCAGAAAAAATTCGTGACCCATGAGAATTGGACAAAATTTTTCGGGAAGGATACGATACCACCAGTGAACTTGCGGATTCGGGCGGATTATAGTCGGGGGAATGAGTAGATGATAGAAGTCGTGATTGCCAGCATTCGAGTAAGCCTGATGTCCCAAAATCGCATTGTAGAGCTGCGTGAGGAAGGAGGCGACCGTATCCTGCCCATTTGGATCGGCCCCTTTGAAGCAGAGTCGATCACGCTCCAACTGCAAGGGGTAGATGTACCACGCCCACTGACCCATGACCTGCTCAAGTCCGTGATTGAGAGCCTGGGCGGCGAAGTCCTCCACATTTTGATCAGCGGCCTCGAGAAAAGCACCTACTTCGCACGCATTGTGCTGGATGTCGATGGTGACACAGTCGAGATCGACAGTCGCCCCAGCGACGCGATTGCCCTGGCCGTACGGGTGAATGCCCCCATCTATGTCACCGAAGAGGTGATGGATCAAGCGGGGTTGCGGCCCGAAGAAGAGGTCCAACTCACCGGCGAAGAGAAGCCCGTCGGTACGCAAGAAGGCGTAGACGAAGATTTGGGCGCTTTCAAAGACTTCGTTGAAGGGCTAGACTTGGATTCGCTCCTCGGTAAGTAGGCGCACACAATTCCACATCTTGGCATTATCAACGGCGAGGCTGTGTCGAGCAGTATCGCCGTTTTTTTTGTCGCGGCTGCATAAGTACAGTTGGACACACGTAACAAATTATGAGTGAAATCGAACGCCCAGATCGAGCCATCCCGGCCAATATTGAAGCGGAGCGCGCGGTCCTCGGCTCATTGATGATCGACCCGGACGC
>DAOTTR010000037.1:0-2073 GCA_034437715.1 Caldilineaceae bacterium
TGCATTCACGTTGGCTTGCTATGCTAAAGTCAGGCGCAAGCAAAAACGAAATCACGGGCGATCCCTCTTTTATCAAGGAGCACCCTGCACCGAGTGGACTCGGGTAAAAAACTAGCCAGCGGGATTGATGCCGACAGCGGGAGCCAGAGGACACACAAAAGCTCTCTCGGTCAAAGATCACCCCCACCATGCGGCAGCTATGGGCAACAATTTACAAAAGCATCAAAGTAATTCTACTACAAGCTTTCACTTTTTACCGTTGGCAAAAAATTTTGCCAACGGTAAAAACGCTCAGTGCGCACCATTGCCCAAGGGAACCCATGTACGCCAGTATCAGCACCGTACAGATCAAGCCGGAGCACATCGCTACCTTTACACAACTCTGGCAAGAGCAGATCGAACCCGTGGTCAACCAGCTAGCCGCTCTGGTCGATCTCTATGTGTTGGTCAATGCCGAAACCCAGACGGTGCTGGTCTGCGGCGTTTATGCCAGTGAAACGGATGCGCTGGCCTGCCAAGCGACTGGCGAATATCAACAATTGTTTCTGCAAGGTGTGGATCTGCTCTGCGTGGAAACCATGACCCACACCGGGTATACAGTCATCTCAACGTGAGCGCCAAGGTGTTCTGGACGATCTCTGGACGCTTTTTGCTAGGATTCTGGACGATCTCTGGACATTCGCTTGATAAACTGTTCAGCAGCAGGCACAAACAGACAAAGCGTACGTCAGCCCCATCATCGACGGCAGCGGCTCTAGTCGCACGTTAACGATGCTCTAACGCTGCACAGACGTTTTCCCCCTCCTTTTGCCGCCCAACCGGGCCGCGCGCTGATGTTGCTTTAACGCTGATTTGATATCTTATAAGCCGAAGACAACAAGCCAACGCCGACAAAAATTTTTGAACAGTCTCGTCAACCATTCAACCACAAGGAGCTTTACCCATGAACTATCCACCCGAATGCCAAGCCATTTCACGCAACTCGTCCCACCTCGCACCTCAGCCGCAGCGCTTCTACATTGCTTGGCAGAAACGTCTCAGCCTCATCGCGCTGACCCTCGGCTGCTTACTGCTGATCAATGCTGCGCTTTTTGCTGGCATAGCGCACGCAACCCCCACGCCAGAGCCACCCGACACGCCAACGTCAGCCCCTACATCAGTGTCGTTGCCAGCAACCGCTGCACCAACTCCCGCGCCAACCCAGGCACCAGTGCCGCCGCGTCGTTCCGCCTTCGCATGGCCGCCGCATCTCGGCTTGGCGGCATTGGCCTTCGGCAGCCTGCTGGTCAGCACGGTGCTTTTTGTTCGTATGCCGATCGCCAAGGCTCGCCGCCGCGATGAGCACGATGAATGATCACAACAAGGGCGCTTCCCAACTTGGGCGGCAGCGCCACCGGCGCCCAGTTTAACGATGCCGTCTGCCACATCATATCCAACAGCAGCTATTGAACAAGGAGTTTTATTCATGAATCAGCCAGATAAATCCCAACCAACCTTGCAAGAGTTGACCCGCCTGGTACAGGAACAGCAATGTCAACTTGCCGCCTTGCAGCAGCAGGTAGATGCCCCACGCCCGGCCCACCGTTTTCCGTTCACCTGGTGGCGTCGTCCCAGTTTAACCGCGTTTGCCCTGGTTGGTTTGCTGATCACCGTCAGTGGCCTGGCGTCGGCCAGCATCCCGGCGGCTAACGGGGTGATCACGGGCTGCTACGAACGCAAGAATGGCAACAAAGGCAGTGAACTGCGCGTAATCGACGTTGAAGTCGGCCAGAAGTGTAGCAGCAAGGATCAGCAAATCACCTGGAACCAGACCGGCCCCGCCGGTGCATCTGGCCCGGCTGGGGCACAAGGCATTCCTGGTCCGGTCGGCGCGCAGGGTGTGCCAGGCCCCATGGGACCACAAGGCATTCCTGGCACGCCCGGTGCGCCAGGCCCCATCGGCCCCCAAGGTGTGCAAGGCGAGCCAGGGCCAACGGGGCCGACTGGCCGCCCCGGTGTCCCTGGACCCCAGGGTATGCAGGGCATACCAGGACCCCAAGGGGTGCCAGGGCCACAAGGTGCCCCCGGCCTCAG
>DAOTTR010000038.1:0-9119 GCA_034437715.1 Caldilineaceae bacterium
TCTTTTTGATGAATCCTACCTATACTCGGCGTATCCGTGACGTACCTAGACGTAAAACTAAACTCAATTCGGCTCTTAACTTCCCTAAACGCCGTCGAAAACACTGCTTCTAATCCTTACCTTAATGGCAGCGACCCTAGCCCTCCCCCAAATAGAGCGTCCCCACCCCTCTGCATTCAAATTGGGCAGAGGCCACCGCGGTAAAGCCATTGGCTTCATTAATTGCTGCGGTTGTGTTGGCCGCCGCGGCAGCGGGATCGATGAGGCCTTCTAGGACGCGTGCATAGGCTTCGTTGCCCAACCGAAAGACGGCTTCTAACGCTGGACCATTGGGCATGGGTATGGCATTGCGCGCTTGCGTAACAAAGGTGGCAACGGCTGGATCCAATCGGGGATTGACACGCACCCGTGCATTGGCTGGCACCAAGCGCGCTTCGCGCATCAGGGTGGTCTGTTGTTCAGCATTCGTCACAAATTGTGCCAACGCCAGCGCCAGTGTCCGTTGATTTTCGGAGGAAACCGGACTAAAGAGAAAAGCTTGCACTTGCAAAAAAGGCCCAGCGTTGCCATTAGGGCCGATGGGCAGCGGGGCAACGCCAATCTGATTTTCCGGGGAAAGCAATTCGGTTTCGGTGGTGAGCGCACGGCGGCTGGCAATAATCGCGTTATATTCGCTGGCATTGCCCACATAATAGGTGATGCCATCTTCAATAAAACGCGTTAAGAGCGAGGCACGATTCGAATCGAGCACCATGCCTGGGGCTTCGCGCGCGTCCTTTAGCCAAGCCAACCAGTTGGCAAAACCCCCGCGATCCAAAATGACATGCTGCTCAGCATCAAAGAGCCGACCGCCAAATGCTTGCACGCCCCAGAAAGCATCTTCAAAGGTTGTGCCCAATGCGACCAGGTGACCACTGGCTGCGGCAGCCAGCAACTCTTCTAATGTCGCCGGTGGCAGGGTGGTATTTTGGCGATCATAATAGAGCACCATCGTATCCAGCGCCACCGGCAAGCCATAGAGCCCGTCGCCATAGCGCAGCGCCTCGATGGCGGCTGGCGAATAGCGTTCAAGCAAGGTGGTGTCAATCGATGTGCCAATTTCGCTCACAAAATTCGCATCACGCAGCGGGCGCACCCATTGGCTGGGTGCCAGGATCAGATCTGGCCCCAACCCGGCATCAGACGCCACGCGGAATTGTTCGAGCATCGTTGTTGGGTCAGTAAATGCTTGCAGCTTCACCACAACATCCGGGTTAATTTCTTGGAATCTTGCCAATACATTGGTCAAGGCGACGGCTTCCTGATTGGTCCAGGCGTGCCACAGCAGTACACGACCGCCTAAGGCAGAGGAAGATGGCTGCTGATTTGCAGAGGTACAACTGGCGACGAAAAGCAGCAGCAGCGCGCAGAAAATCCATTGTTTACACAAGTTCATTTGTCGTCAATTTTTCTCCTTTATTTCATGGCCGTGCTTCCTGGCCTCACTCACACCTACAGCCGGACAAAACAGGCGAATCGTAAGCGGAATGCTATAGTAGATTGTTTGCATGGTACTATACTTGCTATAGTATTATAAAATTATGGTTGGTAACTATTCAAGCATCGGCCTTTACCCTAGTACAGTTGGGCGTAGATACCACGGCAGTTAATCAGGCACGTTACTCGTGTACATCATGGTAAAAATAGGGTACCTTATTTACGCCGGGATCTACTAGTACAGTTGGGCGTAAGTAAGACAGTGAATCAGTAGGACAGTAGAACAGTGTTTGTACTGTCTCACTGTCCTACTGATTCACTACTGATTCACCACTGATTCACCGGAGAATAGTATGGTTATTTCCGCCCAACTGTACTAGTGTACTTTCTGGTGTGCTATTGAGCAGCGTATCATGGGATAGCGCAGCGGGATGAACCCGTGATTGAATCATTCTTATACATTCCTGGCATGACAACGGTAATTTTGTTAGACGATATACGCACCAAGCCCCAGGGCTGGCATCCTTGCCAGCGTTCCCAGGTGAGGCGGCGTAACATAACATAAGGCATTACATGCACCACAGATTGTACGCTTACAAAGCGTACCTACAAATTTACACCTTAACACCTTAACAAAATTGTCTACCAATTTACATGGCTCAACTCTGTCAAGCGATCGAGCGGCACATAGACAATGCCCCCGGCAAACCCTTGTACCCGATAGCCATCCATCTCCTTTTCGATTGTCAGCGGCGCGCCCAGGTTATGGTTGCGGGCGTAGGCAACAAGTGCCGAGGTTGGCGACAAAGCGATACCGACTACCTGCCATGCTGCCTGGCGCAAGGCAGCCAAATTGGGTGGAAGATTCTCGCCAGTTTCATCACCCGGTTCGTCATCGATTTCGCCTGGCGCACGTTTTTCTGCTTGCCAGACAACAAACCACGAGATATGTAAGTTGTCGGGTAACCCGCCGCCCACTATAACATCTGCGGCACCGCGTGGACACCAGGCCCACGGCCCTGTTTCGCCGCGCGCTGGGCTAAATGAACTCCAGATTGGCTGATTGCCCCACCCCGACCGCGCCTTGGGTGTGATCGTCATTTTGATATATTGCGCAAAATTTGCTTGCCCAAGCAGATGTACGCCGTCCGACCAGCAGATGAATTCATCTTGATTGGTGATGGGCTTTCCTTCTAGATCCAATACGCGGGCGAAGATATGGTGTGCGCCACCAGCATCATCAAAATAGGTCGGATCGTTAGGGGGCAATAAATAGCTGCTGGTAGCCCATTGTTCAATGGCACCGGTGGCGTTCGACGGATCCCACGAGCCATCGCAGGTGGTAAAAACATCTTTGATGCGGTAGATCATGTCACCGGTGGGATTGTCAGGGCGATCCTCACTGCAAATGATTTTTGCATTGAACTGTGTAGCCCAATTGCTGATGCGCATAATTTCCTCTTTTCTGCCAAGGTTCTCTTGATGACTAATCCGTTGACTAATCAGGCGAGATGGTACATTTTGCGCAGGCGACAATTCAAGTTGTCAAAGCCTACATGTAGTTGAACGAAATGTAAACTGACAAATGATCAATTTTTGTGTAGGAGAGTATCCGAAGTATCTGTAAGAGGAAGCTGATAGGCTATCTATATATTGCTATTTCTCGACGACTTCGACAGGACTTCGGCGTGAGCTCAGTCGAACGCGCAGTCGCCGCGGAAAAATTAACCTGTTTAAGTACGGATTTGCTCATTAGGTGTATTTCAAGTTGAGGGTAAATTTTAGAACGCGCGCAACGTGTGCCGGGGACGAGCGGGGTGCCGTTTGTCAAACCGATGTGGTTGTCGCTCGTCCCCGGCACACTGCCCAAAAAGTGAAATGCACCCTTGCTCATTCACGCCATTTTCAGCGGTAGTTGTGAGGTAATGCCTTCGATGAGCGCGTAACGAATAAGCTCGGCATTGCTGGACATGTGTAACTTTTGCAACAAGCGCGTGCGATAGGTGCTGACCGTTTTAATGCTCAACATCAGATGCTCGGCAATGTTACTGACAGAGTGCCCATCTGTCAGCAAGATCAGAACTTCCAATTCCCGATCCGAAAGAATGTCCAGCGCCAAGGATGTGCTGGAATGGCGTTCCAGCGCCGTCGCCAATTCGGCACCCACCGTAGAAGTGATATATTTTTGGCCGCTAGCGACGCGACGAATCGCCGTTAATAGTTCAGAACTTGCATGACGTTTCGTCAGATAACCGGCGGCACCCGCGCGCATACAACGGACAGCATATTGCTGTTCGCCATACATGGTTAAGATCAAGACGGGCATTGTCGCTTGTTCAGCTTTGATCACCTTCAACCAATGGAGCCCACTCTGATCGGGCAAAGCAAGATCCAATAGCACGATATCAAATTGCTGTTTGCGGAGCAAGTTCAGCGCACTTTGGCCGTCGGCCGCTTCCCCTGTAACGATCGCATCGGTCGTTGTTTTAATGATTTGAATTAAGCCTTCACGTACCAAATCGTGATCGTCCACAAGCAGGATTCGGATCATCGGTGATTTCTCTCTTCCTATACGTTGCTCTGTTTGAAAACGCGAAGTTGGTCATCCCACCACAACCGCCCGACGCGCGTTTTCAACCCAACCGCAGTTTCGTAGTCAAAACCCTTGCAAATTCCATATAAAGGATTTATAGGTGCGGTTACAAACCGCACGGTCTTGCGTGTCTTACGAATTATGCGGTTACAAACCGCACCTACCCTCTTATAGTTTACGTATATTATACAGTTTAATCGTTGCCAAAAAGCGACAATAGCACTAGTAGATCCCGGCGTAAATAAGGTACCCTATTTTTACCATGATGTACACGAGTAACGTGCCTGATTAACGGCCGTGGTATCTACGCCCAACTGTACTAGGGCGGTGATAAGAGCGCCTCGACATAGATGGTTGTGCCTTGCCCAATTGTGCTATCAATTCGCACAATGCCATCCCACGCGACAATCCGTTCGCGCATACCGATCAGTCCCATCGATTTTTTGGCTTGCTGGCGATTGGTATCAAAGCCGCACCCATTATCCTGGATCAGGAGTATTGCTTTTTCGGCTGTAATTTGCAAGGCGATCTTGACTTGGGATGCCTTTGCATGGCGCACAACGTTGGTAAGCGCTTCTTGTACAATGCGGTAAAGGACAGTGGCAAGATTATCATCAATCGGCGGTGGCTGGTCTGGCAAGTTCAATTCAACTGTAAATTCTGTTTGCCAGGTGAACTCGCAAACAAGCCACTCAATAGCTGGTGTCAGGCCTAGTTCATCCAACATGCAGGGGCGAAATTGTGTGCTCAGTCGTTGTACATGCTCAAATGTCTGATCCACCACCAAGATCAGTTTATTCACCTTGTTACCAAGTTGGCTACCTAGCGCATCGTTAGCTGCATCGTTAGCCGCATGGGTAAGCTGACCAGTTGCCCCGCCTAGATCGGTTGCCATACGTTCTAGACCGAATTTGAGCACGGTCAGATTTTGGCCCAAGACATCATGTACCTCGCGCGCCATGCGTGCCCGCTCTTCTTCGTGGATAGTATTCAGCCGTGTCGCCAACTTGCGGATTTCAATGCGTGAACACGCCAACTCTTTTTCAGCTTTGGTAGCTAGTGTTGTGGTGGCTGGCAAAGGGTGCTTGCTGGGCTGTGGCGTCTCTTCCCTGGTTGTCTGCTGACTGATCAGCATGAGTAAAACACCAAAACTGGCAAAGGCGATGATGCGTAGCAGCCAAGTCATGATCGATGGCAAGGCGATAAAGCTGTTCAGTATAAAGAGCGCAAAACAAATAAAAGCCACCCGTAATACCCAATCGGTGTGGCGACCTGTTACCACTGGGCTGCGCTCGTGCTTCACCAGCGAAAACAGATATTTGATACTCTTTGTGACGCGCTGATAGGTTCGAAGCAGCACTGTTAAATGGTTCCCTAGCCAAAACAGCAATAATCAATAGACATGATCAGGAATAAGATATCTAGCCACGTAGGGGCATGCGGTGGGCGGCGAATTGAACTGGCTTCTTCGCAATTAACCATTGCCGCCGCCCACCGCATGCCCGTACTGTTTATTCCCGATAATGTCTAATGATATTTTGGCCCATAAGTATAAGTATTGGTATCGCGACCATTGTGCAAATTTACACAAACAGTGCAATTTGTTTAAATATATTGTAATTTACGAATCGATTATTTTCAAGTACATAAAAGTATCTATTTTTTGGTAGAATACCTATTGAAGATTACGAAATATTAATATTCCTATCTTTTGTTACTTCATCAGACTAAATTCATAACCGCGCTATGCATATAGGCTAGACCCGTGTATCCAACTTTGTGGCTGCTTTCTGATTCGGCAGCTATCCGAGGATAGTTTATACTTTATATAACGCTTTTTCTAGACATAACGAGCCAGACACGGCGACAAGGAAGGAAGTAACCTGTGAGTGATTCGGCGCATCACCTCTTTGATCCTGCCAATTTGACTGACCAAGAGCAAGCGCGTTTGCAGAATTTGCAGACGCTGATCGACGCGGGGATCGAGCCCTACCCAGCGCGCGTGCAACGAACGCATACAATTGCCGCCGCGCGTGCGCTCTATACAGAAAACGCCACCGAAATACAGGTAACGGTCACCGGCCGGTTGAAACGCATTCGGATTATGGGCAAGATGAGCTTTGCCGATCTGGAAGATGGCAGCGGCCAAATTCAAATTGTCTTGCGGCGCGATGAGTTGACCGAGAACTGGTACAATGATATTTGGAAAAAGGCGATTGACCTGGGTGACTTTATCGGCGTCACAGGGCTCTTAACCGTCACCAAGACGGGCGAACTGAGTGTCGAAGCCAAAGCCGTGCAATTTCTGAGCAAAACGTTAAAAACCATGCCCGACAAGTGGCATGGTCTGCGCGATCGCGAGACGCGCTATCGCCGCCGGCATGTTGATCTGATTGCCAACCCAGAGGTGCGCGAACTCTTTCGCACCCGTGCGGCGATTGTGCGCGCCCTGCGCGAATATCTCGACAATGAAGATTTTCTCGAGGTCGAGACGCCGATCCTACAGCCGATCTATGGTGGCGCAGCCGCCAAACCTTTTGTCACCCACCATAACCAACTGCACCAGGATCTCTACCTGCGCATCAGCTTTGAGCTTTATCTCAAACGGCTGATTGTGGGCGGCTTTGATCGCGTCTACGAAATTGGACGTGACTTTCGCAACGAAGGCGTCAGTTTCAAGCACAATCCCGAGTTTACCCAACTCGAATTCTATGAAGCCTATGCCGACTATGCGGACATTATGCGCCGCACCGAAGAGATGGTGGCCTATGTGGCGCAAAAAGTGTTGGGCACCTTGATCATCCAATGGCAAGACTATACGGTGGATCTGACGCCACCCTGGCGGCGGATTCGCCTGCGCGATGCGATCTTGGATGCGTCGGATATTGACTATGAAGCCTTCCCTGATGCCGAATCGTTGGCCCAGGAGATGCGGCGCGTGGGAATGGAAGCCGACCCGCGCAATGGCTGGGGCAAGTTGGTAGACAATCTACTTTCGCGTTTTGTCGAACCCCACTTGATCCAACCCACCTTCCTGATCGACTACCCGCGCGATGTCAGTCCGTTGGCCAAGGGCTCGCCCGATGACCCGCGCCAGGTAGAGCGCTTTGAAGGCTTTATGGCGGGCATGGAGCTTTGCAACGCCTTTAGCGAGATCAACGATCCCCAAGATCAGTTGCAGCGCTTTATCGATGAAACTTATCGGGCGCGCCTAGGGGCCGACGAATCTCACCCAATCGATGCGGATTATATTGAAACGCTTGCCTATGGTATGCCGCCCACCGGCGGCTTTGGCATTGGGGTGGATCGCCTGATGATGCTCCTGACCGGCAAAGACACGATCCGCGAGGTCATTCTCTTTCCCCATCTACGCTCGATCAAAGAGAATGAAGAGACAGCAACAACCAAAGAGGTATAAACCGGCCCGCTGTCAGCGGGGCCCAGAGGGCTCCCCGGAAGCGGATTGAACGGACAAAAAGAAAATCCGTTCTTCCCTGATCGACTAAGAACGGATTATTCCTGCTCATAATCTGTTCAATCTGCTCCCAAAATTCGTTGACTGCGCGCACAACAAGCAAAGGATGAATCATGAAAATTACCAAACTAGAGACCTTTCTGGTCAAACCACGGTGGCTCTTTCTCAAAATTCACACGGATGAAGGCTTGGTGGGTCTGGGCGAACCGATTTTGGAAGGCCGTGCGCTGACCGTTGCCCAGGCGGTAGCCGAAGTAGAGCCCTATCTGATCGGCAAAGATCCGACGCGGGTGGTCCATCATTGGCAGGCTATCTACAAACACGCCTTCTATCGCGGTGGCCCCATTCTGACCAGCGCGCTATCGGGTATTGATCACGCCTTGTGGGATCTGGCTGGCAAAGCCGCCGGGTTGCCGGTCTACAAGATGTTGGGCGGCCCCCTGCGCGATCGCATCAAAGTCTATAAAGGCATTGGCGGCGGCACCACCGAAGAAGTGATCCAAAAAGCCAAAGATGCCGTGGCGTTGGGCTTTTTGGCACTCAAGACCGGGCCTTCGGGTGGGCGACCGGCGCGCATTATTGAAACGCCGGGCTTTGTTGAGCGTGTCGTCGAGCGGTTTGCTGCGATCCGCGAGGCCGTGGGCAAAGAAATTGACATTGCCATCGACTTTCATGGCGCGGTGAGCCCACAAACCGCGGGGCTGTTGATCAAAGCGCTGGAACCGCACCAGCCGCTCTTTATTGAGGAGCCAGTTCAATGTCAAAATGTCGATGTGTTGGCCGATCTGGCGCGCAAGACGCATATCCCAATTGCGACCGGCGAGCGCGTCTTCACCAAATGGGGCTTCCGCGAGCTTTTGGAAAAACGCGCCGCGTCGATCCTCCAACCGGATATTTCCCATTGTGGTGGCATCTTCGAGGCACGCTTGATTGCCGGTATGGCCGAAGCCTATTATGTGGCAATTGCGCCCCACTGTCCGTTGGGCCCGATCTCGCTGGCCGCAGGCCTGCATGTGGATGCGTCGATTCCCAACTTCCTGGCGCAAGAGCACACCACCTTTGGCGCAGGCTATCTGAAGAATCCCTTTGTCTTCAAAGATGGTTATTTGGAACTGCCCACCGGCCCCGGCTTGGGCATTGAGCTAGACGAAGAAGCCATGGCCAGCAAGATCGGCCACGACTGGCGAAATCACGAGAGCTATCACCCAGACGACGGGGCGGCGATCGACTGGTAAACAGCCGCGTACGAAAGGATGAACGCTGCCAGTTAAGCGCTTACCATCAGTGAACTGCGCCCCACAAATAGACGACCTGGCCTGTCCAGGTCACCGTTTGATTCAGTAATTGGCGTTCAAAGAGTTTCTGGACAAGCGCAATCTCTGGCTGGCTCAAGTGCGCTGCCAAGCGTTGACCATAGCTGGGCCGCACACCCGTCGCCGGTGCAAACCAGCGTTGCAACACCGCGGCGCTGATCTGCATCTGGTTGGGGTCCGGCTCGATCTGGGTTTCCACGCGCAGGCCGGCGACGGTGGCCCATGCCACCAAATCTGCTACATCCCAATTGACCATCGGATC
>DAOTTR010000039.1:0-1865 GCA_034437715.1 Caldilineaceae bacterium
TCGGCGATAAACTCGGCAAAGGCATCCAGGCGCGCTTTGTCACTGCTGGGGGCTTCTTGAATGACAAGCTGGCGCACAAGCTCCAGCATGTCGCTGTGCTGGGTATTGAAATAGGTGAGTAGATTTTGATAATCCACAGTCGTTTTCATAGGGACTTGTCCGGCTCTTGTTTTGTGATGGGCTTGATGATAACGATTCAGGGTACCCCCTCCCAGCCTGCCCCAGGTTAGGGGAGGGGCCCAAAGGGTACCCGGTGACGATTCCCGTCCTGAGCCCTTACCTTTACCCACATCCTTGAGTACCAGGGATGGCTAGCGTGCCGGGGACGGCCCCGGCACGCCTCCCCTATTGCCAACTTGTGGGTAAAGGTTAGCTGAGTTGGGCGAGGGGTAACGATTACGCCAACGTTAAATTTCATCACCGGCTGCGCTGCATGAATGCAGAGCCTGGGATAGCAAACGTGTTTAAACACCTTTCCCGGCGCAGGTGTTGAATTCATTCAACACGCATTTAACGCTGGCGTAATCGTTACGGTTAATAGGTAATCAGTCGTCGCCTGCCAGCGGGATGGCGCTTGCGGCAAGGTCTTCAATACGTTTGGCAACGGTGCCGTGGCGGCGCTGCGGTACCCGTTGGTCAAATTGGCCGCTCTGGTCCGGCGACATTTCCTCGTTGAAATAGAGTGGGATCGGTGTAATATCCACTGGTTGGCGCGCTTTGTCGCGGCCCAAGGGCGGGCAACACCACGCCGCGTCGTCTGCGGCGCGCCGTTGTTCCTTGAAGTAGCCCAAAATGCCACAACTGAAGCAGTGCTCGCGACAGTCGTCCACGACGCCACCTTGGTAGGTGTGGATATATTCCTGCACCAGGAACTGTTTCTTGAGCCCTGCCGAGATATGCTCCCACGGCAAGATTTCATCAACAGCTCGTTCGCGGCGTGCGTACCAATCCATATCCAGGCCAAAATCGGCAAAGGCTTGCTGCCAGGCGGCAAAATTAAACCATTCGCTCCACCCTTCAAGCTTGGCCCCCAACTCCCAGGCCCGCTGGATCACGTCACTCAGCCGCCGGTCGCCGCGCGTGAGATAGGCCTCGACCAATGTTTCTTTAGGATAGTTCCAGGTGAAGTGAATGCCCGGCCCGCGCAACTCGCGTTGCAGCAGATCGATCTGCGCCCGAATCACCGCTTCGTCCTCTACCGGTGCCCACTGAAACGGCGTATGTGGCTTGGGCACCAGCGTGCTGACCCCGATCCGCACATTGGCGCGCTTGCCCAAGACGCGTTGCCCCACGGCCAACACAGCTTTGGCGAGATCGGCAATGGCCTGCACATCTTCGAGGGTTTGGGTGGGGTGGCCAATCATAAAGTACATCTTGATGGTGGTCCAGCCGCGCTTGTAAACTTCTTCGGCGGTTTGCAGCAGATCCGCCGAGGCAATCGGCTTGTTGATCACATCGCGCATGCGATCGGTGGCGGCTTCGGGGGCAAAGGTAAAGCCAGAACGCCGCCGTCCCTTCTCCAACAGATCCATCAGATCGACGCTGAAACTTTCAATGCGCAGGCTGGGCAGGCCAACACTGAGTTTTTTCGCACCATGCTTTTCCATAGTACGCCGCACCAACTCTTCTACATGGGTATAATCGCTGCTGCTCAAGCTGAGGAAACTGACCTCTTCAAAGCCACACTGTGCGATCATCTCATCGACCGCCTGTAATACCTCGTCAACGCTGCGTTCGCGTACGGGGCGGAAGATCATGCCGGCCTGACAAAAGCGACAGCCGCGTGTGCAGCCGCGCATAATCTCAATCGCGGCGCGATTGTGGACGATGTCAATAAAGGGCACAATAAACTTGGTGACCGGCGG
>DAOTTR010000040.1:0-9453 GCA_034437715.1 Caldilineaceae bacterium
GGCGCTTCATTCCCCCACGGCCACAGACGTCCGTCTGTCCCGCGTGCCGCCTTCTCCCATTCCGCTTCACTTGGCAACCGCACCCCAGCCCATTCACAAAAGACCATTGCATCCTGCCAACTCACATTAACCACTGGATGTTTTTCCTTCCCATTGGGAATCGCTCCTTTTTGCCAATGAGAAGGTGATGTATAGCCCTTAGCCGCAACAAACTGTTGGTATTGGGCATTCGTCACCGCCACACGCTCAATCCGATATTCCGGCAGATAGAGCCGCTGTTGGGGCAATTCGTTATCACGGGCAGCCGTGTCTTGCGCCTTGTCGCTGCCCATCACAAACTCACCCGCGGGAATCGTCACCCAATCAAAATCAATCGGCGAGTCGGCTAGAAGTTG
The DNA here is from genome assembly GCA_034437715.1 of Caldilineaceae bacterium. Classification (GTDB taxonomy): domain Bacteria; phylum Chloroflexota; class Anaerolineae; order Caldilineales; family Caldilineaceae; genus JAHBVH01. The sequence goes on from DAOTTR010000040.1 coordinate 396, forward strand.
CCGCAGTTGCGGTAATTTCGCTTTATCCATAGGCGGCATAGATGACGTAGGCGGACTGGCGGGTTGTGGCTCGGCTTGGACAGGCGGCGGGGTCGGTGCAATGGTAGGGTTGCTGTCTGCCAGTGTGTTAGCGGCCAGCGCAAAGAGTTGCCCGTCTGGAGAACGCATGTAGAGCACAGGCGTGGCCCACTCCAGCGAATGACGATTGCGCAGGTTGATGGCGTTGCGCGCATCAGCCACGGCGGTGTCTACGGCCAGGTTATCGGCCAGGGCTTCATAGAAGGTACGGCCAAATTGCAGCGCTGCCCCATCCGTAATCTCATATTGCATGGCCAGCACTGCCGGAATGCCACTACTGACCAAGGTCGCGGCTGTACTGGAAAAGAGATCCTGCCGTCCACCACGCGCCCCTTCACACGCATTGAGCAAGACCAGACGCAGCGAACTCCGCTGCCGTTGCAACAGGCGCGCCAACTGCGTAGCGGCAAGCGGTGCCGCCTTGCCCTGTTCATCCGCCAGGATAATCAGCCCTTCATCGCGCAGCACATCGAAACTGCCATGACCAATAAAGTGCAGAATGTGCCAGGGACCGCGCCGCATGGCACGCAGCAAGTCATCGCTGGTCTGCCCTTCCAGCCACGTCAACTCGACCAGACCTTGCGCCTGCAGCCCATGCACCGCTTCGTTCATGCGGCGCTGCTCCTCCGCCACATCAAGGCCACCTAGATCGACAGCGTTGATACAGACGCCGAGAATCCGTAACGGGGCGGTTACCGATAACGGGCGCACCGCTTCGGCTAACTCGGTATAGCGCACCAAAGGTGTGTTGGGATCGAGGCAGAGATAGTCGCGGCGGCGTGGGTCATAGAGGAATTCCCACGGCAACACTGCCAATCCCGGTGGCAGGACGTTGAGCTTGACGCGCACGCCTTTATCTTGAGTATGGGCCAGTTGTTGACACTGGCGGTAAAGACTGAGTAGTTCGCCGCTCAACAAAAACTCGAAGAGCTGCTGACCAAAGGCTTGGACGGCTGTCTCTTCGGGCGTCGGATTCTTGCGCCGCCCACTAGAGGAGCGCAGAATCGCATTCTCGACCTTGAGCAGCTCCGTTTCCAACGCCGCATTAGTCAAGGGAAAGAGGAGCGTGGTACGGGCTTCGCCCACCAGGGAACGCACAGCGATCGCATAGTGGCTATCACTGTGCTCACGCAGTTCAATGTCAAAATCTAGATATGCCATTGGGGGAGACCTCACGCTTTCCGTCGATATGCCGTTTTTCCCATTCAACCGTTCGGACAGGGTAAACCAACTGTTACCAGTTGTCAAGCGTGTAAAGGGTGGCAGGTATATTTCAACAACCCACCACGCTAGGGGGCTCATTCTATAAGAAACCGCGGTGGTTTCTTCGTAATTTGGGGATAAATTTCATCACCGGCTGCTGAATGAATTCAGCGCCTGGGATAGCAAACGTGTTTAAACACGTTTCCCGTCGCAGGTGTTGAATTCATTCAATACGCATTTTAACGTTGGCGTACGATTCAGGCATAAGTTTTACCGCCGGGAACGCCGCCATCCTTGGCGGCCTCCGGTGTTGGCCGCCAAGGATGGCGGCGTTCCCAGGAGGGACTGCGTAACACGAGTAATACAGTTTTTTTACACTAAGGCGCTTTCAAAGCAATAAGTATCCAGCGCTTGCCCAACAAAATCATGCGTAGGGGCGGTCGCGCAGCCGCCCCGCGTTTGGCTCGCTGCGAACGGGCGGCGGCAAGCCGCCCCTACTGCATACTTATTGCTTTGCAATGGCCTAAGTAAGACAGTAGTCCAGTAGGACAGTGAGTCAGTGGCTGTCTACTGTCCTACTGGACTATCATTGGTCTATTTACGCCGTCGTGGACGAGTCAGATTACGCGACTCGCGGTCAATGAGAAATTCGTCAATTTCGTGGTGAAGTGGGGATACTGCTGACAGGTTATTGGACACGAAAAAGCCCCCTTGGCAACTAGGCCAAAGAGGCTTTTTTCAGTGGTGTTGGCTCCCCGGGTTAGACTCGAACTAACAACCGTCCGGTTAACAGCCGGATGCTCTGCCGATTGAGCTACCGAGGAACGTCATCAGCGGTGTTCCTGAGTATACGATAGGAAGGGGAAAGTGTCAAATTAGACGAGCAAAAAACGCGTTTACGGGCACCACTTAACTCAAATAATCTCTTAATTTGCGGCTGCGCAGCGGGTGGCGCAGTTTACGCAGGGCTTTGGCTTCGATCTGGCGGACGCGCTCGCGGGTGACGTTGAACTCGCGGCCCACATCTTCCAGGGTGCGGGTAATGCCATCTTCCAGGCCAAAGCGCATGACCAACACTTTGCGCTCACGTTCGCTCAGGCCATCGAGAATTTCGCTCATGTGCTCCTGCAACAGCCGGCGACTGGCCATGCCTTCGGGTGCGGGCATGCTGTCATCTTCGATAAAATCGCCCAGCGAGCTGTTTTCTTCGGTGCCCACCGGCGTGTTCAGGCTGATGGGCTCCTGGCTCAGGCGCTTGATCCGTTGCACCTTGGCCGCGGCGCGCTCTAGGCGGCGCTCTAAGTCGGCGTCCAGATGGGTGCTATTGAGCATGGCGACACGCACGCGCTCGACATCATCGGCTTCCAAGAAATCCATATCGAGCGCAATCTCTTCAAAGGTCGGTTCGCGACCCAGATCTTGCTGCAATTTGCGCTGAATGCGACTTTGGCGATTGATCGTCTCGACCATGTGGACGGGAATGCGAATCGTGCGCGCTTGGTCAGCAATCGCACGGCTGATCGCCTGGCGAATCCACCAGGTGGCATAGGTGCTGAACTTAAAACCTAGGGTATGGTCAAACTTGTCAACAGCACGAATCAAGCCGACATTGCCCTCTTGGATCAAGTCCAAAAAGTTGAGACCACGCCCGATATAGCGTTTGGCGACGCTGACTACCAAGCGCAAATTGCTCTGGGTCAGGCGATTGTGTGCCTGTTTGGCGCGGATCAGGCGTTCTTCCAGTTCCTCTAACTCCACTGGATCTTCGAGCTGGTTGATCTCTTCCAACGCGCGCGTAATGCGCGTCGAGAGGGCAACTTGGGTTTCCAGTGGCCCAACGGCTGCTTCGACACGCTCCAACGGCTCGATCCCCTGTTTGATCTCCTGGGCCAATTCCTCTTCTTCTTCGCCCGTAAGCAGGGCATGGCGACCAATCTCGCGCAGGTAGATGCGCACAGGGTCCAGGCTCTGGCTGATTTCGGGAACATCGGCCACCAGTTTCTCGATCGGCACATATTTTTCGCGCTCAATTTCCTCTTCTAGCTTGGTATCACGCGCAATGCGCGGAATGGGCGCCGCATCTTCTTCCTCTTCAGTTTCTTCCGTCCCTGCTAGGTCATCAAACAGATCTTCCTCGACGTCTGGTTTCTCGCCAAGGTTGATATATTCATCCAATTCACTTTCGACGGCACTAGTTGTCCGAGCGAGGGGGGAAATCGGTTCGTCTTTTGAAGAAGGTCTAGAATTGTTCCGTCGTCTTCTGGTCATGAGTCTTTCCTGTCCGCCGATGCGGAACACTGCAATAATTCGCTGATCAGCCGAAAATGTGAATGGATGGTATCGAGAGAAAAGCGCGTTTCACACTTTGCAAAATGAGCCGAATACTTAAGCAACTGGTCTAAATTCGCCACTGCGCGACAAGAGGCGCGGCAAGCCATGTTTTGATTCTTGTAACTGTCGAAGCTCGGTTTGAATATGTTGATTATTCAGTTTGACTAGCTGCTTTGCGCCCTGCATACCATCCTGACGGGCCGCATCCTCTTGCATAAACTTCAAATGCAGGGCATTCGCGCCCAGCCATTGAATGCGCAAATCGATCAAGGTCTTCACGGTATCGATGCGCAATTCTGTAACCGTACGCTGCGGCAACTGCGCGCCATAGCTGATGAGCTTGGCCAAATGACCATGCAGATGGGTGGTCAAGGTGTCTTGAAATAATTCTGGATCCCACTGATCATCGCTGGATATATAGTGGCGCAGGGCTTTGAGCAGCTCCTGATTTTGCACCAGTTGTAACTCTTCGGGATGCAACGGCGCAATCTCCAAGCGCTCGGTTGCCGAAGCTAACCACACTAACAAATTGGGGTCGCGCAGCAGATTCGCCAGCAAATGATCTTCGCGCGAAACGGGCAGCGGCTTGGCTTCGACCGGGCGCTGGTTGGGTGTGGCCGCGGTTTCCCAGGGGGCTGGTTGCGGCTGCGCGCCAGGGACTGGGCTCTGCCGATGTTGCAGATTCGTCCGGTCGGTAAAGCGCTTCTTGGTTGACTCGGTTGGCAACTTGCTGGTCTTGGCTGCCGCCTGCACACGGCTGAGAATCGTCTGTTCATCGATCTGCACGGCGCGGCTAAGTTGCTGAATATAGTGCTGGCGCTCAATCTCGTCATCGAGTTCGGCAATCAGCGGGGCGATCTCGGCAACGGCCAATCCTTTGCCCTGGGCGCTGGACAGGTCATATTGATCAGCAATAAAGCGAAAATAAAAATCGACCAGTGGCTGCGCATTTGCCACCAACTTTTGCCATTGCGGCGCATCGCGGCGAATCACATCATCGGGATCGAGCCCGGCGGGCATGGAAACAATCGACAGATTGGCATTCAAGCGTTCGGTCAACCGCACTTGGCCGGTGGCCGTCACCGTGGGTTTTTGCACCCGCAGCAACGATTGGCGGGCCTGATTCAGACCGCGGATCGTGGCCTGCTGCCCAGCCGCGTCAGCATCCAACGCCAGGATAAAATTATTGGTGAAGCGGTGCAGTTGTTGCAACTGTTCAGCCGTTAGGGAAGTACCCATACAGGCCACCACATTGGCAAAGCCATGTTGATGGGCCGCAATCACATCCATGTAGCCTTCGACAATCACAACCCGCTCTTCGCGGCGGATGGCTTCACGCGCCAGATCCAGGCCAAAGACCACCTGTGATTTATGAAAGAGCGGCGTCTCCGATGTGTTGAGATATTTGGGCTGCCCATCACCCAACAGACGGCCACCAAAACCAATCACGCGGCTCTGGCGATCGCGAATGGGAATGATCACCCGCCCGCGAAAGGCATCATAGACGCTGTTGCGTTCTTCATTGCGCTTGACCAAGCCAGCTTCCAGTTGTTCCTCTAGCGACCAGCCCTTTTCCAACAAAAAATCGCGCAGATTCGACCATTGCTCCAGGGCAAAACCCAACCGGAATTGCGCAATCGTCTCGACATTAACGCCGCGCTGCGTCAAATAGGCCCGCCCGACGCCTGCGCCGTTATGGTGCAGTAAAATCTCATGGAAATAGGTGGCGGCGGCTTCGTTGATCTCATAATGGCGGGTACGCTGCCCCTGCGCTGGGTCATGCTCGGCCTCAAGGTTTACCCCTACTTCGCGCGCCAACATTTCTAACACTTCGCGAAACTCAAGTTTTTCGCGCCGCATCAAAAAGCTAAAGATATCACCCCCGACGCCACAGGAGCCAAAGCAGTGCCACGTACCACTATCGGGGAAGACCGTAAAACTCGGCGAGCGTTCATCATGAAATGGACACAGCCCCTTGTAGGTCGTCCCCGCTTTGCGCAGCTGTACATAGCGCCCGATGAGATCGACAGCGTCAATCCGTTGTTTGACTTCGTCTATCACACTCATCGCTTGACAACCCCAATAAGAAATACCAAATTGCTCGTTTGCACCATGATCAAGTAGAAGGCACTCAGCAGAAAGTACCCAGTAAAAATCACTCAGTAAAAATCAGCCAGTAAAAATCAGCAGGATTAGAACTTCTGCGCGCTGTAGCCAAATTATAACGTGTGTTCTATAGGGTGTCAAAGGAACCGGACGATCTGTATAGAGTCTAGCTTACAATTCTCGCGCAAATGCACGGTATTTTCAGGGGTAGGCGGGCAAAGCGTTAGTAATTTTCACTAGATCGTCGCGACAAATTACGTAATATGCAGGATATTTGTTCTATTAAAGCAAATAGGATTATCTGTACGTTTGAGGCGGAGTTAGAGACGTGCCAAGCCATGGGCCGCAGCAATCGGCCCATAGACGCGTTCACATTCGCGGAAGAGATCGATCAGTTGCATGGCTTTGAGCAAATTGCCTTTGGTTTTGATCTTCCCATTAAAAAAAGCTTCACTCGTGCTCACTTGGTCGCTCCAAATGGCATGGAGCAGATCGGCGGGCAGCGTGATTTCAATGTTGGCTTTGCCCGGTCGCTCGCCATAGAAAACTTCCAGTGGCGGTTGCCGACCATCCAACAGCACCTCGGCAACCGGCGCTTCGGTCGTCATACGAATGACCAAGTTGCTGTGGGTAAAGGAGTCGATATGCGCGGGATCAGCCGCCACCGCCACAAAGACGTCTTGCAGGACAGCATATAATTGTTCGGCAGATTGAAAAATAGCCATACGCAAATCAGTCATTTCCTGGTCGAACGGCGAGTCGGCCCAACACTCTCGCGGCGCCACTCATTGCCTTGCGCCCAATGCGCTTTGGTCGCTTGAGTATAGTATAGGCAACAGGGGAATGAAAATCTGAATGTTGTTAGGGCAAAGAAAAGGCACGTTTCTAAAACAATACAGCTTTGCCGCGCCCAGTGTTCGGATACCTTTTCTTCGATAACAGGCTGTGTGCTACACAGAGCGCTGTAAACGAAGAATCCAGTTGACCCAAGCTAGGACAGTTTGTGCCCGTCTAGGAATAGTTGAGTCGTTTACGGCGCGCAGGTTTGCATGGCGCATAATTTCGATCACCTCACTTTTTGACGGCGGCTTGGAGGCTGTCCAGTAGAGGTCTATGGTCTTACGAAACACCGCATGTTGCAAAATGATGGCAGCAATCGCCAAATATTTTTGCTTGGCCGCTTGCTGCAAAATCGTCCGCCCCACCTCCGAGAGTGCATAACTCACCGCACCTTTTCTGCTTTTCTGCACCAACCCCAAATAGATACAGGCATCAATATAATATTGCGTTTGGCGGGTCACAAATTGGTACGCCGCCGTGACTTGCTCTTGGGTTAGATCGCTTTCATATAACAGACCAAGCAAGTCAACAATTCGGTTGAAGTTGTCGGCCTGTGGGAAAGGCACCGTATCGGGTTCAGTTTGTACAGCAGTTTCGCGATAAACAGTATAGATATCGGCCAATGTTATCTGTTCGGAGGCAATTCGATAGGTTTTCTCTGCAACGATTACTAGCGAGTTGTATTTTACCTCATCGGTGAATTTGCAAATTAGGAAGGTAAAAACATCGTTTGAGTACGTCATAAAGACAGGAATGACTTCCTTGTTCGTCTTTGAACGCCACAATCGATAGGGGTAATAAAGCTGGCGGATCAGAAAATCATCTACCGTATAATTCTTTGCTTCAATCAGCACAAGTTTTGTGTCACCTTCAAATCCGCCATCAATTTCACATTGCGCGCTGTTGACAGTAATTGTATAACCAGCGTTGCTGCGCCTATCGCTTACCTGATAACTAAATTGCGCAGTGGACATCCTGCCCATGACCGTCAGACGAACATCCTCACCAACGAGATCGGCAATCATACCCGTATTATAGGCGCAAAGTAGCGCCGACGTTTCTGAATAGAGATTCGCATGATCGATTGTTTCTAGGTTCGCTGGAAATGGAAATTCGGCAGGCTCACTAGCCGGTGGGGCATGGATAGAGGCAACATCCTGATACGCATCAAATTGACCGATCAGGTAGGTTCCGCGCGAATCCGGCAAGATGCAGAGCGCATGATCGCGGAACAATTTCGGCAGGCTCATTTTGTGGTCGAACTTGGTCATCAGTCTGGCCTCGCGGAACTGATTGATCTGCGTGGCAGAAATCTGAAAAACGCCCGCCTGTTGGATCATGTCGAGGATGTTATAGTGCTGGAATAGTTTTTCCCATGCTGCATCGTTCTTAGATAGCTGGCGCATAATTCAAAATTAATAGCTCGTCGATTCGTCCTCTGCCCGTTGCGACCGAATTAATGTTGCGATTGGCTGGAATCGTAATCACCGTGTATTCCTGGTAGAGATCGCGAATAAACTCGGTGGCCGAATTACTCAGCATGACGAGACAGCCTTTTTGTGTCAATTGGGCATAGACATTTTTTAGCCTGGCCTGCTCGGCTTTGCCAAACTTATCCAAATTGTAACCCGTAAACGAAGCTGTATCTGACACCGGATCATAGGGTGGATCAAAGTAGACGAAATCGCCTTTTTTGGCGTCTTTTACGGCTTCTTCAAAATCAAGATTGGTGATGGTAATCCGGTTTTGATTCAAGTAGTTGCTAATTGCTCTGATGATAAACTCATCAACAATTGTCGGGTTTTTGTAGCTGCCATAGGGCACATTAAACTGACCCTGGCTATTCACCCGGAATAAACCATTGTAACAAGTCTTATTCAGAAAGATAATGCGCGACGCTCTTTCTACGGGTGTCAATTCGGCGTATTCAGGTGTGCGATCCAAGCCGCGAATTTGATAGTAATAGTCGCTGCTATCGGTTTTATGGGTTTGGGCGTGTGCGATTAGTGCGTCAACATCTTGCTTGATTATCTCATAACAGTTAATCAATTCTGCATTGGCGTCATTAATCTTGGCTTTGGCGGGTTGCAGATCAAATAACACAGCGCCAGCGCCCACAAATGGCTCGTAATAAGTTTTGGTGGGTGAGCGCGGCATATATTTACGAATATAGGGCAGCAGTTGTCGTTTGCCGCCCGCCCATTTGAGGAATGGTTGCAGTAGTTCATTTCTCTGGGATCGTCGCTGTGGCATCGGTGCGATTTCTTTCTAGGAACTTGCTGAAAGGTTTAGCAACCAGGCGCGTACAAGGTGCGCCTGGTTTGTACTGCGGCAAAGAGGATCAGACAGGTTCTCTGTGATTACGGTATCGATTATTCCTTATCATACAACGCAACCACATTCGGAATCAAATATTCATCGAACGCACGTTCTACATCATATTGGGGACGCCAACCCCAATCGCGGCGCGCCATGCTGTCATCCATGTCGGCGGGCCAGC
>DAOTTR010000041.1:0-14815 GCA_034437715.1 Caldilineaceae bacterium
TTTCGGCCTGCGCATGAGGCATACGGCCAGTTTTTTCAACGGTTTGTTCAAGATACACACCAAAGCGCGTTGATCTTGACCAGCCGTGAACAACCAGAATTGTTTGCCCAACTGGAAGAAGAGACACCCGCGCTGCGTTCATTGCTCTTGAACGGGCTATCGCAAGCCGCCAGTCAACAGTTGTTGGCGACTTATGGTGTGCCCGTATCCGGCGGAGCGTTGGAAAAATTAGTCGAGGGCCTGAGCGGCAACCCAGCCCAGCTCAAGTTTGCTGTCCAGTCGATTCAAGAGGTATTCGCTGGGGATGTCAGCACCTTTTTGAGCCAGGAGGTGCTCATGTATGGTGCAGGCCGCGACCTGTTTGATCAATACCGATCGCGCATGCCCTATATCGAAGGGACAATCTTGTTCTGGCTCGCTGGGGCCTGCGCACCAATGCCCTTGGCCCAACTGATCGCTGCCCTTGTACCACCCAGCGCGGCCGACATGGCCGTTGAAGTGGCGCGTTACTCGGCCAATGGCATTGTCGAAGCGCTCCATTCGTTGCAACGACGGGCACTTTTAGAGCAGACCCCAGGCGGATTTACGGTCGCCACAGTCGTGATGCAGAACATCAATAGTTTTATGCTCGAATTGCTCACCCAGGAGGTGCTAACGGGTGTACCCGGCCGCATCCTGTATGAGATCGGCCTTGTCGATTCCCAAGCTACAGAAGAAGTGCGTCAAAACCAACGCGATCGCCTGATCGCGCCACTGGACGGGCGCTTAACGCAACACTTTGACCCTGCCGGGTTGCTGACACGGCTAGCGCAGATGTACACAGTAGCCCGCCAAACTCCGCTTGCCACGCGCAATTATCTGCTGGAAAATTTGGTAACCCTGTTGGAGTATGTTCGCCCTGGTCACGCGGCCGAGCTGCAATCACGTGCGGCTGAGATAACGACTCCGGCTGCGTCTGCGCATGGCGGCGACCAAACACAACCCATCCCGGCTTTTTTTACCCAACCAACTTACCCCTTTGATTGGCCGCGCGCGCGAGTTAGCCGAGTTGGTGGCGCGGCTGTACCAACCGAATGTGCGGCTGCTGACGCTGATCGGGGCAGGCGGGCTGGGCAAAACGACATTGGCAGTAGCGGTGGCCCAGGCGATTTTAGCCGACGCAGCGGCACCCCAGGTCAAATCACAATATGCCGACGGCATCTTCTTTGTCGCGCTTGCACCGCTCACCAGCGCCGCCGAGTTGCTTGCGGCGCTAGCCACGATCCTCGGGCTGAATCTACAGGGAGGCGATCTGCATCTGGCATTGGCAAACCAGTTGCGCCACAAAAAGCTATTGCTGATTTTGGACAATGTGGAACATCTGTTGCACGAAGACAATCCAGATAATCGGGGAGATGGTAGCAGCATTCATAAGATCATCGAACTTTTACAGACTGCGCCCGGTGTACAGATTCTCGCCACTTCACGCGAGCGGCTCAATCTACGGGGCGAACATCTCTACTCGGTGCCACCGCTGGCCTTTGCCGAGCGGGCGACGCTCGCCCAGGCAGCCAATGCTCCTGCCGTGCGTCTCTTTGTCCAGAGCGCGCAACGCAGCGCCGCAGATTTTCTGCTCACCGCCGAGAATCTCCCCCTTGTCCTACGCATCTGCCGCTTGGTCCAGGGAATCCCATTGGGGCTCGAACTGGCCGCTGCCCATGTCGAGATGTTGACGCTTGCTGAGATTGCTGACGAAATTGAACGCAGTGCCGAATTTCTGGCCGTTGACTGGCACGATATGCCCGAACGCCAGCGCAGTATGCGCGCCGTTTTTGCGTGGTCTTGGCGGTTGTTGAACGCAAGCGACCAACACGCGTTGCGTCAGCTTGCCATTTTCCGTGGCGGCTTTACACGCGATGCCGCGCTACAGGTCGTTGGTGCTGGATTGCCCGCGTTGACGGGATTGATGCGCAAATCGCTGCTCCAACGGGTGGAAACGGAGGGCGGCGAGCGCTTTCAAATCCATGAGTTATTGCGCCAGTTTGCCGCCGAACAACTATACAATGAGCCACAGGCCGAGCAAGCGGTGCGCCGTCAGCACGCCACCTAATTATCTGCGGTGGGTAGCCGCGCACGAGGCCGATATGGGGGGCCCGCGCTCGACAGCTGCCCTCCAGGCCATTGAGCGCGATCTGGGCAATCTCAATGGGGCGTGGCTATGGGCCGTGGAAGCGCGCGCGGTTACGCTGCTGGGCGCTGCGTTGGTGGAGCCTCCAGCAGTTTTATACGCTCAAAGGCCGCGCGCCGGAAGGGGCCGATCTCTTTGAGCAAGCGGCAACGCGCTTGGGCGAGCAGCCGCTGGACGAGGCACACACCCTTACCCTCTGGCGCATCCGCACCTTCCAAAGTGCCTTGCTGATCGAGACGGCAAATTTTGAACGCGCACGCACCCTTCTAGAAGCCAGTCTACCGGTTTTACGGCGTCTGGGGACACCTGCCGAAATTGCCTTCTGTCTGCGCACAATGGGTGTACTGGCCTATCGTACGGGTGACTATCCGGCGGTTAAGCAACGCTGTCAGGCCGCGATTGAGCTGTATAACCAGATCGGCGATGTGCGCGGCCTGGCGATGAATGTCAACATTCTCGGTCTGGTCTATTGTGATCTGGGCGAATACGCCGCCGCGCGGCAGATGCACGAAGAAAATTTGGCGCGCCGCCGCCGCGCACCACGATCTCTACGGCACGGTCTACACCTTGAACAACCTAGGGGCAGTTGCGGCACGCAGCCAAGAATTTGACGAGGCGCAACGGCTCTACGATGAGGCGATGAAGCTAGCGCAAACCATTGACTACCGCCCTGGCCTGTCGCTCAGCTTGTTAAATTTGGGCACCCTCGCCCATTGGCGTGGCGACGCAGAAGCGGCATTGCATCTGGCGCAGCAGGCAATGCCCGTAACGCAGGAGATTAACGATCATCGCAACTTGGCATGGGCGCTAGTCAATCTGGGCAATGCGCACTTGGGTCTCGGCCACTATGCTGAGGCGGCGCGCCATCTGCACGAAGCGGTGCGCCTGGCGTTGGCGCTCCGTGCGATACCCAGGGCACTGGCGGCGTTGACGAGCATTGCGGCGCTCAAGGCGCAAACAGGCAATCCGGCGCAGGCCGTCGAGCTAGCTACCTTCTGTTTGGCACACGCCGCCAGCCAGAAAGAGACGCGGCGCGATGCGGCCACCCTGTTGGACAAGCTAACGCCGCAACTGCCCTCTGCCGCGATAAATGCGGCCCAGGCGCAAGCGAACACAAAAACGCTGGAACAGATCGTGGCCGCCCTGCCCATTGCATGGTAATCCTCTTTCTGCGGATTGAACCTTAATCGAAAGCTGCAAAGCAAACTGCCCAGCCGATGACAACCGGCTGGGCAGTTTGCTTTGTGACTAAGGCTTGCTTACAGTCGAACTCGCTTAGTTGTTTACCAGCGGCAAGAAAATCTGGTGCGGTAACGGTGCGGTCAGCTCATCTGTACCATGGATGACGTTACCCATGTCGTCGGGCAGTAAGGTCTCGACTGTGGCATCGCTCGCTGCCGCACTGATCGTGGCTGCGGTTCCGGGTGCCGCTGTGATAATGCGAATTTGATCCGTGTCGGCATTGCCGCTGAGCACAAAGTTAATCCGATTCTGTTGGATGCTGAGGCGGTCGCCAGCTTCCACGCTCTGGTCGCCACGAGCCGAGTAGGCCGTTTTGATGGTAGGATGCCAAGTGGCGCCGAGGGTATTGTGCGTGTTCATTAGCGTATTGCTATCGACGAGTACGGCCAGGATCGGTGTGTCAAAGCTTACCGAGCCACTCAATTGTTTGCCTTGCCCATCGCCAAGCATGTCAGCGTGGACATAGTAGACATTGACCCGTGACCCCTGCGGCAGCACCATACCTTGTGTGTCAACCCCATCAGCGCTAAATCCATCCACGGTAATCGGCGCGGGCAGCACATAGTTCAAGTGTTCGGCAAAGAAACGTATAGCCGTGTCGCTCTCCAACTTGGTTTCCACTACCGAGCAAGGTGCGCCAATCCCTTCCACCGCGCCACCCAGCGTCAGGCCAGGGCGGGCTGGGGTGATAATGCGCAGCGCGTCGGATGTGTCATAGACGTTGAGCCACAGATGTAGGGTACGTCCCTCGTTGCTGAACCAGGCGTTGTCGTCATATTCCAGCCCCTGCGCAGTTGTGTTGCCATAGGCAGTACCCACTGCACCGAGCATGGCATTGCTAGCGAGCAGTCCATTACTGGTTTTGATCACGCCCAAAATAGGTTGGCTAAAGCTCACGTTGCCCTTGAAGAGTTTGGCGACATTCTGCCCGCCGTTGATCCAGTCGGCGTGGAGATAGTAGCTATCGACCAGCGTGCCCTGGGCAATGGTCTGCGTGCTGCCATTCGGGGCGGTCACCGTCACCGCGCTGGGCAAGGCATAGGCCAGCCGTTCGGGGAAGAGGCGCATCAGCGTGTCATTTTCCAGGGCATTGGGCGCAACCGAGCAAGGCGCACCGATCACTTCCACCGCCGAGCTACCCGTGATCCCAACCGGCGATTGGGCGTCGGTTGCGGCATTAACGGTAATGCTCACGGTGGCGACATTGGACGTGCTCAACCCGTCGCTGACCGTATAGGTGAAGCTGTCCTGGCCGACAAAGCCGACATTGGGCAGATAGCTAAAGCCGCCGTTGGCATTGAGTGTAAGGCTGCCGTTGCTCGGATTGCTGACCAGCGTTGCACTATGCTGACCGCCTTCGCCACGACTGTCGTTGATCAATAAACCAGTGTGCGCAGGGACAATCAGCGGCATTTCCTGGTTGACGATATAGCTGTCATTCTGGGCCACGGGGGCATCGTTCACCGCATTGACGGTAAGGCTGACTGTGGCGATGTTGGAATTGTTCAACCCGTCGTTGGCCTGATAGGTAAAGCTATCGCTGCCGTTAAAGTTGGCATTTGGTGTGTAGACAAACGAACCATCGGCATTGAGGGTCAAGCTACCGTTAGCCGGGTTGCTAACCAGCACGGCCACCAACGTCGGGCTATCGATATCACTGTCGTTGCTCAACACACCAGGTGCAGCAATCGTCAACGGAGCGTCCTCGTTCGTCGCGTAGCTATCGTTGTTGGCTACCGGTGCCGCAGGCGTATTGGTCGGTGTGGCGGTCGGTGGCACAGCGGTGTTCGTCGCAGTGGCTGTCGCAGTCGGCGGCACAGCGGTGTTGGTCGCCGTTGCGGTTGGTGTGGCTGTTGGCGGCACAGCGGTGTTCGTAGCTGTCGCCGTCGCCGTTGGTGGCACAGCAGTATTGGTGGCCGTGGTGGTTGGGGTAGCCGTCGGCGGCACAGCCGTATTGGTCGGCGTGGCTGTCGGGGTTGGTGTGTTCGTTGGCGTGGCCGTCGGCAGGCTGACTGTCCAGGTATAGCTGGCGGGTGTGGCATCCAGATTGCCGATGAAATCAATGGCCCGCACTTGGAAGGTATGGCTACCGTTGCTCAGGTTGTTATAGTTTTGCGTGCTGCTGCAGGCGGTGAAGGCGGCACCATCCAGACTGCACTCAAAGTGGCTACCCGCTTCGCTGCTGGCAAAGCTGAAGGTCGCACTCGGGCTGTTGGTTGGGTTGCTTGGCTGCCCAGTGATCGTTGTTTCGGGGGCCGTCGTATCGGTTGTCACAACCAAGCTGTGCGCGTTGCCACCCGCCATCGCGACCACTTGGTTGAGCCCGGCGGGGACTTGGGTTTGGACATAGTTCTGGCCCCAGGCGATCAGCGTGCCATCGGTTTTCAAGGCCAGGCTATGATATGCACCTGCCGCAATGCTCGTCACGCCACTCAACCCGGCACCACCTTTCACGATAATCAATTTCTAGGCGGCTGGCCGCGTTAGCCTCAATTGGCGATGGTGATGATGCGTACCTGATCCGCCACGTTCCACACATCAAAGGCAAAATCTACCCGATTTTCGGCTGGGACAATCGTCACCACGTCGCCCGCATCAATGCCTTGATCGATATTGGCCGAGTATTGAGTGTTGACACTGGCGTTTTGGGTGTTGCCAAGCGCACCATGGCTATTGATCAGCGCCTGTCCGTTGCTGATGACCGCCAGAATGGGGCTGTCAAAGGTTACCGAACCGCTCAATTTCTTGACGACACCAGCTTCATCCCCCACGCGGTCGGCATGGACATAATAGACGTTGACCTTGGTGCCTTGCGGGATAACTGTGCCCGGCGCGCCCTGGGCATCGATGGTCATGGTTTCTGGTAGCACATAATTCAACCGTTCTGGAAAGAGCCGAATGGTGCTGTCGCTCTCCAATGTGCCTTCGACCACCGTGCAAGGCGCACCACTCACCTGGATGGCACCACTGGGCTTGGCCATAGAACTGGCTGCGGTGATCACACGCACCTGGTCGGCCGCGTTATAGACACTAAAGTGCAGATTGAGTGTTTGGGGGTCGCTAAACCAGATCTTATCGCCATAGCCTTCTTGGCCCTGGTCGCTATTGGTTGAATAGGTGGTGGTCGGTGCGCCAAGCATGGGATGGGTAGCGATCAACCCTGCCGAATTTTTGATTATCCCATAGACTGGCTGGGCAAAGGTTGCGCTGCCATCAAACGTCTTGGGCGTGTTGCGCCCGTTGTTCACCCAATCGGCGTGGAGATAATAGCTGTCGACGAGTGTGCCTTGGGGCAACACCTTGGTGCTGCCATCGCTGCCAGTGACGGTCACATCGCTGGACAAGGCATAGGCCAGCCGTTCGGGAAAGAGAAAAATCTTTTGGTCATCTTCGAGCACATTGGGCACTACCGAACAGGGCGCACCCACCATCGTTACGGCTGCTGCGGGTGTCACTTGCTCGGCTGCATAGGCCGAGTTGACGGGTAGGGCAGTCAAGGCCAGGGCCAACAACAGCCCGTACTTGGCAGAGCTGCGCAGTGTGTTGTGCCAGCGGGTTAGCAAGTTGGTCGTGTGTAAGGTCTGCATGATTCGGTCTCCTGATTGATTCGTTCTGTTGATGATTGTTTTTATGAGATGCTTTGCTGATTTGTGACAGCGCATCAAGCTGTTTTCATTGTAGCGGGCCGGCGTCAACGGATCGCCAACAGACCGTCAACAGCGCGTCAACAGTACTAATAGAGGCGTTACGCAGTTGGAAGCGTTGCCATCTCTGGTGGCAGGCCGGCAGGATGCCGGTGTTCCCAGGCAACTGCGTAACGCCTCTTATAGATAAACCCCTTAAAAGTCATCCATAGGTTCTAGTGTAGTAACCGGCTTATTTGGTTGACTTTTAAATAGTTTGTCTGTAAGATCAGGGAGCGCAATGTGGAATGCTGCGGTGAAGATTGGTGGGTTACAAGACAACAGCGCCATCAGTGCGAATTCTGATGGCGCTGTTGTCATTACTGGCGGTTTCCATCGAGCTTCGCCAAATTCAGGCGGAGACCGGAACAGAATATTTTTGCCCAGCTTTGGGGGGCCTAGTAGATCCCGGCGTAAATAAGGTACCCTATTTTTACCATGCTGTACACGAGTAACGTGCCTGATTAACTGCCGTGGTATCTACGCCCAACTGTACTAGCGCTGCTATTTCTTCCTATGCTGCGTTTACCCAAGCCTTCGATACTGCGCCGGGGGCATCCCGACCTCGCGCTTGAACGCCTTGCGAAAAGCGGCTTCCGACTCATAGCCGAGCTGTTCGGCAATGGTCTCCATGCTGACTTCGTTCTTCAGTAGGCGCGTCGCCCTCAGCATCCGCCAACGGGTAAGGTAGGTCAGCGGTGGCTCGCCTACGAGTTCGGTGAAACGCGCCGAGAAAGCCGAACGCGAAAGCGCCACGGCCGCGGCTAACTCGTTGACAGTCCATTTGTGCGCGGGTGAGTGATGAAGCAGGCCAAGGGCCGCGCTGATCGGCTGATCGCGTAGCGCCGCACCCCACCCCATCGACGCTTCCGCTTGCTGGTCGAGCCAGCGCCGGATCATTTGAATGAAGAGTAATTCGGTCAATCGGTTGAGCACGACTGCTGTGCCTGGTTGCTGCGAAGCGGATTCACACGCGATCAAACGCACAATATCTGCGAAGCCTTGCGCCATTCGCCCCTGCGCCCCAGGAATATGGATGAGTTTGGGTAGACGGTGTAGCAAGGGGAAACCAGTGGGATACGCGAAATGGAACGCGCCACAGAGCATTAACAGCGTTGGCCCCTCACCTTCGCGATTGACAACCTGATGCCCACGCTGCGGATTATAGTCCAGACAGACTAAGCGCGTTAGCGGTTACAGGACAGGGGGTTGTCATAAAGCGAATGCGCGTGACCGGTCGGGAAGAGCAGCACATCCCCATCCTCAACCCGTATCGGCTCGGCCTCGCCGGCAACCTGCAAGTAGGCACCCCCATCGCTAATGGCATGGAACATGCTATCCTTGCTCGGGGCAAAATCATAGCGCCAGCGCGACGCCAATTCCCGCCGCGAAGAGAGCCAACCTTTCAGTTCCAATGTATTGAGCACATCGGTTAGCACATCCATTTTTACCTCTACTTTGGACGATCAGACATATTTTTCGGATCATGGGGCATAGATCGCCGCACAAAACGATTATATACTATGAGCGAGAAAGAACAAATGTGCTATCTGTGATATTCCCATCTCATCCGCTTCGGTTAACCAGGAGAAACCAATCATGAGCCAACGTGCCCAGGCGTTAGTACAACACTTTAACGCCGCCAACGCCGAGATGATCCGCTATATTGAAGGTTGTTCGGAGAGCGATCTGGATCGTATCACCGCGGGCGAAGGGTGGCGTGTACGCGTTACCGCTCATCACCTTGCCGCTTCCCATGAACCGGTGGCCGGCTTGGCCCAACTAGTTGGCAGCGGCCAACCACTCCCGCCATTGACACTGGAGATGTTTCATCACGGTAATGCCCAACACGCCGCCGAGCACGCCACCGTGAGCAAGCAGGCGATCCTCGACGCGCTGCAAAGTGGCGGTGCGAAGGCGGGTGCAGTTGTCAGCGGGTTGAGCGATGAAGCATTGGATCGCGCCGGGCACTTCACCCTCCTCAACGCGGCTATCACTGCACAAGGTATTATCGAAAACATCTTGATCGCGCACATTAGCGACCACCTGGAAAGCATCAAGGTGGCGGTAGGGAAGTAAGCTCTGAGCGATTGTAAGTGTAGGAGTATGATAAAGCAAGGAGCACACCATGACCACCGAGAGCATTGTAAACCATCCTGTCGTGTCCAGGGAGCGCTGGATTGGCGAGCACAAGGCGCTGCTGGCACGCGAGAAGGAGTTGACGCGCCTACGCGATGAGATTGCACACGCGCGCCGCGCCCTGCCATGGGTGCGCATCGAGAAGAATTACGTCTTCGACACACCCGGCGGCCAACAAACGCTCGCCGATCTATTCGAGGGCCGCCAACTACTGGTGCAGCACTTCATGTTCGCGCCGGGGTGGGAGCAAGGGTGCGCGAGTTGCTCCTTCATGGCTGATCACACCGATGGTATGAACGTACACTTGGCACAGCGCGACGTTACGCTGCTGGCCGTCTCACGTGCGCCGCTGACCGAGATCGAACACTTCCGCAAGCGCATGGGCTGGTAGTTTACGTGGGTATCCTCATATAGCAGCGACTTCAACCGTGACTTTGGTGTCACTTTCACACCGGAAGAAATCGCCAAGGGCGAGGTCTATTACAACTACACACAGCACCCCGACGCGGAGATGCCCGGCATCAGCTTCTTCTACAAGGACGATGCAGGCGAGGTCTTTCATACGTATTCGACCTATGGGCGCGGCGTAGAGGTGATGATGGGTACCTACAATTTGCTGGATCTCACCCCCAAGGGCCGCAACGAGTTGGACGTATCCCACAAGATGGAGTGGCTACGTCACCACGACCGCTATGCGGTAGCGCCAGCCGCCGCTTCATGTTGCGCAACGCATATCTGAACAAAAGGAACAAATGTGCTAGTGATAATAGATGAAACAAAGCCAGAAGGAGCGAACGATGAATCACAATTATACGACGACCTTTACGGTTGACCAAACACCAGCAGCCGTCTTTGCCGCCATCAATCACGTGCGTGGCTGGTGGTCACAAGCCATTAAAGGTGACACTGACAAGCTTGGTGTCGTATTTTATTACCACTACCAAGACATGCACCGTGCCACTTTCTAGATCACCGAATGCGTGCCTGGCCAGAAAGTCGTGTGGCACGTTCTGCAAAACTATTTTAACTTTGTTGAGGACAAGACCGAGTGGACGGGCACAGACGTTGTCTTTGAAATTACCCAGCTGGGTGACAAAACAGAAGTTCGCTTTACACATGTTGGGCTCGTGGCTGCCTATGAATGCTACCCTGTCTGCTCCGATGGATGGGGCACTTATGTTAGCGGCAGTTTGCGTAGCCTGATAGCTACGGGCAAAGGGCAGCCGAATGTCGGGGAGGCGATTACCGAGAGTGAAACGACTGAATCAGCTCCGCACAGGTGATGAGCCTATGCGGAGCTGATTCAGTCTCGCTGTATTCATGCTGCTTATCCCTCTATAATACCGGTTCACGTTGCCTGCCGCAGCCTACGGTAACTGAGCATCAAGTTCAATTGCCCCAAGCGTTTTGAGCGCCACTCACTGCGCCTCGCTGATTCCCGTGAGGCCGGTGATGTCCATGCCAGCGTGGGGGCTATTGGCGTGAAATGTCTCCAGACATGCGCCACTCTGTACATCCCAACATTTCACGACGCCATCAAAGCTACCCCTGGCAATCTGCTTGTCATCGGGATGAAAGACAACGCAAAAGACGCGACTCTGAAAGAATAACGATATATCGCAATAGTACGATTTGACCATTTGCCTTTTCATCATGTATACTACTTATCGTGATATAACGATATATCGCGATAATACATAAGACTTGTACAGTACAAGCCATCGGTCGACGGAAACGCAGCGTTGCAAGCTGGTGTAGGTCTTCGTCATCACAAAAAGTGAGGGTTTATGCGAGATAGCAAGATACACGATCCCAATCGGCCGAGTGGCCGACATGGCGGTCACAAGGGGAAATGGCAGCAAGGCGATGCGGAAGCTGCCAACGATGAAGTAGGCAGACAAGGTAGAGGCGGACGCAGGCATGATCATCATGGCGCGCGGCGCAACCGCGCGCGGCGTGGTGATGCGCGCTATATCCTGCTGGATGCGTTGCGTGACGGCCCCAAACATGGCTACGAGATCATCAAGGCATTGGAAGAACGCTCAACCGGCCAGTACATTCCCAGCCCAGGCACGGTCTACCCGACCCTGCAATACCTAGAAGATCAGGGGTTTGTGCGCGCCACCCAAGAAGCCGAGCGCCGCATCTACCAACTCACCGCGACCGGTCAGACGGAACTTGATGCCCAGGCCGAGCAGGTGACCGCCTTCTGGGCGCGCTTTGCCAGCCAGCACGTCGTGGCCGCGGCTCAACATGAGGTCAGCTTTCTCCAAGATGAACTCGAACACCTGAACCGTATTGTCTGGAGCGGGCTGCGCCCAGCCATCGACCAAGGCCAGCAGGACTCTATCCGCCGTGTACGGAACGCAGTCGAAGCATGTCAAAAGCAGATTCGCGAGATGATTGCCCACGAGATGATTGCCCACGAGATGATTGCCACGGAGCAGACGCAATGAGCACCCAAGAAAAAAGCATACAGACCTATGACCACTACATCAGCCAACTGTTTGCCGCCGAGGACGATCTCCTCCAGGCAACGCGTGCGGAGATGCAACAGGCCGGCTTGCGCCCGATCAATGTCTCGGCCAGCGGCGGTCAATTGCTGCACTTGCTGGCGTTACTAAGCGGGGCGCGGCGTATCTTGGAAATCGGCACGCTGGGCGGGTATAGCGCCATCTGGCTGGCACGCGCCTTGCCGGCGGATGGCAAATTAATTTCATTGGAGATCGACGAACACCATGCCGCGGTTGCCCGCCGCAATGTAGCCCAGGCTGGGCTAGCCACCAAGGTGGAAGTGCGCGTCGGGCCAGCGTTGGCCACCCTCACCACCATGCAACAAGCGGGCGAAGCGCCGTTTGATCTGGTCTTTATCGATGCAGACAAAGATGGCTATATTGCTTACTTGCAAAAAGCCGTGGCCCTTGTGCGCGACGGTGGGTTGATCCTGGCCGACAATACCCTGCCCGATGAGGTACTCGACACCAATGCCGACAGCGGCACGAAGCGCTACAACGCCGCCGTCGCCGCACATCCGGCACTTGTATCGACCATCGTCCCTGTGCTGCGCCGCCAAGGCTTCGACGGGCTGACGATCTCGATCAAACGTGCGCTGGGCGCATGACGACCCAGGGCAGTGCGGCCTATTTCCGCATCACCGGCCCAACCCTCGTCATCGAGTATTCGCCATAAGGCAACCGGGGCGCTGCCATGGGGAGCGAATACGACATCCACGGCATGGACAGCTAGTACAAGGTTCCGCTCCAATACAAATCGATAAGAATACAGAACGAAAGGTGTACACCATGACCATACCAACTCTCCGTCTCAATGACGGCCACACTATGCCCCAGATCGGTCTGGGCACCGCTTCGCTCAACGACGACACGGTCGCGCCAGTGATCGTTATGGCAATCGCAGCCGGCTACCGTCACATCGACACCGCCTACCGCTATGGCAACCAGCATGGCGTGGGCAAGGGCATTCGCGATAGCGGCATAGATCGCGCGGATCTGTTTGTCACGACCAAGTTGGATGGTGAGTTTCAGGGAAATGAGCGGGCGCTTGCTGGCCTCGACGAGTGCCTGCGTCAACTCGACATGGAGTATGTGGATCTGCTCCTGATTCACTGGCCGTTGCCGCAGCGCGACGAGTATATCTCCACCTGGAAGACGTTCGAGAAGTTAGTCGAGACCGGAAAGGTCCGGTCGATTGGCGTTTCTAACTTCAAACCTGCCCATCTGGATCGGCTCTTAGCCGAAGCCACGATCCGCCCGGTCGCCAACCAGATTCAGTTGAGCCCGCGCATCACGCGGCCCGACCACGTGGCCTATGACCGCGCCCACGACATTGTCACGGTCGCTTGGAGCCCGCTGGGGCAAGGGAAGGATCTGCTGAACGACCCAACCCTGGCGACGATCGGCGCGACCTATGGCAAGACGCCCGCACAGATTGTCCTGCGCTGGAATATTGAGCTCGGGATTGTGGCGATCCCTCGGTCGTCGAACCCCGAACGGCTGGCCCAGAACCTCGATATCTTCGACTTCACGCTCACCGCCGCCGAGATCGCCGCCATCTCGGCACTCGACACCGGCGCGGAGAAGCGGGCCGACTCGGACACAGGCGGGCACTGATAGATGACGGCATCCCCCTGCGGCGCGGCCGCTAGCGACCGTCGCGCAGCTCGATATTACCTGGCGGCACTGTGATCCTGATCTGACCCAAGCCGATGTGGCATTGAAGCAGGTACTCTGGTGCCCATCACTGTGCCGCGTAGGAATAATCTAAGGAATTTCATACGGCATCTATCGCGATCCCACCAACGGTTACGGAGCGAAGTACACCCAGTGAACAAACCCTGTAGCATCAAACGCTGCGGGCGGCGACCACTTCTTTTATGCGGGCTGCTCACAAAGTGGGCGCTTTGCGCCATTACGCTGCTGCTGTTGGTGCTGCCTGCGGTGGCGCTGGCGCACCCACTCGACGCGTACCTACAAGCCACCTATATCACCGTATCGGCCACCCAGATTGGGGTCGAGCTGGACCTCACACCGGGCGTGCTGGTCGCGCCGCAAGTTCTGCTCCAACTTGATCCCGACGACGATCAGCAAATCTCGGACGCCGAGGGCCAGGCGTATGTGGACGCCATGCTGCGCAACGTGGTGCTGCAAACCGATGGAAAGCTGCTGGCACTGGCTATCACCAAGATCGACATGCCCGCGTACCTCAATATCCAGGCTGGCTACGGTACGATCCGCATCTTTACAACAGCCACCGGGGGCCTGCTGGGCGCGGCTAGCATGACGGGCACGCACCAGATCTATTACAAGAACAACTTCGCGCCCACCGGCGCGGTCTACCAGGTTAACGCCTTTGTCGATAAGGGTGTGGCAATCACACTGGGCAAGCAAAATCGCGACAGCATCCAGCAGAGTATGACGATGGATTATGTCATTGGCAGCACTACGCCGGCCACAGTTGCGCCAGAGGCCACGGCAGCCACAAGTACAACCGCCGCGATGACTGAGATAACCAGTGTGGCCGCTCCGCTCGATATACCGGTGGGTGCGTCAGGGCAAGCAAGGCAACTACTGGCCTATCTGTATGAGCCAACGCGCTCATCGTGGGTGCTGCTATTGGCCCTGGCCCTGGCTGGCGTGCCCGGCGGGCTGCATGCCCTGACGCCCGGCCACGGCAAGACGCTGGTCGCCGCCTACTTGGTCGGCAGCCGCGGCACGATGCACCATGCCGTTACGTTGGGTGCCATCGTGACCTTCACCCATACTGCTTCCGTGCTCGTGATCGGTTTGCTGGTGCTCTTTGCCAGCCAGTTTATCGTGCCCAATGTGCTGGTGCCGATCCTGGAGATCCTCTCTGGTCTGCTGGTGGTCTTCATGGGCGTTCGGCTGGTCTGGCAGCGCTGGAACACCTTCCGCAACGGCGGGCATCCTACTCACGAGCATACACACGATCCCACATTCCGCAGCTAAAATTCGACCAAATAACAGTTTAGGACGTGCGGTCCAAGCAGGCGGATAATCTTGAGTCTCACGGGGGTGAGGTTGAGGATTTGCTGCGCCACGAGTTG
>DAOTTR010000042.1:0-3848 GCA_034437715.1 Caldilineaceae bacterium
ACTCGTGGCGCAGCAAATCCTCAACCTCACCCCCGTGAGACTCAAGATTATCCGCCTGCTTGGACCGCACGTCCTAAACTGTTATTTGGTCGAATTTTAGCTGCGGAATGTGGGATCGCGGACATTGAACGGCGAACAGAATTTGAAATTCGCTTGCTGTCCGGGTTGGACAACGTTCAAGTTGATGTGTTTGCCTGGGTTGTTTTGCCGAATCACTATCATGTGTTAGCGAGTATTGATGCGCTGGAACAACTCTCAACTGCGCTAAAACAGTTGCATGGGACGACCTCGCGCGAATGGAATATTGTGGATGAACTAATCGGAAAGCGACGGGTGTGGTATCAATTTAGCGATCGCGTGATTCGAAATGATCCGCATTTCTACAGCGCGCTCGATTACATCCATTATAATCCGGTCAAGCATGGCTATGTTGATAGCCCGTATGATTGGCCTTGGTCAAGTGTTCATAAGTATTTGGAGGCTCATGGACGGGAATGGCTACGTGCTATCTGGCAAGCCCATCCTCCGCTCGATTTTGGAGATGAGAATGCTCCGTAATAAAGACTTCAGGCTTTGGCGTCTTGGACGGGGGAAAAGACTAAAGTCTTTACTACTCGTTATTTTCCTCACTGGGTGCCTTAGACCGCTTCCCTCACCTACGCCTGTTCCCACCACGCCAACCACACCCGCGCCAACCGCTGCCAACTGGTGGGATGATGCGATCTTCTATGAAATTTTCGTGCGCAGTTTCTATGACAGCAACGGTGACGGTATGGGCGATCTCAATGGTGTCATCGCCAAGCTCGACTACCTGAATGACGGTGATCCCAACACGACCACCGATCTAGGCATTACGGGCCTCTGGCTCATGCCCATACATCCGTCCCCTTCCTATCACGGCTATGATGTTACGGACTATTATGCTGTCAATCCGGACTATGGCACCGCAGATGACTTTCGCCGCCTGGTGGCCGAAGCGCATGCCCGCGACATCCGCGTGATCATCGATTTCGTCATGAATCACACGGCGCTCACGCACCCCTGGTTTGTCGAGGCGCAAGCTGCCCAATCGCCACGCCGGGATTGGTATCGCTGGGCGGCGACGGATCCCGGCGGGATCGGGCCGTGGGGTCAACTGGTGTGGCATCCTGCGCCCGCTGGCGACTATTTCTATGGTGTTTTCTGGGAAGGTATGCCTGATCTCAACTATGCCAATCCTGCTGTGGGCACGGAAATGACCAATGTGGCCCGCTTCTGGCTTGCAGAGATGGGGGCCGATGGCCTGCGGATTGATGGCGCGCGCTATATTGTTGAAGACGCGGAAAACGACAAACCGGTCTTGGCCGACAGCGCTAGTACCCATGCGTGGTATCGCACGTTTCATACTGCCTACAAGGCGATCAACCCCAATGCCATGACGGTTGGCGAGGTATGGACGGGCAACGATGTGGTCGCCACCTATCTCCAGGGTGATGAGTTTGATTTGGCCTTTAACTTTGACTTGGCCAGCGCTATGGTGAGTAGCGCCAACAGCGGTGATGGCGATGCTGCGCGCCTGAGCTTGGCAATTTCGCTCAAGCTGCTGCCAACCCATGCTACCGCCACTTTTTTGACGAATCACGATATCGACCGCGTCATGTCGCAACTGGGCGATGATGTCAACAAAGCCAAGCGCGCCGCCACCCTATTGCTCACCCTGCCGGGTGTGCCTTTTCTCTACTATGGCGAAGAAATTGGGCTGCTGGGCAAAAAGCCCGACGAAGATATTCGCCTGCCCATGCAGTGGAGCAGTGACGCCAACGGCGGTTTTACCACGGGCACACCCTGGCGCGCCCTCAACGCCGATGCTGCCACCAAGCATGTCGCCGCGCAACAGACCGATCCCAATTCGCTGCTGGCGCACTATCGCACGCTGATTGCCCTACGTCAGGCCCATTCCACTTTGCAAACGGGTGACACTTTCAAGATGAAAAGTGCCAATCGCGCTGTCTTGCCCTATCTGCGCGCGACTGACGGCGAAATTTTGGTAGTCGTCAACAATCTACGCGACGATTCTACCAACGACTATGGTCTGACATTGGAAACCGGGCCGCTGGCCCCCGGTCAGCGCTATCAACTGACTGCTGTGTGGGGCGATGGTCCCTTTGCCGAAGTCGTTGCCGATGATAACGGTGGCTTTCAAGGGTATCAACCCACCGCCACCCTATCGCCTGGGCAGACATTGATTCTGGCCTTACAACCTGTTCCTTGATCAATTCTTTATGACCCAAGATTCTCTACCAACCGACACAACGCCCGACACCGTCATGCAAGATTTTATCTTTGGCGGCATCGAAAGTGATGAGCAACATCTCCTGGCCACCCAACGCCAGCGGCGCACGGGGTTGCGCCATATCTATGATCTATCGCCGCGCGACCCTGTGCCCGGTCAACCGGTAATGCTAACCGTCTATGCCGGGCCCGATGTGCAGGTGGATCATGTTGCCGCCTATGTGACAACCGATGGGGGACATCCGGCGGGGCAACGTGGAGTTGCCGTAGGCGGATTTACCGTCAATTTGCTGCCGGTTACGCTGCAGTGGGAACCGCTGCTGTGGGATTATGTTCAGGTGTGGCAAGGCCAAGTACCCGCTCAACCCGCCGATACTTTTGTCCAATATGTCATCGAAGGCTGGCGTAGCTATGACACAACCTACACCTGTTGGAGCAATGAACTGCATTTGGATGGCACTGTCGAGCGCGCCACGCGCTATGGCTATACAGTTGATCACTTTACGACACCCCAATGGGCACGCGAGGCAGTGATCTATCAAATATTTATTGACCGTTTCAGCGGAGTCACCAATCGCTGGCTGGACCCAGCCGAGATGAACGAGTTTGTCGGTGGCACGCTCCAAGGTGTAATCGACCAGCTTGATTACATTGCCGATTTGGGGGTGACGGCCATCTGGCTTAGCCCGATCTTTGTCACGCCCACCTATCACGGCTATGACACGACCGATTACTATGCGATCGATCCGCGGTTTGGCACCAAGGATGATCTGCGCCGCTTGGTGGCGGGCGCGCACGCACGTAGTCTACGCGTGATCCTCGATTTTGTGGCCAACCACACCAGCGTTGACTTTGTCCCCTTTGTGCAAGCACTGGCCGATACCGCGAATCCACAACGCCAATGGTTCGATTTCGCCGAGAGCCACCCCCACGGCTATCGCACCTTTTTCAATGTGGCAAGTATGCCGCAACTAGACACCGATCAACCGGATGTGCGCGCCTATTTGATCGATGCTGCGCGCTATTGGCTGACCGAGTTCGGCGTGGATGGCTACCGGCTGGACTATGCGGCGGGTCCTTCGCACGCGTTCTGGAGCGAATTTCGCGCGGCGTGTAAAACCACCAACCCCGATTGCTGGCTCTTTGGCGAAGTAACCTTGGCCGGCGATGATCTGCGCAGCTATCAAGGACGGTTGGATGGCTGTCTGGATTTTGCCTTCTGTCGCTTGCTGCGGCAACTTTGCGCGCGGCCCCAGCCCAGCCTTGCCCTGGCCCATGTGGTCAATGCCATCCAGCGCAGTCGCACCTTTTTCAATGAGGACGGCGTGGGGCAATCCGATTTTCTGTTGCCCAGTTTTCTCGATAATCATGATATGAACCGCTTTCTGTGGACGGCGGGCAATGACAAGGCCCGTCTACTGCTGGCCGCGGGCCTCCTCTTTGCTTTTGGCGACGCGCCCATAATCTATTATGGCACCGAAATTGGTCTGAGCCAGCCGCGCAGCAAAGGTCCCTGGCGTGAAGAAGCGCGCCACCCGATGCTCTGGGGCGAAAGTCAGGATCAAGCGTTGCTGGCC
>DAOTTR010000043.1:0-2197 GCA_034437715.1 Caldilineaceae bacterium
GGATTAGCCTAACACAACCGAACCAATAATCGTCCCCAATCCATTAGGTGCAATCCTTGTTGGCGCAGGCTGGTATACAATTGGTGACTCACTTTGCGCAGCATCGTTATTTCACCAACGGCTAACAACCACAGGCTATACTGCATAAAGATCCGCTGCTCGACCAGCGGTGTATGGACAGTCTGTAGGTGAGCCAACGCCTGCTGCCACTGCTCGATTGCTGCAATTCGTTGACCGCGTAGCAACGCAAGTTGTCCAAAGTAGAGATGACAAAGCCCCGTATCGCGCCGGTTGCCGCTGGCACGCAGGATCGGTAATGCCTCGGTTAATAATGGCTCTGCCCGGTCGAGTTGTTGCTGTTGCAGAAGCGCAGCCGCCAGGTAGACCAAGTTGATCGCTACGTTTTCGCGCTCTTGACGACGGCGGCGAATCGCAATGCCTTTTTCGAGGACAGGAATTGCTCGCTTGGGCTGATGCCAATGCAGCCAAAGCCAACCCAATGCCTGATGCGCCACACAGGCCAGATTTTCCGCTTCGCCGTATTCGTTGAGGATTGTCCAGCAGGCTGTGTAGCGGCATTCTGCCAGCCTAAATTTGCCTTGGAACATGGCTACGTTGCCCAATTGATTCAGTGCATAGGCTTTGCTCTCCCACATTGGGGTCACGTCTAAGCCGGAACGTACGCCATATCGATCGGTTTGGTTACGATGATCTGGATCGATTGGGTGCTGTTCAACCAAAGTCAATACTTGATCCAGCAATATGTGTGCCTGGGCCAATTTACCTTGCCAAGCAAGCGTCGTCCCCACTTGATGTAGTACATCTGCTTGCAGCGCCGCCGGCAGTTGCGGAAATTGGGGTGAATGCAGCAAACTTGTGTAGAGCAGATCTGTTGCGCGGCTATCTCCTTGATTCGCTTTGATAATGGCCAACTGTTTGACAAGCTCCGCATGAATTAACGGTTCGCCAAGGTGCGCTGCGACATCGATCAATTGTGGCCACAACAAGATCAGTTGCCGCCAGAAACCCCGGTCAAACAAGTGACATTGCAGCGCCTGGGCAAGCCGTATGATAGGCAGATCGGTTGGTTGGGGGCTGGTTGCAAGGCGCGGCACATGCAGATAGGTGCGGATTAGTTCCAACGCACGCAACAGAAAAGCATCATCCCGCTCACCGGCGACAAAGCGTTGTAGCGCGCCATGAGCCTCACGCGCATAGGCAGCGATATATGCCTGTTGTCGATCTACTTCCACCCCAACACCTCGGCGCGTAGAAAGGTGGAGGTCAGTCGATGAATCGCATAGATTGGCTGACCGTTGCCATCGCGCTGTAAATATATCAGCGATAAATCATACAATTGACGCAACGCCCGATCTAGATCGCTGGGCGCTACTTGCGCGGCCATGGCCAGCCAATCCCAATCGGCCTGGTCGCCGGCGCGTTGAATGACAAAGAGTAGCTCCTGTGTAGCTTTGTCTAATATGCGCCATGCCTGCCAGTAAATATAGGTATAGATGTTTTCTGTGGCCCCCGCACGCGCCCGTTCCAGCACGCGCGCCATCGGCAGGAACTGCATTTGACTGACCACGAGCAGGATTGCCAGGGGATTGCCGCCAACCAGGGTATAGACAGCCGCCGGATCACAGTCGATCACACCCTTCTTGCGCGCTGTATGCAGAATTAAAGCATGGGCTGTCCGTTCGTCCAACTCATCCAGATCGACCGTGGTGACTGTCGTCAGATCAGGAATTGTGGCCCGGGTGGTTAGGATAAACTGTGTTGGATTTGCCAACCGCGCCAACAGCGGTGCCAGTTGCCGAAAATCCTCCATACTCTCCAGGTTGTCAAGCACCACCAGATGTGGCGCGGCGCGTAACACGGTGGCAAGTTTATCGATTTTTTGGGTCAAGGGCAGGCGCAGTACTTCGTCCAATTTCAGCTTTTGCCCCAACTCATCAAAAATTTGCTCGATGCTTACCTGTGTCTGCATACGATTGATGCCAGATTCAGTCAGATACTCCTGTTTGGCACTGATCCAGACCAGATCCTGCCAGTTGCCGCCAGCATCAAGCAGCCGACGCACAACAAAATCCGCCAAGGCCGTCTTGCCAATGCCGCCAATGCCTTTGATGCTGAGGATCGGATGGCGGTGCGCCGCGTGGAGATAGTGGAGCACTGGGTCTACCAGGGATTCTAC
>DAOTTR010000044.1:0-10041 GCA_034437715.1 Caldilineaceae bacterium
TGCGGTTACAAACCGCACCTACCAGAACCACCACACCCTGTTTGTTTTGTCGCCCAAAGAACAAATCGGCATAATCTCTGATGATTACGCGCACTATTTCATGGTCACAACTTGGGTTAGGTATGACTTTTAAGGGTTTTTATCTATGAGGAAGTGTGGCTCACCTTATGATCGACCGGCGTTTTACCTTCTTGCGATATCTGCTCTATAGCCTGCCGCTGCTCTTTCTGGCGATCTTTTTCTTTTATCCGCTGGTGAGTATTTTGCGGTTGAGTTTGGGCGCGCCGGGTGCTGAAGGATTGGCGGCGATTGGTGTGCTGCTGGGTCAGCCTTTCTTTTGGCAGATCCTCTGGTTCACCACTTGGCAAGCCGCGGCTTCGACCCTCTTGACCCTGCTTTTGGGGCTGCCACTGGCTTATCTCTTCGCCCATTATGAGTTTCCTGGCAAAACCCTGCTGCGCGCCTTGGCAACCATTCCTTTTGTCATGCCAACGGTCGTCGTGGCGGCGGCTTTTACGGCGCTGATCGGCCGGCAGGGGTTGCTCAATCAGTGGCTGCAAAGGTTGTTCAATCTAGAAACGCCGCCGATCCAACTCATGGGCACGGTCTGGATTATTTTGTTGGCCCATGCCTTTTACAATGTGAGTGTGATTATCCGCACAGTGGGTGGTTTCTGGGCCAATTTGAGTCCACGCCTGCATGAGGCGGCAGCTGTTTTGGGGGCAAGTCCCCTGGTGGTTTTCTGGCGAGTGACCCTGCCGCTCTTGCTGCCGAGTATTATTGCTTCTGGCTTGTTGATCTTTCTCTTCTGTTTTACCAGTTTTGGCGTGGTCTTGATCCTGGGTGGCATTGGGTTTGCCACGCTGGAGGTGGAGATCTATCGCCAAGCAGTGAATCTATTTAACCTGCCGGTGGCCGCATTTCTCAGCTTGGTACAGATGGCGTTGACCTTTATCGTCATGGCCTTTTACACGTGGCTACAAGCCCGACTCACGGTAACGCTGGATTTTGCGCCAACCGTCCAATCGGCCATGCAAACGGGCGGGCGCTGGCAACGGTGGCTGGTGCAAACGGTGCTCTTTGCCAGCATTGGGTTGTTATTGTTACCGCTACTGACTTTGGCTTGGCGCAGCTTTACGCTGGGCGACGAAGGCTGGACCTGGCGTTACTATCAGGAGTTAACCATGAATCGGCGGCAAAGTGCTTTCTTTGTGCAGCCGATTGCGGCCGTGCGCAACTCGTTGATCTTCGCCCTGGCGACCATGATCTTGAGCCTGGGTCTGGGCATGATTAGCGCGTATCTGTTGGCGCGTCCTCGGCAGTGGTTGACGGCGATTTTGGATCCGATCTTTCTGTTGCCGTTGGGCACATCGGCGGTGACGCTGGGCTTTGGCTATATTGTTGCCATGGGCGAATGGCGCACATCATTGCTGCTCACGCCGATTGCGCACACCCTGATTGCAGTTCCCTTTGTACTGCGCACCTTTTTGCCGGCGCTGCGCAGTATCGATCCTCGCCTGCGCGAGGCCGCCGCAATCCTGGGTGCCTCGCCACGCCATGCCTGGTGGGAAGTCGATGCGCCGATCCTGTTGCGTGCGCTGTTGGTCAGCGCGACCTTCGCCTTTACAATTAGCCTGGGGGAGTTTGGCGCAACCCTGCTGATCAGCCGCCCCGACACGCCCACTATGCCCGTGATTATCTATCGCGCCTTGACCCAGCCGGGCCTGCTCAATTACGGTCAGGCGCTGGCAATGAGTACAATTCTCATGGCGGTCTGTGCGGTTGCGCTCGTGATCATCGAGCGCTTTCGCCTGCCCGATATGAGCGAGTTTTGATAGGATAAAGACCGTTGATGCTCAGGATTGAAAACGTCACCAAGGCTTACACAGCGGCAACGCCCGTGGCGAAAAATGTTACGCTGACCGTGCAGGAGGGCGAGATCGTCTGTTTGTTGGGGCCCAGCGGCTGTGGTAAAACCACCTTGTTGCGCATGGTGGCCGGGTTGGAACAGCCGGATCAAGGGCTGATTACGCTCGCTGGTCAAGACTTGCGCAAGTTGCCGGTGCATCAGCGCAACTTTGGCCTCATGTTTCAAGAATTTGCGCTCTTTCCCCACCGGACTGTCGCCGAAAATGTGGCCTTTGGTTTGCGCATGGCCCATCAAAGCCATGCGCAGATGCGCGCACGGGTGCAGGAAGTGCTAGCGTTGGTCAACCTGCAAGGCTATGATGAGCGGTCGATCTTTGCCCTTAGCGGTGGTGAGCGGCAACGGGTCGCACTGGCGCGCAGCCTGGCGCCCAATCCGCGACTTCTAATGTTGGATGAACCATTGGGTAGCCTGGATCGCGCCCTGCGCGAAGAATTGATGGTGGAGTTGCGCCTGATCCTCAAAGCGGTGGGCGTTACGGCGCTCTACGTGACCCATGATCAACAAGAGGCCTTTGCCGTGGCTGATCGATTGGTCGTCATGCGGCGGGGCGAGATCGAGCAAATCGGCACGGCCCAGGCGATCTATCACACGCCCGCCAATGGGTTTGTGGCGCGCTTTCTCGGCTTTCAGAATCTATTGCCACTCCAGCCAGCCGGACAAGGACTAGCGGCCAAGCTGATAGCTAACTGTCATCTAGCAATACCGCAATCTGCTGGCACAACTGCCACAAGTGAGCAATATCTGTTGATTCGGCCTGATGCGGTCAGTCAGGTGGGTTGCGGTAATAGACAACCCGCGACCGACATCAATGAATTATTGGTAACTGGTGTGCTGCAAGCGCTCGTATTCCGGGGTAGCTATTATGGGTTGATTCTGCTGAGCGAGGACACGAAAACACAACTGCGCTTTGATGTGCCCAGCCAGCTCATCCACGCCGTTTCCGGCGGTATTGATGCGGCGTGCTTGCAAGCTGGCGGCACGCTCTGGCTACAGCTTGATCGGGCTGCCTTAGCCATCATCGAATGAGTTTGCAATAGGCGCGGGATCGTATCAGCGCCTATTGCGGTTACTGGGCGACTTCTAATAGGGTCATCTCACTGGTGTTGGCCGGCACCCACGCTTCTTGACCACTTTCCAACCGCACAAACCACCAGACGATCGTATCGCTGTTGCCTTGCTTTAAGACCGGCCCATTGATGATCATGGCCTCGTTGCCTGCCAATAGATGTCCAACGACCTTGGCCTGGTCAGGACTTGGCTCACTGACTAGCGAAACCGCTTCTACATTGGGCAGTACCCGCATACGTTGCCCAATAGCTAGATTGGTATCCGCGTTGCGACTGGCGGGCAGATCATTGGTTTGTGCAACAATTTGGGTTGGCGCAACTTCGGGCGTAGTAGCCGCGGCGGCTGCTTGGTTTTGCTCGGTGGTTGCGGCGGTTGTCGGTGTTTCCTCATCCGACGAGCGGAAAAAAGCTGTAAGGGCCCAGATCAAGGCGATCAATACCAGGGCCGCGCTGGCGGCCAAAATGTATTGCCAATATTGTTGCACAAAGGCCAGCGGATCTACCGGTTGCGCAATCGGCTCGCTGCTGGTGCGCACTTGCAACGTTTCGCGCCATGCATAGCTTTGCATCACCTGGAGCTGGATCGGTTCATCGCTATAGTAGCGTTCATTGATGACGATCTGTGCTTGGCGCAGGGCAAATTCATTGCGGTGATCGGCCAGCTCCTCATAGAGATGCAACTCGGCGCGCACCGGCTGCTTGCGCCCATCGACCAGCACAATCAGCCCGGCGATTGGCCATTCTTCGGCATCCACAATCGTATAGTATTCCGCTTGAACGGCTTGCAACTGGCTAGAAATGCTGCTGCGATAGCTGCGTCCTATGCTATCAAGGTTGGGGCTATCAACCGTGGGGCCATCAATATTGGCATCATCATTGGCATTGTCGTCTTGGGTCTGGCTCATGGGGATTCCTCACTGACTGGGAATGACAAGGGTTACAACACCGCCTACGCGTGCGCCGTTGGCATCATAATAGAGCATACGAATGTTATATTCGGCCGGGATATCGCCCCGTATCTGCCCCTTCCATTGAATGCTGTCACCAATTTTGCGATACGGGTAATCGCCGGCCGGGATGCCAGTGATCTGGCCGCCGCGGTCATCTTGGCCGACATAGCCCAGGGTGGTACCGGCAATAGTGCCGCCGTTGTTGACGCTCACGGTGAAAGGAAATTTTATTGTGTTGCCGCCCAGCGTAATATTGCTCTCAACCGGCTGAATGTTGTGGACAACGAAGCGGTGAACGCCTGCGGCACGCACATAGTTGTCGCCAACATAGTAGATGCGCATACGCAGATTATAATCAAGACCACTGGCGCTGGGCCAGGGTCCGTCAAAGTCCAGCGAATCGCCAATGGCGCGCACACTGCGCATGCCCGCGATCTGAAATTCAGCGCCAGCGGCGCTGACACTGGTCAGCACAATATCGGTACCGGGCAATCGATCGCCAATTCCAATGCTGCGTTCGGTGGGGCCATTGTAGACAATCGCGCCAGGGGGCTTTTGCATCCCGGGCAGATCTTCGAGTTGGGGCAAATTGGGAATGGCGCTGAGATCCGGCAAGCCCAGTTGGCCCAGCAGATCGGGCAGATCGCGCAGACTTTCGGGAATGCCCGGCAGTTGCGATAGATCAGGCATACTGGGCAACTCAGGGATCTGGGGCATTTCTGGCAGTTGTGGTGTGCTACAGGCACCGAGGAGCAGGGCAATCATGAGTAGCAGGGGAAGCGCTAGGCGTTGGTTGAAAGAATAATCGTTCATCTTGTTCCTTAGAGAAAGTACCGTGCAAAGATTTTGGCGTCTGCCCTGCCATGAATGGACGGGGCTACCGAGCAACGCCCCCTAAAGCGGGCTTTAGCCTGCTTCGTTTATTAGGACACGGTCGCAAGTGTTCTATTCAATAAGCACCCAACTGGTGCAGGCGCTCATCACTAATGCCAAAATGATGGGCGATTTCGTGTAAGACCGTGCGGCGTACCTGTGCGCGGATCGCCTCTTCGGTAGGGGCGCAGACGCGCAGAATGGGCCCGCGGAAGATCGTGATCTTATCCGGCGCTACCATGCCATAGTGATGGGTGCGCGCTGTCAAAGGCACCCCTTCATACAGGCCGAGTAGCAGGCCACTTTTTCTACCGTCGCCGCGCATGCCGACACTGGCTAGTTGTTGCGCGGTGGGCCACGCTTCTACAACGACGGCGACATTGTCGATCTTGTTCCAGAGCGCCTCTGGAATGTCGGCCAAGGCTTGCTCGACCAACAGTTCAAAGTGTTCGGCAGACAACCAGCTTGTTTCCATAACAGGTTAAAAACCGCGTCCTAACTGGCGCAACATATCGGTCAAAAACCAGATCACCAAAAGCACCACCGTCGCCGAAATATCGATCATGCCAATCGGCGGAATCAGGCGGCGCGCCGGTTCCAAGACTGGATCGGTGATCTGGTGTAGCAATTGGACGGCTGGGTGATAGGGATCAACCATGTCGGGCACCCACGAGAGCAGAAGACGTGCCAGGATCACAAACGAATAGATGGAAAGTACCGTGGCTAACAGATTAAAAATCATAGTCTATTTACTCACTTTTCACTGAGACGGCCCAATTCCTGGCTGCGCTGATAGGCGGCCAAGACGGCGTTGGTTATGGTTGTACGGATGCCACCTTTTTCCAGTTCATAAAGACCAGCCGCCGTGGTGCCGCCGGCGCTGGTGACGAGATTGCGCAACTCGGCGGGGTGTTTGCCGGTCTCGCGCATCAAGGCAACACTGCCTGCAATGGTCTGGAGCACAATTTTTTGCGCATCCGCTCGACTAAAGCCCATTTGTACACCGGCATCAATCATCGCCTCGATGATCAAAAAGACAAAGCCAGGGCCAGAGCCACCCAACCCCGTCTGCATGTCGATAAAATCCTCTTTTTCCACCGGAATCTGCTCGCCGAGCGCACCGAGCATGAGCGCGGTTTGGGTACGTTGGGTTGCGTCCACCGCCGCAGTGCCGATCCAGGCCGTGACGCCCATGTTGACCTGGGCCGGTGTATTGGGCATGGCGCGCACAATGCGTTCATGCTGGAAGGCATCCTGCAGGGTCTTGAGCGAAACCCCCGCCATAATGCTGAGGATGAGCGCATTGGCTTGCAAGCTGCCCTGCAAGATGTTGGCGACGGCTGTCAACGCCTGTGGCTTGATGCTCATCACCACAATATCGGCCTGCTGCACGGCTTGCGCGTTGTCATCGGTTGTTTGTATCTGGTAGGTTGTGGCCATAAAATCGCGCCGGGCGGCCACCGGATCGCTGCCGATAATATGATCAGCGGCAATCAATTGGCGCGTCAGCAAGCCTTTGATGATGGCTTCGCCCATGGCCCCGCTGCCGATAAAAGCGATGGTGCTGCTGTGTAAAGATGTCATGCGCATGTCCTGGTGGGTGATAGGTTGATAATGTCCGGCTATCGATGCTACTGGTGCCATTTAGCGCGTGCCAAAAATTGCTGAGCCAATGCGGACAAGGGTTGCGCCTTCTTCAATCGCAACCTCGAAATCGTTGGTCATGCCCATAGAGAGGTGCGGCCACTGGCTGGCTGGATAGCGTATACGCAATTCCTCGCGCAACTGATGGAGGCGACGAAAGACTGGTCGCGCCGCTTCTGCCTCATCGACCAACGGGGCCATGGTCATTACCCCTTCCACGCGAATGCCCGGTAGCGCTAGTAACTCCCTCGCGGTGGATAAGAGGGCCGCTGGTTGAAAGCCATGTTTACTTGCTTCGCCACTGACATTGACTTCCAACAATACTGACAATACGCAATGTGCGGCCTCGGCGTCGCGGCTCAGGCGTTGCGCGATCTTATCGCGATCAATGGAATGAATGAGGGCAAAGGGACCAACGGCCTGGTCTGTCTTGCGGCTTTGGATGGTGCCGATCAGGTGCCAGCGGATCTCGTGTAGCCCAAGTTGTTTCGCCGCTTCTACTTTGGACCATAATTCTTCCAGCCGGTTCTCGCCAAAATCGCGCTGACCGGCATGGTAGGCGGCGGCGATGGCGGCCATGGGCTTGGTCTTGCTGACGGCGACCAAGGTGATGGTCTGTGGATCGCGTCCGGCGCGAGCCGCCGCGGCGGCGATGCGCCTATGGACTTGGGTCAGGTTACTTACAATATCGGTTACAGTTGTCTCTGCTGTCATGGCTGCTTGCTCCTGCAGGGGATTGTACCAATGAATGCTGCGGCTGGCAAGGTGGAATAGGGGATAGCAAGGGGAATTGCCGGTCACAGGTTCTCGATATGCCAGAACCTGTGACCGGTAGGCGCGGTCAGCTAGCGGCTCAACACTCGCGCGACGTATCCTGCGTAGCTACATGGGGCAAATAGAGGCGGTAGGGTCCTGGTAGATCAACCGGATCAATTGGCTCATTCGCATTGTTCTCCTGGCTTTGGGTTTGTACGGCTATGGCATCGCTCCAGAGACCAGGGTAGCGATGATTGGGCCAGGCACCCGCCGGGGCCGGCGGATCTGGTTGCTCGGCGCGTGTACGGACGCGAAATTCGTACACCGTGTCTGCGCAGCCGACCGGGAAGGGGGCACTCCCGGCTGCTTCCTGACCCACCAGAAAATCGGTCCATGTTTCCGTGACCCTCTGGCGCGCCTGAATGTCATAGAGCAGACGATAGGTGCCGCCAGCAATCGCGGCAATATCGGGGCTTTGCAGACCCGCCCATTGCAGCAATACATCGGTGCCGGTGACCACGGCGGGCGCGGTGAGCGTACTCAGTGGGGCGCGCACAATGCTGAGGGCATCGATAAACGCGTGATTGCCATGCCAGCGGAAAGGACTTTGGACGCGCGCAAAGAGGGTGATGGTGGGGGCTTGAGCCATGGCGCTGATACTCATCTGTTGCCAGCCTACCCGTTTGCCATCTTCCCAAAAATTGCGCCGATTCTCGAGCCAGATCACGCTGGCGGCGTTGGCGTCTGTGCCACCTGTGGGATCGATGCCGAGCATTTTTGCCATATAAACGCCATCGGGGCAATCGCTGGGAACCGCGCTGCCGCCGCAGAGACTCAAGAACCAACCGCTCAGGCTATAGGCCCCGCCCACCGTCGCCGAGATCGATTGGTGGAATGCCACATCAAAGGGCTTGCCCGGCGCGGGCGGCGTTTCTAGATCTTGGGCGCGCATGACAATACTGTCGCGAAGATTGATCCGTTCAACATGGGCTTCGCCCTCACAGCTTTTGGCAAAGAAGATGCGCGCGCTGTGAATTACTGGCGCACCTTCTAAGATCGCAACCTGCCAACCATTGGGAATAAAGATTTCTTTGTTCAGGCTATTGGTTTGCGTATAGTAACCAATACTGCATTCAAAGTCTGGATTGATGAGCACGGGTGCCACGGGGGGCAGTGTACCAAATGGATCCGAACCTTGTTGGTGGACGTTGGCACCTGGTGCTGCGTTGATGACCGTCATGAGAAGCCATAGCAAGCCTAAGCTCACGGTAAAGATACGGCTAAAGCGTAGAATTGTCATGCGCGTGATCTCCATCTTTGGTTAGAGGATGCACAACGAAATATCTTTATCACCGATTGGGGCGAATAAACCAGCGTTGCGCGATTTGTGGTAACCGAGCAGATAGCTGGCTTAAATAGATGCAAAGATACTTATAGAAATAAACGGTAAAGCATTTTATTTTCGCAGAATAGTCGGGAAAGTAAACCCGCCAATTTGCTTGTAATTATTGTTTGTAAGCGCGACAAATGGCGGAAGGCTGAATGTAAGCAGGGCATAGGTGGGGTAAACGCGACAGGAAAAATCAGACCAATTTGCTTATCTGATGCTGTCGATTGATGTAGAAGATATATAGGATAGGACTTACGCACTTGGTCAGACCTGTAGGGTCTCAAAGACCCTGCAGGTCTCCTGTCAGACTACTCAACTGCGTAACTTCTATAGGAAATAGCGCCGAAAGGTTGTAATGGAGCAACCGGCCAGGGCAGGGTGGATCATTCTAAAAGAAACCTAAACGAGTGTATAATGGGAAATCGTGCGTAGACAGTCAAGACCGAGATAAAAATGGTGCATACAAGCCCGTAATGCAGCAAGGTTCCGATTCTGGGTGAAGCATTCAATGGTGGCAGTGGAAGGAATGCCGAGACCCCGTTTAGTAGTCTAGAAGTAAAAGACAGAATTGGGTCTAAGCGCGTGGGAGAAGGAAAAGGAGAAAAGGAGCGCAGGATGAAAGGGCAGGGGAAGGCCAAAGCTATCGCCGAGTTGGAGAATTT
Organism: Caldilineaceae bacterium; assembly: GCA_034437715.1. Lineage (GTDB taxonomy): Bacteria > Chloroflexota > Anaerolineae > Caldilineales > Caldilineaceae > JAHBVH01. The sequence goes on from DAOTTR010000044.1 coordinate 9,273, forward strand.
AGAGCAACTCAATCTAAATGCTGCGGGGCTGGATATCGGCGCTGAGGATCTCTATGCGTGCGTGCCGGTGGGGAGGGACAGGGAGCGTGTAAGGTGTTTCCAAAGTTTTAGTGAGGATCTGCGGACAGTGGCAGCGTGGGTAGAGCAGTTGACCTGACCCAGATTGATGGCGTCAATGTCGTGAGCGCACAAAAGACCATCAGCGAGATCGGGCTTGACATGCGCAAATGGCCGACCGTCAAGCACTTTACTTCCTGGCTCAATCTCTGTCCAAACAACCAAATCACCGGCGGTAAAGTCATCAAGCGTGCGCGCAAAAAACGTGCTAATTCGGCTGCACAAGCCTTATCGATGGCTGCACAAAGTCTCAATCGTAGTCAGAGTGCCTTGGGTGCCTTTTATCGACGGATGCGCGCCAAACATGGACCGCCCAAGGCCAATGTTGCCGCTACCCATAAGCTTGCTCGCATTATCTATTTTATGTTAAAGCATAAAACTCCCTATCGCGATTTCGGTGCTGACCACTATGAACATCAGCAACGGCAACGCCAAATTTGTAACTTACAGCGACAAGCTCAGCGCCTCGGCTATTCCATCGAACCCGCTCTCTAGTCGCTCCTGGTTTCTTAGTAGTTTTAGGGCAGTGTGCCGGGTCACTGCCATTAAGGTAAGGATTAGAAGCAGTGTTTTCGACGGCGTTTAGGGAAGTTAAGAGCCGAATTGAGTTTAGTTTTACGTCTAGGTACGTCACGGATACGCCGAGTATAGG
>DAOTTR010000045.1:0-6039 GCA_034437715.1 Caldilineaceae bacterium
ACAGCGTCGAATCAATTCGACGCCTGCTATGCCAAACCTGCTTAAGCAGGTTTTTCGTGGCAGCCGCCGGTTTCAACCGGTGGTATCCTTGTCAACCACATGGATTCCAAATGAGCCATAAGGTACCCTATTTTTACCATGATGTACACGAGTAACGTGCCTGATTAACGGCCGTGGTATCTACGCCCAACTGTATTAGTTTCTTTTGACCCCAAAGACTGCAAAGGTACGAAAACCCTATGTCAAAGCAACTTTGTACCGAGGTATAATACGCTATGATGCCACCACGATTACGTCTGAACTTGCTCGGTGCGCCCGAAGTTTACATCGATGAACGACCTGTCGCATTTGAAACAAATAAAAGTCAGGCGTTACTCTTCTATCTGGCGCTTACGCCAGGTTGGCACGCGCGCGATTTATTAGCCGAGTTGCTTTGGCCTGATATGCCGACCAGCCAGGCGCGCAAAAATCTGCGCGATGGATTAACACAGTTGCGCGCCGCGGTTGGCCCGTGGATCATCACCGATGCCCAACGGGTAGGGTTTGCCGCCCAGGTGCCGCATGATCTGGATATCCAGCGTTTTAATGATGCATTGCTACAAGGCCAGGCAACGCTGAATTTACCCCTGGTTAAATCAACTGTAAGCCTATACCGGGGTGATTTTCTGATGGGCTTTCATGTGCGCAAGGCACAACCCTTTGAAGCGTGGGTGATGCAGCAGCGCGAAGAGTTGCACACACAGATCGTGAACGGGTTAGAATGGTTGGCCCAACAATATTTTAGTCAACGTGATTACGCAGGTGGATTGGCTGCCAATCGCCAGTTGTTGAAATTAGAGCCCTGGCGTGAAAGTGCCCACCACTTACAAATGCACTTGTTAGCTCTCACTGGTCGCACCCACGATGCCTTGGCCCAATACAAGATCTGCCAGCGTGTCCTGGCCGAGGAATTGGACGTACAGCCATCGGCAGAAACAGTGGCGCTCTATGAACAAATTCGTGCCGGCAAATTAACCCATTTGTCGAATGAAACGCCAGCCGCAAAACCAACTGAGCAGAATCAGCAGCTAGCTGTAAAACAACCGCCGCTTGCCCACAAATCTGCCATTCCCTTGCACAACCTACCACGCCAGATGACACCACTGATTGGGCGCGAAATAGAAATTACGCTACTCAGCAGCAAAGTCATCGCGCCCAATTATCCACTGATTACACTGAGTGGCGAAGGCGGTGCCGGCAAAACGCGTCTAGCCGTGGCGATTGGCGAAACGGTACAGTCGCACTTTGCCGATGGTGTTTGGTTTGTGCCACTGGCAGATGTCAGATCGACGACCGACTTGTCAAACCAGTTGGCGGCAGAGATCGGGAAGGCCTTACGTCTATCCTTTGCCGGTGCTGAACCGTTGACCGATCAACTGTTTGTTCAATTGCACCAGAAACAGTTGCTATTAATCCTCGATAACTTTGAGCATCTGCTAAGCGGTGCTACCTTCGTTCTGGATCTCTTACATGCAGCGCATGGGGTAAAACTCTTAGTCACCTCGCGCCACCGGCTTAACTTTCAGATTGAATATTTTTTTCAACTAGATGGTTTGGCATTTCCCGACGAAGAAGAAAGAATCAAAGCAATGGCTGATTCCCTTAAACCGCAGCAGTTGCTGACTTACCCCAGTGTGGCACTCTTTGTCGAACGCGCCAGCCGTATTCGTCAACAATTTAGTCTTAGCGCGGAAAACCAAGCGGATGTACTATCCATCTGTCAGTCAGTTTCAGGGCTGCCATTGGGGATCGAACTAGCGGCGGGATTGTTGCACCGTATGACTTCGACGCAAGTGGCAGTCAGGCTACGCCATAGCTACATGACGTTAAGCACCACCTTCGCCGACTTGCCATCGCGCCATCGCAGCATGCGCGCCGTCATCACCTGTTCCTGGCAACTACTCTCTGTGCAAGAAGCCCACACATTGGCGCATTGCGCGGTCTTCCGTGGTGACTTCACAGCGTTGGCTGCCCAGGAGGTTGCCGGTGCCACGCCAGCGATCCTAACCAGTTTGATTGATCATTCGTTACTGCACCAAACGGTTGATGGTCGTTTCGAGGTACATGAATTAGTCCGCCAATATGCAGCAGAGCAACTCTTTGTATCCCCCCCTACAGCAGCACAGGTCTATGATCGGCACAGCAGCTATTACATGGAATTTCTTGCGCTACTCGAACAAAGCCAAAATCGCGATCATGCTGCGCAACTTGCCATTCGCGCAGACCTAGATAATATTCGTGCAGCTTGGCTTTGGGCCATTGACCAGAAAAAGATCGCCGCGTTGGCACGTGCCCTAAAGAGCCTGGCGCGATTTTATTATCTTGTCGGTTTTCTGGGTGAAGCCACCAACATGTTAATAATTGCAATTACGCGCGTGCGCACGCTGCTCAGCGAACCAGATCAACCTATCGCAACCTTACAGCACCTACTGGCCCACTTGCTCAATGAAGAAGCATTTTTCGAAGCAATGCTTGGTCGGCATGAAGTCGCCAGCCAATTTATCCAAGAGGCCATTGGGTTGGCCCAGGGGTTGGCTGACCCAGCCCTAGAGGCATTGGGCCATCTGCGTTTGGGCGATATTGCTTGGATCAGAGCCGATTACCCGACACACCGTACCGCCTACATGCTCAGCTTGACGCTGGTGCGTCAAAGTACCCAACGGTCATTGGAGGCGCATTGCTTGTCCAATCTAGGCATGAGCCACGAGCAACTTGGCGAATACGCAGAGGCGATTGCCGCTTATGAAGCGGCCCTGACCATTGCCCGCGAATTAGGCAATCGCCAACAAGAAAGCATCGTTTATAATAATCTTGGCGTTAGCTATAAAAGGTTAGGTGATTTTGGCAAGGCTCTACAATACTATCAACAGACGTTGCAACTTAGTCGTGAATTAGGCGATCAGGAGGGTGTTGGGTTTACTTATCTCAATCAAGGTAGCCTCTGGGGCAGTCTAGGCGAGAAAATGCGCGCCCAAGCAGCGTTAGATCAAGCGTTAGCGACTTTCCGAACGATACAGCTTGCGCGTCTAGAGGCAAAAACCTTGGTCACCTTTGCCATCCTTTACGAACAACTAGGCGACTACGCCTTAGCGCTTGACTACTGTGTACAGGGGCTCACGCTGGCCGCGCATGGTGGTTACCAAACCGTGGTGGCCGAAGCACAAACACTCCTCGGCTATATCTATATAGCACAAGAGGAATTTCCAGCCGCCATAGAGGCACATAACACAGCCTACGCATTATGGCAGACGATCGACCGCGGCAGTGGTTACATGGCAGCTCAAGCCGGGTTAGCACAAATTTTTCTTCGCCAACAGCAGTATATGGAAGCCCAGCAGATAGTCAATGAAATTTTAGCCAAGCTAGACGATGTCCACCTCAACGCGCTTCAACACGCAGGTCATATTTTCATGATTTGCTACCAAACATTGGTAGCAAATCATGATCCACGCGCCTTCGCCATATTGCAACGTGGTTGCCAATTATTACAAGCACAAGCCGCCACGCTGTCCGATCCCGCCTTACAACAATCGTTTCTCCATAACATACTCGTTAATCGTGAACTTATGGCAGAACTTAGCGCGACAGTTCGCTAGTACACTGTAATCGAAATTATGCAGGGTTAGACCGTAGTAAAGACTTTAATCTTTGTCCGGTAGGGAAAAGACTAAAGTCTTTACTACCTATCAAAATTTACAATTAAGCTAGGTTCTGTTGACATTTGCTCGTCGCAACGGATAAATCCAGCTTCTGATAGTGAAAAGTGCCCGCAGGCACTAAATTTTCAGTCGCTGAGGCGACTTTTTGTTCTCAGTCGCGGGTTTTAACCCTGCAAAAACGAAATGTCAACAGAACCTAAATTAGGGGCTTGCAAAGCAATAAGGATCCAGCGCTTGCCCAACAAAATCATGCGTAGGGGCGGCCGCCTCGCGTTTGGCTCGCTGCGAACGGGCGGCGGCAAGCCGCCCCTACTGCATACTTGATTCTTTGCAATGGCCTAAGACGGCGCGAGTAGGCCACATTTGTAACGTGACAGACTCGTTCAATGAAACCATGTGGCTTCGACGTGCGTGGTCGGTTCGCGCCCAGGGGCACCCGCCCCTGGGCGCGAACCGACCACGCGATCCCCTTTTATAGGTATCGCCACGTACTACTGCCCCTGACCGCCACGATTCTCATCTCTTCCCGATTGTGAAGAAGAATTGGTAGATCGGTTTGTTCGCTTCATGCCTATCGATTTCATAAAGGGCTCCTGTGTTTACAATAAAAATGATAATCACTTAGTAAGACTAATAAATCTGGTACATACCGAAGCTTATAGATAAAAAGCCGCAAAAACGTCGTCAGAACGCCGTTTTTCGTAAATCTAATTATTATTTCTTCTATATAATTAAATAGAATTACAATAATGTCATTTTATCTACTAAACTTTGTTTTATTTATCAGCAAAGTTGCTGACAACGATGAAATGGGCAAGCGCTACCAAAAAATGTGTAACGATGCAGCCAGGAACGCGCCCAGGGGGCTCCCGATCCTGGTGGCGTTCCCAGGGATGAAAACCCATGCCTGAATCAGTCGGCTATTGGCTAGTTTATAGTAACATCGTAGATAAAACGTGGATAATCTGCATGTATTTGCGTAGAAAACGATACTATTTTTACTTACTTACGAATTGGACTTCATTCAATAGTCCGTATCGGCACGCTATTTCGAGAAAGAACCAGACAAATGGCCTGTCACGGGCGCGATCCTGCCCCCTTGCCGAAGGACTAGAAGCAAGGGATCACGTTGCGCTACAAGTTTAGCGGGTTGATGGGAAGAAGGTAATTTTTTGCAGATCACATGTTGGGTGGATGAACGATGAGTAACAGGGGTTGAGCGCACAACAGCAAGGCCATGTGCTATTTTGGTAACGCTTCAGCCAGGAACGCGCCCGGGGGGCTCCCGATCCTGGCGGCCTCCGTCACTGGCCGCCAGGGATGGCGCGGGAACCCTCTGGGTGCCCGGTGGTGAATGCGATTGGCCTGAATCGTTACTATTTTGTATGTTGCTTATACCAACGCGAAATGAGCAGACTCAATGCAAAGAGGATGATACCAAGTAGGATCATTTTGGCGTCGATCTGGGGCATTTGCCCAGTGGTCATTTGACTCATATCGATGGCGGCACCAAAGGAGACAAACGCGAAGGTACTGGGCAAAATACCAATTGCCGTGGCCAGAAGAAAGGCCTTCCACTCAACTGCCATGAGCGCCGCCAGGTAATTGACCACATCGAACGGTAACAATATCAGGCGCATGGTCAAAACAGTCAAAAAGCCATTGCGCCGCAACTGATCAGCATAGCGCTGTACTAGTTCTGCGCGTGTACCATCCACCTGCGGCACAATGCCGTGGCCGAGAAAACGCCCGATGCCAAAGCTGATCAGCGCCGAACAGATCACACCCACCACCGCATAGGCAAGCGCCAGCAAAAAATGGGTGACCGAGCCAACACCAAAGATAATGCCGCCCATAATACATAAAATGCCGACTGAGAAGAAAAGCAACGGTCGGATCAGAAAACTGAGCAAATAGAGCAGGGGCCCATAAGGCGTATCAAACAGCGCAAGCAATTGGCGTAGCGATGTTTCTACGGTTAGCCCGTTTCGCTGATAGTAGATGGCATAGCTGCCGAGCAACAGCAGCCAGATCAAAACGGCGACGATTTTTTGGTTATGGTCGCGCCAGAATTGACCGTGCCGCGCGGTTAGATACGCCATACGCATTAGGCTGGTTCGCTGCCCACTTCAAAACCGGCCAGATTTTCGAGCGCCTTGATCAAGGCATGGTTGCCTTCATGCCCCAGCTTATCTTCGAGGGTGCGATACAGATTGAAAATCAAGCTGGTCCCCGGCAATGGGACAGCCAGTTGATCGGCGGCTTCTAGGACAAGGCGCAGATCTTTTTGTTGGAGCGAAACCATAAAGCCCGGTCGCCAATCACGATTAATAATTTGTGG
>DAOTTR010000046.1:0-20685 GCA_034437715.1 Caldilineaceae bacterium
CCTATACTCGGCGTATCCGTGACGTACCTAGACGTAAAACTAAACTCAATTCGGCTCTTAACTTCCCTAAACGCCGTCGAAAACACTGCTTCTAATCCTTACCTTAATGGCAGTGACCCATGGAGTCGGCCCACCAGCACTACATGCTGCTGTTGGCACGTAGTGGGCAACGCAGCAACGCGTTAGCCCACTACGCAGTTTGCCGCCGTGTGCTAGCCGCCGAGTTGGATGTCGCACCGAGTCCAGAAACCACTACCTTATATGAACAGATTAAGGCTGGAAAATTCGCTAGGCCAGACGAAACAACCAGCCTGCTATCCCCGGACAATGGGCAGCCCGATATGCACATACGACACAGAGAGCATTCGGTAACAACGGTTGTGCCGAAGCGTTCGCCCCTGCTACCGTTGCCGCGCACAGTTACGACAGCGACGCCCCAGATAGATTGGAGCCCCATTCCGCACCTGCACAACTTCCATGGACGCCAGCAGAAGATAACACAAGTAAAGCAGTGGTTAGGCACGGATCGCTGTCGCTTGGTGGCTATCCTCGGCATGGGTGGCCAAGGCAAGACTACCTTGGCTGCTCACCTGGTACGTACGTTGGCCGAAGGATCACTACGCCAGTCAGCCTCGCTGACACCGGCAGAGCACAAAGGCTACGCCGCTCGACATGACGGCTATGCGGTGATCCTCTGGCACACGCTGCTCAATGCCCCCCCGCTGAGCGAAATCCTGCAAAGTTGGCTATTGACTTTATCCAACCAAATCGTTGCCACCCTACCAGCCACCTTCGACCAGCAGTTTGCCCTATTACTAGGCTATCTACAACAACGGCGTTGTTTGTTGGTGCTGGATAATCTAGAAAGTATTCTCGATAATAGCCCCCATACCACGGACAGCCCAACACGCCTGGACGGTCTCTATCGACCAGGCTATGAAATGTACGGCGAGTTGCTACGCCGCGTAGGTGAAAACAACCATCAGAGTTGTCTGTTGTTCACCAGTCGCGAGCGCCCGCGCGCGTTGACGCAGCTCGAAGAAGCCACCCCGTTGGTCCGCAGCTTGCACCTGAACGGATTATCCGTTGCCGAGGGCCAGGCCATGTTGCAAGCGCGCGGGCTGACTGGCCCCCAGGCCACAGTGACTAGGCTCATTCAACGATATGCCGGCAACCCACTCGCCCTGAACCTGATCGCAGAGACGATCTGGGAGATCTTCGATGGTGATCTGGTGGCCTTTGTCCAAGAAGATACCATGCTCTTTGCCAATATTCGCCAGGTGTTGGATCTAACCTTTGCTCGCCTTGCGCCGGTAGAACGCGAAATCGCTCTCTGGCTGGCAATTGAACGTGAACCTACTACCTTAGCCATCCTGCGCGCCAATGTAGTGCAAGCGGAGGTGCGCCGCCAAGTGGTGGAAAGTTTACATGCCTTAACACAACGTTTTTGGGTCGAGAAACAGGAAACAGGATTTAGCTTGCAAAATGTGGTGCTGGAATATCTCACCGATTATCTGCGCCAAACTTTTGGTCAGGAACTTATCTTGGTGCCGTGGCTGGCGTCGCAGCCACGCGCTGAACCGTTCGTGATCACAAGCACACAGCAACCGACAACCATTGCGCCCAAGCGCGATCGAAAGGGTTTGATCGCGCAATCGCACCTGAATCGCTTTGCCTTGGTCAAGGCTCAAGCCAAAGAGTATGTGCGCGAGAGCCAGGTTCGTCTGCTGCTTCAACCGTTGGCCGAGCAGTTGATGGAAGATTTGGGCAAGGCAGAGATAGAAAAACGTTGCAAGGCATTACTGGCTGCGCTACGAACAGAAGCGCCGCGGCTTCCCGGCTACATAGGAGCCAATCTACTTCATCTCTTGATCCAGCTCGACGTGGATCTGCGCTACTACGACTTTTCCCAGCTTGCGATTTGGCAAGCGAATTTGCGCGGCGTGCGCTTGCCCGCGGTCAACTTCACCCAGGCCGCTTTTAAGGCATCCTCCTTTACCGAGTCATTTACCGGCATCGTCTCCCTTGTTTTCTCCCCCGATAGTCACTATCTGGTCGCAGGCACGGTCACAGGGACGATCTTTCTTTGGCGGCTGGCCGATCAGAGCCTCTATCAAGTCTTACCCGGCCATACAGATATCGTTTTTATTGCAGTTAGTCCGAACGGTCAGCATCTGGCCAGTGCCGGTGCCGATGGGATGTTGTGCATTTGGGATCTCACCGGCCCAGCGGGAACCAATCAGGCGCAGCGCATTCTCTGCCGCCAGTCTATCCCTGTCAGTGCGGTGGCCTTCAGCCCCAACGGCGACAGCCTCGTCAGCGCCAACGATGATGGTAGCGTCTATCTATGGCATTGGCAGACCCAAGCGCTGCCGGTGCTTTTGTACAAACAGCAAGCTTCGGTCGCGGCCGTCACCTTTAGCCCCGATGGTAAGCGCTTGGCCAGCGCCGGTGAGGATGGGATGATTTATCTTTGGGATATAACCGAAAAACGCATCTGCGCGCATGGGAAAGGCCATACCAACTTCATTTGGTCATTGGCTTTTAGTCCCGATAGTCAACTGCTAGCCAGCGCCAGTTCGGACCAAACCGTACGGCTTTGGCAGTGGCCTGTAGACGGCGACACCAACGAGCCGCTATGGACAAGCACCATTTTGCATGGTCACACAGCCCAGGTTTACACCGTTAGCTTTAGCCCAGATGGCAATACTCTGGCCAGCGGGGGGTTTGATCATACGATTCGTTTGTGGGATCTACCAACAGGCCGGTGTGAAGCGGTACTGGTCAAACATAAGAGTTGGGTGCGTGCGGTGGTCTTCAGCCCAGATGGCACACAATTGGCCAGCGGCGGCAATGACCAAACCATTTGTCTATGGGATATGCACGCCGTGGCATATGCACCAGACGGCTTGGCGCAAACCATGGGCCGGTTGCACAGCAAATTGATTGGCCATACAAGTTTGGCCGATTCAGTGGCGTTCAGCCCCGATGGTCAACGCGTGGCAAGCAGTCATGCCGATCAACTCGTGCGCTTGTGGAATGTGCAAACGGGCGTGGTAGAGTACACCTTGCACGGGCATGTGGGCGAGATTCATGCGCTAGCCTTTAGCCCTGATGGCACGTTGTTAACGAGTGTTGGCGAGGATGGTCTTGTCCGGCTTTGGGATAGTGCAACGGGTCAATTGCGCCATAGCTTGCGCGGCGATGATGGGGCATTGTACGACGTGGCCTTTAGCCCAGATGGTGAGAGCCTCGCGGTAGGAGGGAATCAACCCAAGGTATGCCTGTGGGATGTGCGGACGGGGCAACTGCGCCGCACCTTATTGGCACCATTCAACATGGTCTGGTCGATTGCCTTTAGCCCAGATGGCCGCTCGCTTGCAACGGGCACCCATATCCAGGGAATTTTATGCTGGGATGTGGCCAGTGGCGCGTTGCAACAAACGCTTGATACGGATCAAGCGATGGTGCTCTCGCTGGCGTTTCATCCGACAGAAAAGTTAATCGCCGGCGGCGGTGTGGACAGAGTAATACGCCTGTGGGAGGTCAACAGTGGTCGTCTGCTCCAGACCCTGAACGAGCCCACCGATTGGGTATTTTCAGTTGCGTTTCATCCTCAGGGTACCTTACTAGCCGCGGGCACAATCGGCGGCACAATTTATCTGTGGTCGGTTGAACAGGATAGCCAAGGCACCATTGATGTGCAACTCCAGCGTTGTCTCTACGGACACTCGATTGAAGTTAACAAGGTTGTCTTCAGCCCGGATGGTAAGTTATTAGCCAGTGCTGCTTCGGATGAAACGATTCGCCTTTGGGACGTAGAGACGGGAATCTGTTTGAAAATTTTGCGTGCCGAAGGTCCCTATGCCGGCATGAACATTGCACAGACCCAAGGCTTAACGTTTGCGCAAAAGAGTGCGCTCATCACCCTGGGTGCGATAGAAAATTGAAGGGCGCAACTTGAATGCCCAGTCATCAAAAGAGATGTGCGCTATTCCTCAAAATCGCCAATCCACCAACAGGAAATGCTTACCAATAAAAAGATCAGCAACATCACCGTAATTTCATACATGATTTATCCTAATTCAAAGGTACTATGTGTGAGGAGGGGGTGGCAACCGTGATGGAATACGCGGCATGTAACGATTACGACAACGTTAAATTCGTGTTGAATGAATTCAACACCTGCGACGGGAAAGGTGTTTAAACACGTTTCCTATCCCAGGCTCTGCATTCATGCAGCGCAGCAGATGATGAAATTTAACCTTGTCGTACGATTCAGCCGGGAACGCGATTGGCCTGAATCGTTACCGCGGCATAGGATATTAATCGTATGAGATGTGACAATCCTTCGGCAATAACCTTACAAATTTGAAAGCCCTATTTGCAGTGAAGCCCCATCGCTGCCAAACTTCTTGACCTGTTGACACTTCATGGTAGAATGAAGTGCAGAAATTGATGGCGGACGAGTTACAGTACCGAGTAGACTGTAATCAAAGTTTTGCTGATTTACCTACAATTGCCGCCTAATCTAGCAAAACTTGCGTTACATGTCATAGACAACCAGCAGTACAGAACAGAGCTTACTGATTATTCCTGTCATTTAGCTTTAAATGGTAGAATTTCGTCCAAACAAATGTTCATAGCGGGATGATTGGGGGCAGGATCCTGCCCACCCGAGGATGCATATGCTGAAAAAATTTTATTACGCCATTGTCGGCGATCCGAATGAAAAGGTGCTCAAGAATTATCGACCAATCGTTGAGGAAATCAATGCATTGGAAGCGGAATTTGCCAAGAAGAGCAACGATGAGTTGAAGGCGATGACCGCGACCTTCAAAGCGCGCGTACAAGCGGCCACCGCCGAGCTACGCGAACACATGACGCTTGCCGAGCAAGAGTATCTCGCGGTATTGGGTACCGATGAGCAGAAGTTTGCCCGCGTGGAACTCGACCGCATTAAAAAAGAGATGCTGGCCGTGGAAGCAGAAGAACTCGATGGCATTCTGCCCGAAGCCTTTGCCGCGGTGCGCGAAGCCAGTAAGCGGACGATTGGTCTGCGCCACTACGATGTCCAACTCTTGGGTGGCATCGTCTTACATGCTGGCACCATTGCCGAAATGAAAACCGGTGAAGGCAAGACCCTGGTCGCCACATTGCCGCTCTATCTCAATGCCCTGGCCGGGCGCGGTGTCCACCTGGTGACGCCCAATGATTATCTCTCCAAAGTTGGTCTGCAACTGATGGGGTCGGTCTATCACCTGCTCGGCGTTAGCGCGGCGGTCATCCAAAACAGCGCGGGTTCACCCGACAAAGGCAGCTTTATCTACGACCCAGAATACCCAACTGCCGATGATCGCTACCTGGCGCTGCGCCCGATTACACGCCCCGAAGCCTATCGCGCCGATATTCTCTATGGCACCAACAACGAGTTTGGCTTTGATCATCTGCGCGACAACATGGTGCATGATCTAAATCGGCTCAGCCAACGCGAATTGCACTATGCCATCATCGATGAGGTCGATAACATTCTGGTCGATGAAGCGCGTACGCCGCTGATTATTTCCGGCGAAGCGCGCGAAAGCTCTAACTACTATGTGGATTTTGCCAATCTCGTTAAGTATCTGAAAGCGGAAAGTCACTATATTGTCAACGAGAAAGAGCGGGTGGCAACGCTCACGGAGGAAGGCATCGCTTTTGTCGAACGGCGACTCAACATTGATAATCTCTACAGCCCCGAACATTTTGAAATGATCCCCTACCTGGACAACGCACTGCGCGCCGCAGTTCTCTATCGGCGCGATAAAGATTACATCGTGCGCAGCAGCGAAGTGATCATTGTCGATGAGTTCACCGGGCGGCTCATGGAAGGCCGGCGCTATAGCGAAGGGCTGCATCAGGCAATCGAAGCCAAAGAAGGCGTCAAGGTTCAAAAAGAGTCGATGACGCTGGCTACGATTACTTTCCAGAACTTCTTCCGCATGTACAACAAGCTATCGGGCATGACGGGTACGGCCAAGACCGAGGAAGAGGAGTTCCAGCGCATCTACAACCTGGAAGTGGTGATGGTGCCCACCTATCGCGCAGTTGTACGCGAAGATTTGGCCGATCAGGTGTATCGCACACAGGAAGCCAAGTTTAAGGCCCTGATTGAAGAAATTACAGCCGCCCACAAACGCGGCCAACCGGTACTCGTGGGTACAGTGGCGATTGAGACCAGCGAATTGGTTAGCCAAATCCTCAAGCGGCGCGGGGTGGATCATGAAGTACTCAACGCCAAGAACCACGAACGGGAAGCGACGATTATTGCCCAAGCCGGTCGCCCTGGCGCGGTCACAATTGCCACCAACATGGCCGGGCGTGGTGTGGATATTTTGCTGGGTGGCAACCCCGAAGGGCTGGTGCGCGAACAGTTGCGCAAAGAGGATTTTGACCTAGCTAGCATTCCCCAACTCGAATGGAACGACGCGCTGGAAATGCTCAAACATGGGAAAAATCCCACCGAGCGCTATGCAGGCCGCTGGGCAGAAGTCCTGCAAAACAAATGGCACGAGACCGAGCAAAACAAGCAGAAAGTGCGCGAATTGGGTGGCCTCTGTGTCATCGGCACCGAACGCCATGAAGCGCGGCGCATTGACAATCAGTTGCGCGGGCGTTCTGGCCGTTTGGGTGATCCGGGGGTCAGCCGCTTCTATCTGAGCCTGGAAGATGAACTCATGCGCCGCTTTGGTGGCGATCGTATTAGCGGCTTGATGAACCGTATGGGCGTTGAGGATGATGTGCCGATCGAGGCGGGGCTTGTCAACCGCGCCATCGAGAATGCGCAGACCAAGGTGGAAGGCCACAACTTCGACATTCGCAAGCATGTGTTGCAATATGACGAAGTGGTCAACGAGCAGCGCAATCGTATCTATGATCAACGCCGACGCATTCTAACTGAGCCCTCGCTGAAAAATTCCGTCGAGGCGATGATCGAAGAAGAGGTCACGGCTGTGGTTGCCCAATTCACAGCCGGTGAGTACGAAGATGAGTGGCAACTGGACGAGCTTGTCCAAGCGCTGCGCGGCATCTTCCCCATCCCCGCTGGCTTTGCTATCGAACAGTGGCACAAGGCCGCGCGTGAACAGATTGAAGAAGAAGCGGCCGCCCTTGCCTTGGAAGCCTATGCGGCCAAGGAAGTTGCAATGGACGATCCGACCATGCGCCAGGCCGAGAAGCAGATCATGCTGTGGGCCGTCGATAACCGTTGGGTGCGCCATCTGACCGACCTGGATCATCTGCGTGAAGGCATTGGGCTACAGGCCTATGCCCAGGTTGATCCGCTGGTGGCCTACAAGCGCGAAGCCTTTAATATGTATAGTTCGCTCATGGAAGATATTCGTGGCGACATTGTCAAGGCCGTCTACACAGTGCAGGTACAACCCCAACAATCGACGCCTATGCCGATTGCGACACCGATCGCGCGCAATATCCGCACTAATCGTGATGGTGCAGCCAACGGTGGCAAAGCGCAGCCGGTGCGCAATAGCGGCCCACAACTGAGCCGCAACGATCCCTGTTGGTGTGGCAGTGGCAAAAAGTACAAGAATTGTCACGAAAAGAGTGACAAAGCCCAAGCCAGCGACGGACAACGCATGAGCGCGTAAGTATCAAAAAAAGGTAACGATTACGCCAACGTTAAATTTCATCACCTGCTGCGCTGAATGAATTCAGCGCCTGGGATAGCAAACGTGTTTAAACACGTTTGCCGTCGCAGGTGTTGAATTCATTCAACACGAATTTAACATTGGCGTACTAGTCCAGTTGGGCGTAGATACCACGGCAGTTAATCAGGCACGTTACTCGTGTACAGCATGGTAAAAATAGGGTACCTTATTTACGCCGGGATCTACTAGATAGCGACAATCGCATTCATCACCGGGCACCCAGAGGGTTCCCGCGCCATCCCTGGCGGCCAGCGACGGCGGCCGCCAGGGATGGCGGCGTTCCCGGCTGAATCGTTACAAAAAAATTATCGAGAAGGAGAGGGCGTCTTGTAGAGGGTATTCCCTGTGCAGGATCGCCCTCTTTTTAGGCGATGGTAGGCGGCATACAGGTGAGCAGGGCGACATCGGCGGGCTTGTTAATACGCTGCGGCAGGGGCAGGGTGATCGTCTGTATCACCATCTCGACCTGCCAACCTTCATCTTCCAGTTGGGCAATCAATTCCAAGGCTTGGGGTCGGCTAGGATCGGCGAGGAGTAGTTGACCGCCAGGCGCGAGATTTTGGCGAAAAATGGGAACCAGATAGCGATGCATGGCGCGCTCATAAAGAATATCGGCGCCGAGGATCAGATCATAGTGCGCGGTATGGCTCCAGGTGCGCCAGTCCGCCACAAATTGCTGGGGTGGCGGCATCCCATTCTGCTGGGCATTGTGTACGGCCAACACCAGCAGATCCGCGCGATGATCGGTCTGCCA
This sequence comes from Caldilineaceae bacterium, assembly GCA_034437715.1. Classification (GTDB taxonomy): domain Bacteria; phylum Chloroflexota; class Anaerolineae; order Caldilineales; family Caldilineaceae; genus JAHBVH01. Next base: position 8,461 of record DAOTTR010000046.1, read on the forward strand.
GACCGTTGCGCCCAGGCTGTGCGCCACCAATCCCGACAAGCCGACGCCTGCGCCCAATTCGAGCACACGCTGGCCGCGCAATTGCGCGCCCCGCCCGACCAACAATTGGGCCAGCGCCACCGCCGATTCCCAGAGCAAAAAGCCATAGGGCACATGCTCCACCTCGTTGACCCCATCCAGCAGTGCATCCTGATCGACCACGCATGTAATCTGCCAATGTTGCTCATCCAGTTGCTCACCGAGCGGCACATGGACAGTTATTAGGGGAAAGCGCGCCGCGAGTTGGGAAAACGAAGAAAGTTGCGTGTCGATCATCTAGACCAGCAGGGCCTTGTGCTTGGTTAGCCCGTCAATCAAGCGATCAACGTCTTGCTGGTTGTTATAAAAATGGGGCGAGATGCGCAGGTTGTTGTCACGGCTGGAAACAATGATACCCTCGTCTGCCAGCCACCGCACCAGGAGATCCACTTTGTGCGAGCGCAGGGTAATCAGCGCGCCGTGCTTCTGCGGATCAACGGGCGAGACCAAGTTCCAACCACGGCGCATGGCCCCCTCCTTGATTGCGCCGGTCAATTCGCGCACTTCCTGTTGAATGCGCGCCAGCCCAATCGATTGCACCAACCGAATACCCGCCAAGGTGGCGTAAAGATTGGGCACCGGCGGCGAACCGGCTTCAAATTTGCGCGCCGTAGGCGCAGGCGTATGGGCGGTGTGATCCATGGCAAAGATATTGGCTTGGCTGAACCAACCCGCAGCGGTCGGTTGGAGCGTGGGCAGCAATTCTTTGCGCACATAGAGATAGGCCTGTCCAGACGAAGCCAACAGATATTTCAAGGTGCCGCCAACTAGGAAATCCACATTCAGCGCTTTGACATCAATCGGCATGGTACCCAGTGTCTGGTAGGCATCCAACAGCACGAGCGCGCCTTTGCGATGGGCAAGCTCCACGATAGCCGGCACATCCAACATGACACCATTGCGATAACAGACATGGGTGATCGACACCAGCAGCGTCGCGTCATCAATCGCGTCGGCAAAGCGTGCTAGCGGAATGCTGTTGCCAGCAGCAGGCACTTGTACAATCTTTGCGCCGCGGGGTGTTTGGGCGTGCCAGATCTGGCCCATCGTCGGAAACTCAAAGTCGCTCACCACGATCTTGTTACGCTGACCACCAAAATCGAGCGCACTGGCCAAAGCGCTGACGCCGTGTGAGACGGAACCCGTCACCGCCACAGCATCGCTTTCGGCATTGATCAACCCAGCAAAGGCCTGGCGCGTCGCCTCAAGTTTCTCGACCCACAGTTCCCACGGCGATCCCTGCTCCTCCCAATCGCGCAGATAGTGGGCATAGGCCAGTTGTCCATCAATCGAAAGCGCACCCTGTGAGCAACTGTTGAGATAGCTCTTCTTTTGAAAAATCGGAAAACGTTCACGCAGTGCCATAGAGTTCTTTCATCAACTTGACCAGCGGGCAGGTACGCGCGCCAACCGTTCGCGCAATTTGCTATTGGCCGGATGTTCGATAAAGGCATCAAATTCAATAAAGTAGCCTTCAGGATCCAGGCCCAGAAAGTCGCGCACCCGATCCATCTCCAGGATCACCGCCTCATTTTGCAGGTGAAAGGCGGGTTGCTGCTGAAGGTAGGCGAACCAGGCATCGACCGCGTCGGTAAAGAGCGAGACAGTCACCCCTTTTTGCTCGGTATAGGGATGCAATCCGTCGCCGGCGCGCACAGGGCCGATAAAGCCTGAATAGGAGGTGGGGAAAAGCTTGGCAAAGCCTTGATCCACCACGGCTTGGCTACCGATCACAGCGCGCCAGAAATCACCGGCGCGCGCTAGATCCTGATAGTAGAGCCAGGTGATAGTCGCCTTGACGCCCAACGACGCCGGGCGGGTTGTGACTTGCCCGGCAACCGGATAGAACGACGGCAGCGGATCGAGCAGCGGCAGCAGATTGGCATTTTCGGGGTGGGGGTTGAAGCGTTCAAACTCCAGCAAATAGCCTTCGGGGTCAATCGCCACAAAGCCATCATGCGGCTGATCGGCTTTCGGATTGAAGGCCCAACGCATGGGGACCTCCTGCGCCGTCAAATAGGCAGACCACGTTTCAAGTTCGTCGGTAATGAACGCGGTTGTCACCGTCTTGGGTTCGTCGGCGCTGTGGCGGCCAATGCTGCCATCGATCAACATGAGAAAAGAAGAAGACGCGATCTGAAAGAGCTTGCCAAAGCCATAATCCTCGACCAATTCAAAGCCCAGTACCTCCTGGTAAAACCGGGTGGCACGGGCGAGATCATGGTAGTAGTAGAGGGCATTGTTGGCTTGAATAGGTAAAGTGGCTGAAGGTCGCATTGGGATCTATCCGCTGGCAAGGTTGATCAATCAATGTGCATAGTATATCACACTCAGCCCAGCCAGCGGCGAATCATACAATCCTCAGCGCGGCGCGATCACCGCCGCCGGTAAATATCCCTGCCAAATCAAATTTTGGCCGCCTGGATCGAGCAGTTGGACATAGTACCAGATAGGGCTGTCGTACATGGCGGGACCTTCTGCCGTAAAGAGCAGCGTCACCTCGGTGCCCACAGGTGCCCAGACCAATTCACTTGCCAGATCCTTGAGATTATCCAGCAGCGCATAGCCAGTCGCGCCATCGACGCTGATCAATGTGCCAAAGGTAAAGGGTAACTTGTCGGCGTTCTGCACCGGCGAAGCGGGATCAGTTTTGGCGACGGCGAGATAGCGCAACTCGCGTGGCAACAAGCTGATGTCACCCCTGTAGGTCAGCAGCCAGGCTTGCACCCAGCCGACTGTGTCATCCGATCGATCGTCGGGTGTATCATCTGGAGCAGCCACCTTGACCCAATAGACATCGGCTTGCTGCACAACGAGTTCTAACGGGGCGCGCAACTGTTGCAAGACGGGCGCATCCTCGTTGGCCTCGGCATAGAGATTGATCTCAATGTCCGGCACAATCGCAATCAGTTCGCCAGTTGTACCCTCAGTCGTGGGCATTCCTAGGATGGCGGTCAGTGACGGAATCTGGAGCGTCAGGGTCAATGGTGTTGGGGTAACGGCGAGCAGATCCGACGCCCCACTGTCGGTCGATTCCGCCGTTGCGCTCATCACAGGATAGGTGATCCCTACACTGGCGGCAATGCGCAGGGTGGCAGTCATCTCTGGCGCGCGGAGCGCTAAAGAGGGTGTCGGCGTGCTGGTGGGCTGTGGTGTACTTGCCGCCGGCGGGGCAATAGGGGTGGTCGTTTCACTCATATTCGACGCGACAAGGGTCAGGGTCGTGCCATCCAGGGTTGCGCGGGCACTGCCAATCAGGCGTTCCAATTCGTCGAGTTGCTCCCCGGTATAGTTGAGCGCGGCGGAAAGATGGCGCAACTGTTCCTGCTTGGCGCGCAATTCGGCCTCGGCAGTGCGCGCTGCCGCGGCTTCGGCTTGGGCCGTGGCTTGGGCTGCTTGCGCCACAGCCGCCTGGGCAAGCGCATCACCGCGCGATTCATCGGCGGCGGTGGCTTGCGCTTCAGCCTCAGTTTGGGCTGTCGCCGCAATGCTGGCTTGTGCTTCTGCTTCGGCCTGACGGCTCACGGCTTGGCTATAGAACCAGAAGACGGCAGCAGCCAGAACCAGCGCCAGCACACTAATTATGCCCAACAACACCAAACGCCCCCGCAACTTGACCGCGGTACTTTGCTGAAAGGCAGCCCATTGTCGTTCGGAATGGGCAAGCCGCTCTTGCTCGGCGGCCAACGCTAGGGCCTGATCGAGTTCACGCTGGCGCGCCGCTTCTTTTTCCTGTTCAGCAGCGGCAATCACCGCCTGGCTGGTCTGGATATAGTCCATTTCCAGTTCATTGAGATCGGGATAGCGCAGGGCTTCTTCCAAGGGTGCGCCACGCAGCAGCGCCCCTGGATCACGCCCCAACTTGAGCCACTGTTCCGCGGCCTCGGTCACGCGCAGGCGCTCGCGAATACGCTCGCGATCATCTTCCAGCCACCCCACCAGACGCGGCCAGTTGCGCACCAGCGCCTCGTGGGCCACTTCTACCTGTGTGTCTTCTGGGCGCTCACCCATGGTCAAGCGCAGCAGATCGGCGTCCACCAATTTGCCTAAAACGCGATCGACGCGATCGCGCGCCTCACCGGTTTGATAAAAGACTTGTTGCCGTACACGATTGCTTGTCACTTCCAAACCCTCGCCGGGGCGCACCAAGCGCAGTAAAATCCGCCGCGCCGTGACCTGCTCTTCGGGGATCAAGTTTGCATAGAGCTGATCAGCACTGCGCGCCAACGCCAGCCGACCGCCCCCCAACTGCTTATAGCTTTCCCAGGTGATGCGATTGCGCGCGCGATTTTTCCAAAGCTTGAGCAGCGTAAACTGAAGCAGGGGCAGCGCGGCGGGTTCGCCCAACACATCTTGTACCAGCGCGTCTACAACGCCCGTTTCAAATTTGAGACCGGCAATCGCCGCGGGTTTTTCGATCACAGCGCGCAACTCGGCGGCGTTGAGAGGTGTTACACGCAGCAGGGCGGCCTCGAAATGGGGCAAAAAGGTGGGCACGCGCGCCACAAAGCTTTCAAAGTCGGTGCGCATGGTGAGAATAACCGTGTGGCGCGGCCCCGGCGCCTGGACGAGCGTCAGCAGATTGGACAGAAAGGCAAGGCGTGCCTTTTCGTCGGTGCAGAGGGTAAAGATCTCTTCAAATTGATCCACCACCAGGACAACCGGTTGGGTGCCGGTTTCGTTTAGCAAGTTGACCAGATAGTCGGACTCACGGCGCAAGCCATCGGCGGCAAAGACAAACTTGGCAGCGAGGGTGGCATCCAAGGGCATACCGGGTGAGCGTGACTGAATCGCCGGTTGAATTGTCTGGGCTAGATGGGCCAGTGGATCCGAGCCGGGCACCATGCGCGGGGTGTAGATCCAGCTTGCGCTGCTTGGCGTCGTGGCATCACCGGCAATGGCTCCACTCTTGAGCAAAGGCAGGAGGCCGGCCAGCACCAGCGACGATTTGCCACTGCCCGACGGCCCGACCACGGTCACTAGGCGCGCTGTCGCCACTTTGGCCAGCAAAGCTTCGACCAAGCGTTCACGGCCAAAAAAATATTTTTCACGCCCCTCATGAAACGCCGCCAACCCCACATAGGGGCACTGTTCATCGGACAGTTCGGGGGCCAAGGTTGGGTCAAAATCCACCAAGGCGGCATCGGGCATGGCGCGGCCCGTGCTGTAGGCCGTCGCCGTCCAATAGTCGAGCAAACTTTGCGCGGCCCAGCGTTCCTCTTCCTGATCCAACAGAGCACCCATCAGGCGACCACGTTGGAGAAAGATTTCGACTTCCTGCCAAAAATCCGGGACCGTGCCATTGCTCTGCGCGCGGTGGGTTTCCAGCAGCTTATTGTGGGCTATGCGCAACACGGCCAGCGACGGGAAATTCGAGCTTTGTTCACTCATTCTAGCACCTTCAAAATGGTGGCCAGCGACTCACCGACTTTGCGCAGCTCGGTGCATAGCTCTTTCAATTGGGTATCCACTTGAAAGAAGCGGTTGCCCGCGCGCTGACGATAGCGTTGAAAATAACTGCGAATGCGCACCGGGTTTTGGGCCGTAATCGCGCGATCCAGTTGTTCACTGTCTTGCAAAAAGAGATCGACCCACTCGCCTTTTTGCGACTGGCAAAGTGTTGTGACCCGCACACGCAAGTCGGGCCAGGCAAATTCCAATTCGCTGAGTTCGTGGATCATGACATCTTCAATACGGCCCAGGGTACGCTGTACCTCCTGCCAGGAATCATGCTCGATCATCAAGGCTTGGAGGCGGATGTCAAGCTGTTGCAGGGCATCGACACCCGTATTGAACTGGGTAGTACGGGTGCGATCGATCTGTAGTTGTAGCAAGGCATCACGAATCGCCGCCAGCGACTCGACAATTTGGGTCAAGCGCAGGGCTCGCGCCGCGCCGATCAACCGATGGTTAATATTCGAAGGTTGTAGCGCCAGCACGCGGCGCAGTAGCCATACCACCCGGCGCAGCCGCGTGCCATCCAGTGTATCCAGGGCTTGGCGTAGCAACGTCTGGGACTCGGTCACGTCGGCAATCCAAGCAATTTCATTGGCGGCAAAGCCAACTTGTTGGGCCGCGGTATGCAGTTCAACCGCAATATCTTGTAGCGTCACCTCATAGTTGAGTAGATTGTCCAACGCCAAGTCATCGGTCGGGAAACGTTGCGCCTCCTGAGCGATCACATTATAACAGCGATATTGTAGCTTGTGTAGGAGATCATGCAGATCCTTGTATTGACTCAACCGATCAATCTGTTCGCCAGCGGCGCGAAAATCGGCGCGATAGGTTGTTACCAGGGAACGAATAATCGCGCTTTTCATCAGCCCGGCCAGCAGGCTCAGATCCTGGCTGATCGCCGCGCCATCGATGGCGGTGGCCGTAGTCTGCGCGCCCACTTGCCAGAGCATGCCATCTTGCGCGTGCATGAGTAGTTGTGGCACGCCCCATTCGCCATTCCCCAGGCGCGTTGCAATGGCGACGCGTGCTTCGGTGAGCGCCCCATCCACAGCATAGCCATCGGCCAAGGCCGCATAAAATTCATGGGAAAAAGTGATGGCAGCTTCGTCGGAGATAGGAGCGCGCATGGCGACCACGGCGGGCACGCCTTGTTGTACCAATGCTTGGGCGACGCCGCCAAAGGGATTGTTCGAGCCGGTTTGCGAAGATTCACAAGCATTGAGCAAGACCAAGTTCAAGGTCCGCTCATTGTGTAACAACTGTGCCAGGTCGTCGGCCAGCATAGGGTCCGCCATTCCCAGTTCTGGCGGTTCGCTGGCCTGGGTAAAGAGCAGCGATCCCCGTTGCAGCGCTTCATCAAAGAGACCATGCCCAATGAAGTGCAGCACATGATACTCCTGACGACGCAGCGCGCTCTGCAACGCCGCTTTGGTGGCAACCGGCAAGCGATCCACGATCAGCAGGCCGCGCTGGATCAGGTCGCGCAGGGCTTGCTGGACATTGGTCCACTCGCGTTCCACATCCAATGGCGGCAAGTCAACCGGATTGGCGATCACGACCAACATGCGCAGCGGCAAGGTGACGGCGAGCGAAGGGGCAGGGATGGGCAATTCAAGAAAGTAGACGAGCGAGCTACTGGTGCTCTGGGATAGAAACAGATTGCGTCGGCGATGATAGAGATATTCCCAGGGCAAACCAAGTAGCGCCGGACTTTCATTCAAGCGCAGCTTGATGCGCAGCGTGGCATCGCGACGACGGGCTTCATCCAGGCAGCGTTCCAGGCAGAGCAACAGATCGCCGGCAAAGAGTGCATCAAACAAGCGGCCACCCACGGTTTTCATACGCTCTTGCAACAGATGACGCGGCGCAGTTGCGGCACTGGCCGTCATCTGCTGCTGAAACTGGCGCTGTTCGTCCGCTTGAAAGGGTAGCTGAAACAGGCCGCGCGCTTCCCCCACCGGCGAGGTCAGCACGCGCGCTACATAGCCATCGGCGGCGGGGGTCAGTTGTAGATCAAAATCGAGATAGGTGGAACGGCTCATCGGCCTGCGATCTCCGGGTATCACAGATACGAAGGCAAGCGCGACTGGCAGCGGCAGGGCCAGGGAATTTTCTAGTAAATCCCGGCGGAAATAAAGCCAGGGTAATTTACCCAAATTCACGCGCTAGCGTTGGCTTTATTGACTGCCGTGGCATGTACGCCCAACTGGATTAGCGTGCGCTTCCTAGTGGCTTGTCCTTCAAAAAGCAAAATGCTTTCTCTGTCTCTATTAAACGGACCTTCGCGATAAATTTCAGGCAGTGTACGATGAGAACGGCATAGCTTGCAGACGATTCAGTTGATCGATTCGTTCCTGATAATTCTTACTATTGGCTGATCCTATTGGCTGATCATTGACCGAACCAGTTGATGCCATCGATGGCTATCCTATATCCAGCAGTAGTCAGTAGCCGACACGTGCTTGTCACCCTGTCACCTGGTGCTGTTATTGATAGCCGCCGCTCGACTGCGACACACCGCGCGCGTTGGCAACCTTGGCCTGATAGCCGCTGCTGCGATAGGCTGCCATTGGATCAACCGGCACGCCCAACTCTGCGCGCACCTGGGCCAACAGCGGACGCACATCGGTGCGAAAGGCATCGGTGAGCACTTGGTGGGCCGACAAGACTTCGCCCGCCGCTTGGGCATCGGCCAATTTCTGGCGCGGCACACAGAGCGCCTTGGCATAGGCTTCCTGGCAATTGAGCACCGAGTAGATCATGGCCCCCACTTTGCCTTCAATGTTATGCGCCTGATCGATCATGTAGGCGATATTTTGGGCAGTCGTGCGTACTGTGTCATCTTTACTCTGCTCACCGGCGGCCAGTTCGTTGTAGATCAAGAAAAGTTCATATGGATTGGTACTGCCCACAATCAAATCATCGTCGGCATATTTGCGGTTGTTAAAATGGAAACCGCCCAAGCGGCCTTCATCCAGCAGGAAGGCGACGATCTGCTCAATGTTGACGCCCTGGGCATGATGCCCTAGATCGACCAAGACCTGGGCCTGCGGTCCTAATTTGAGACACCAGGCATAGGCCGTGCCCCAGTCGGGAATGTCGGTGCTGTAGAAGGCTGGCTCGAAAAATTTGTACTCGACCAACATCCGGCTACCCGCGGGCAGGTGCTGATAGGTGGTGGTTAGATGCGTTTCAAAGCGGCGTTTGCGGGCGATCAAGTTGTCTTGGCCGGCATAGTTGGTGCCGTCGGCAAACCAGAGGCTCAGAATGTCGCTGTTGGTTTTGCCCATGATCTCGCAGCATTCGATCAAGTGATCAAGCGCTTGTTCTTGCACGCCGGGATCAGGGTTACCCAGTGAGCCTAGTTTGTACTCGACATCCTGAAAGACATTCGGGTTGACTGCGCCAATCCGCACCCCTTGTGCCTGGGCATATTGGCTCATGGCGGTGTAGTCGCCATCTTCGGGCTTGTCCCACGGAATGTGGATCGCCACCGACGGCGCAATGCCCGTCATCCCGTGGACCATGGCGGCGTCGTCCATTTTCTGGCGGGTGGTGGCGGCGGCACCGGGCCAGGGGAACGCTTTGAAGCGCGTGCCACTGTTGGCATAGCCCCAACTGGGCGTCTCGATCTTCTGCGCCTTGAGCGCGTCCTTGACCGCTTCGATATCGATCGCCTCGGCGGCCAAGGATTCAGCCAACACGTCGTAGGCTTTGGTATGATTGCTCATGAAACATTTCTCTTTCTAGTACAGTTGGGCGTAGATACCACGGCAGTTAATCAGGCACGTTACTCGTGTACATCATGGTAAAAATAGGGTACCTTATTTACGCCGGGATCTACTAGTTTGTACAGTAGGTTGCGGATGGATGGCGGATCAGTACGCAGCGACTAGAGTTATTCAAGGGTCTTCACCAAGTGGGCATAAGCTTCTTCCCACTGCGCACGTTGCGGTGTAGGCGCATAAGTCACAACGTCAAACGAGCGGCGGATCAGATCGCGACCTTGGGCCAGGGAACTAATGTGACCGAGCGCGACAGCTTGCACGATCACATTGCCAATCGCCGTCGCTTCGACGGGGCCAGCCACTACGGAGCGATTGGTAGCATCCGCGGTCAACTGGCAGAGTAACCCATTCTGGGTGCCGCCACCGACAATGTGGACGGGTTCCAGCGCATAGCCGACAATCGTCTCGATCTTTTCCAGCACCCAGCGATATTTAAGCGCCAAACTTTCCAGCGCACAGCGGATGATCGCGCCTTTGCTGGTGGGCACAGGTTGCCCCGTAGCCTGGCAGCGCGCCTGAATGCGACTCGGCATATCGTCGCCCGGTTCGCTGGGCTTTAAAAAGACAGCATGATCTGGATCAATGATTGCGTGAAAGGCCGGTGATTGGGCCGCCATTGCCGTCAGCTCGGCATAGCTATAGTCTTCCCCTTGGCGTGCCCAGGTGCGCCGACACTCTTGCACCAGCCACAGCCCTGCCACATTTTTGCTGAGCCGATAGGTGTCGTTGACGCCGCCTTCGTTGGTCAAGTTATAGGCCAACGTCTGCTCATTGACTACGGCATGGGGCACTTCCGCCCCCACAATCGACCAGGTCCCCGAACTGATCCAGGCAAAGGTTTGATTGGCCGCTGGCACCGCCGCCACCGCCGATCCCGTATCGTGGCAGGCCGGGGCCACTACCGGCAGCGGGGTGGACAGGCCAAGCTCTGCGCTCAGCGCGGGCAGCACGTCGCCCAGCACTGTGCCCGGCGGCACAATTTCGGGGAAGATCTGCGGTGGAATGCCCAACCCTTGGAGCAGCGCGGTCGCCCAGGTGCCCGTCAATGGGTTGTAGCATTGGGTGGTGGTAGCGTTGGAAAATTCACAAGCTTTGCGCCCCGTCAACCAGTAATTAAACAGATCGGGAATCGTGAGAAAGGTCTGGGCAATCGCCAGCGCAGGAGCCGGTTGGAGCACCATGGCCAGCAACTGGTAGACCGAATTGAACTGCATAAACTGGATGCCGGTTTGGGCAAAGATTTCGGCCTTGGGCACGCGTTGAAAGGCGGCTTCCAACATGCCATCGTTGCGGCTATCGCGGTAGTGATAGGGCAACCCAATCAGCGCGCCGGTGCGGTCGAGCAGGCCAAAGTCCACGCCCCACGTATCGATGCCGATACTGGTCGGTGTGCCGCCCAGCGTTTTGTGGGCCAGCGCAATGCCCTGCTTGATCTCCTGCCAGAGTTGTAGCACATTCCAATGCAGGCCGGTCGGCAATCGCACAGGTGTATTGGGGAAGCGATGGACATCGGCCAGGGTAAGGCGGTCGCCATCAAAGGCCCCCAGCAGGGCGCGGCCACTCTCGGCACCCAGGTCAAAGGCCAGAAAATTTTGTGTCGCGGTCATAGCTGCTTGCACACCTTTAGGTTGACTCTTTTAGGTTGGCTCAACTGGATCGGGAAGCTACTCGTTGCGCTGCTCTAGGACGCAATGCCGGGCAGATTATGGTTTGGGCGCGGGCACGCGTTCCATTTCAAAGGTATTGGTGACCCGTTCATAGCCATTGCCACCCAAACGCCCAATTGGTTGATAGGCATCGAGCAAAATGCGGCCATTGGCATAGAGATCATCGCGCACGTAGACGCCCTGCACCTCGCCAAAGATCACCGACGCGCCACCCGGTTGATCACTAATCGTGACAATGCGTTGCAAGGTGCATTCAAAGGCAATGGGCGCTTCGGCCACACGCGGCACGCGAATCGTCTTGCTGGGCGCAGGCGTCAGGCCAGCCCAATCAAATTCTGATTGGGTGGCGGGCAACGGCGTGGCCGTCAAATTCATGGCCGCGGCGGTCGCCGCGTTGGTCATGTTAATCACAAATTCCCGCACGGCCTCGATGTTGCGCAGCGTATCTTTCTTGCCATCCACCGTATCCGCCACCCCGACGCTAAAGACCAGCGTCATGGGGTTGCTACAAACGGCATTGAAAAACGAGAAAGGGGCGACGTTGAGGTTGCCAGCCGCGTCCATTGTGCTGACCCACGCAATGGGTCGCGGCACCACAGCCCCGATCAACAGCTTATAACGGTCACGTTCTGGGATTGCATGAATGTCAAGCAGCATAGCTGTACCCCATCGCAACAAACTGCTTAATCATCGATTGTACGGGATTGGTTGTAGCAAATTGTATCACGCGTCCTGGTAAGTAGGGCATTACAGCACATCCAAAATGAGTTTAGCTTCTTCGCTCAAGCGCGCGACGGTCTCTGGCGACAGATTGGCGCGTTGATCTGTTTGTTGGGCATTGTGACGGCGTGTGAAATAGGAATGCATGGCGCGGCGTGGTTTGTCGGTGCGATTGAGCGTGCCGCCGTGCCACGTGTGTGAATTGAAGATCACCACTGTGCCGGCGGGGGCTTGGAGCAATTTCTCATCGGGATGACTGCCTTTGGGATCTGCCATAGCTTGCTTGGGCGTCTTGTTCCAATTGTGGGAACCAGGAACGACGCGCGTGGCCCCATTCGCCTCGGTGAAATCATCCAATAACCAGATCGAATTGCATACCTCATATTCACCCGGCGGCACGCCACCACCCCAATCGGCATGGAGATGTTGCAACCCCTCGCCGGGCAAGGCAAAGCGCGCATTGAGCGAAGAAAGTTTGAAATCATTCTTCAACACATGGGCGATCCCGGCCAGCA
>DAOTTR010000047.1:0-28307 GCA_034437715.1 Caldilineaceae bacterium
GTGTGGGACGAGATGTTGCAAGCGCTGAGTGAGACCGGCTGGCACAACTATTCGCTCTTCCTGCGCGAAGATGGTATGTTGGTGGGCTATCTGGAAACGCCCGACTTTGCCGCCGCCCAAGCCGCCATGGCCAAGCGCGATGTCAATGAACGCTGGCAAGCCGCCATGGCCCCCTACTTCGAGCAGCTAGAGGGCTTGCGTCCGGATCAGGGCATGTTTGTGCTGGAAGAAGTCTTTCATTTGGCGTAGGATGGGTTGTTCGTCCTATCTCATTGGCCATTAGCCATTAGTCGTTGATTATTGATTATTCAATTCACTCAGGCCAACGCAAATAATCACAGAACTTACGCACTGGCCAGAGCTTTAGGGTCTGCCAGACCCTAAAGCTCTCTGATGGCGCAATCAATTTGCGTAAGTCCTAAATCAATAATCAATGGCTAACAACCAATGGCCAATGGGGTAGGGTGAATGGACAAAGGAGAATTTATGGACTTTACACAACGTACCTATCCCAAGGCGCGCATTGGTCTCTTTGCCGTTGGTCTGGCCGCGTACTGGACCCAATTTCCCGGTCTCAAAGAAAAGCTGGCAAGCTATCATCAGCATGTGATCAGCCAACTGGCCGACTTTGCCGAAGTGGTCAGCTTGGGCATGGTCGATACCGCGCAACAGGCGTTTGAAGCGGGCAACCGGCTGGCCACCGAGCAGGTTGATTTGCTCATCTGCCACACGGCAACCTATGCCACCAGTTCGCAAGTGTTGCCCATTGTACAGCAGGCCAAGGTACCGGTGCTGGTGCTCAATCTGCAACCCGAAGCCGCGCTAGACTACGAAACGGTGGATACGGGCGGCTGGCTAGCCAGTTGCTCGACCTGCTGTGTGCCTGAAATCTCGAACGCATTTCATCGCGCCGGCATTGAATTTCAGGTTGTTTCCGGAATGCTCTACGATGACGAACGGGTCTGGAACAGTCTACGTTCCTGGTGCAAGGCGGCAACCGCTGTGCGTGTGCTGCGCGGCGCTCGCTTTGGCTTCTTGGGCCACACCTACCCCGGTATGCTTGATATGTATTCCGATTTCACCCAGCATCACGCCCAGATCGGCTCACATGTAGAAGTGCTGGAACTCTGCGATTTGAAAGATCGGGTCGATGGGGTGAGCGCGGTGCAAATTGCCCAGAAATTGGAAGAAGCCCACGCCCTCTTCGACATTCAACCCTCGGCCCAGGCTGATGATCTGCGCTGGGCGTGCCAGGTCGCCGCTGGCTTGGATCAGTTGGTGGCGGATTTTCAACTGAGCGCGCTGGCCTATTACTATCGTGGCACCAACGACAGTGAATACGAACGCCTGGGCGCAGGTTTGATTCTGGGCAATTCGCTCTTGACGGCACGCGGGATTCCGGCGGCGGGCGAGGGCGATCTCAAGAATGCGGTGGCCATGAAGATCATGGATGTGCTGGGCGCGGGCGGCTCCTACACCGAGTTCTACGCCATGGACTTCAAGGATAACTTTGTGCTCATGGGGCATGACGGCCCGGCCCATCTGGCGATTGGCAGCCGCAAGCCAATTTTACGTGGATTGGGGGTTTATCATGGCAAAGCCGGGTCGGGCGTTTCTGTGGAATTTAGTGTAAAACATGGCCCGATCACGATTCTCACCTGTACGCAGACACGCGATGGTCGCCTCAAATTTATGACCGCCGAAGGCGAGTGTATCGACGGCCCGATTATGCGCATTGGCAACACCAACAGTCGCCTCAAATTCCGCCTCGATCCGGCACAGTTTGTCGATGCCTGGTGCGCCGAAGCGCCTACCCATCACTGTGCCCTGGGCATTGGCCATGTTGCCGATACGCTGCGCAAGTTTGCTCGGCTAAAAGCGCTGCAATTTGTCGAAGTCGGCGCAATGCGTTAATTAAGATTTGCTAGATGAGCGACGCTACCATTTGTGGTGGTGTTTTGACCTTCTCCAAACAATTGATGATTGACAGCGCAAGAATACCCATGATATTATTCCTGTATCGTGGAAACATACAGAATACGGATTCATGGATGATCGAAAGTTTTGCAAGTAAAAAGCTGGAACGTTTCTTTAAGGGTGATAAGCGGGCGGGCGGGCCATCAATGCAGCGTAGAGCAACCAATATTCTGTCTGCGCTCTATGCGGCCGATACACTTGAGGAATTGAATATACCAGGTTATGACCTACATCCACTTAAAGGTGATCGCAAAGATTTTTGGAGCATGAAAGTTTCGGGCAACTGGCGGATCATCTTTCGCTTTCAAGAGGGCAAAGCTTACGATGTTGATTTAATCGATTAGCCTTAATCGGTAAAGAGAAGGATAAGCAACATGCAAATGAAGAATCCAGCACACCCAGGCGAGATTATAAGAGATTGTATTGAAGATCTAGGGCTTACAGTCACTGACGCCGCTGCCGTATTAGGGGTTACCCGTGCGAATTTCTCTAAAATCCTTAATGGACGGGGTGGCATTTCGCCGGAAATGGCGATACGGCTGTCGAAGGCGTTCGGTAGTACAGCCGCATTTTGGTTGAAATTGCAACTGAATTATGACTTAGCGCAAGCAGAGCAGAACAGTGGGAAAATTAAGATCGAACGCTACCAAAAGCAGGTCGATCTACTTCCGACATAATCTTTTTGTTAGAGTAACGATTCAGCTGGGAACGCGCCCAGGGGTGAAAACCGATGCCTGAATCGTTACTACAAATCTTTGACACCTACTATCATCAAAGTCTTTCCCAATGACTGGAAAATAATTGCTACCTATGGTATGCTTACTACAGAACTGTTGTTCCGTAATGTTTACCAATCAGTCGGAGAACCCCAGTAGGAGATATCGATGTCCACCCATGCCAGTGACATTGCCCAACAAGTGCGCCAGACTGGGCTGATCGCGATTATTCGCGGCAAATTCAGTCGCGACCAGGTGATCGGCATCGCCGAAGTGCTGGCGGCCCATGCCATCCCCGTAATGGAAGTGACGCTGAATACCACCGGCGCGTTGGAAAGTATCCAGTACCTGCGCCAACAATTCGGTGATCGCTTGGTCATCGGCGCCGGAACGGTGCGCACGGTTGAGCAGTTGCAAGCAGCACTGGCGGCGGGCGCACAATTTACTGTCGCGCCCAACCTAGATCTGGCGACGGTCAAAGCGGCCCATCATCACGATATCCTGCACCTGCCCGGCGTCTTTACACCAACCGAAGTACAGAATGCCTTTGTGGCTGGCTGTCGCATGGTCAAACTCTTCCCGTCGGAAATTGTCGGGCCGCGCTATATCAAAGCCATTCGCGCGCCGCTCGATGATGTGGAAATCATCCCCACCGGCGGCATCTCTGCCGATAACATTGGGGAGTATGTCAAAGCGGGGATTGTCGCCGCGGGCATTGGTAGCGCGTTGGTCACGGGACCAAACCAGGATCTGGCTGACCTCGCGCAACGGGCCCAAGCACTGCGCCAAGCTTGGAATTCCGCTGTGCAGGCCAAGTAGGTGGGAGGTTGAATCAGTATGAGCTTTTTGACGGCAGGTGCCAATGCTGTAACCCCGGCGGCTTTTCACGTGATGTTGAAGCCGCGCGGGGCGATCTGCAACCTGGATTGTAAATATTGTTATTTTCTTTCCAAGGAGATGCTCTACCCGGGTAGCCGCTTTCGCATGGCCGATGATTTGCTGGAGACCTATACCCAGCAATATATTGCGGCTCAGCGCGTGCCCGAAGTGACCTTTGCCTGGCAAGGTGGCGAGCCGACGCTCATGGGGCTGGACTTTTTCAAGCGCGCCGTGGCCTTGCAGCAGAAATATCGCAAGCCGGGTATGCAGATTCACAATGCCTTCCAGACCAATGGCGTGCTGCTGGATGATGAATGGGGCCGCTTCTTTCACCAACATAATTTCCTGGTGGGGCTGAGCATGGATGGACCCAAGCAGATCCATGATGCCTATCGCGTGGACAAAGGCGGCAACCCAACCTTTGATCGGGTGATGGCCGGGCTTTCCATCCTCAAAAAGCATCGTGTCGAGTTTAACATCCTCACCACGGTTCACGCGGCCAATGTCGAGCATGGCGTGGAGGTCTATCGCGCGCTGCGCGACGAGATCGGCACACAGTTCATGCAATTTATCCCGATTGTCGAGCGCGACAATGAGACTGGCTTTCAGGAAGGCGAGCAGGTCACCGATCGCTCCTTAACTGGTGAACAATATGGGCGCTTTCTCATTAGTATCTTTGACGAATGGGTGCGCCGCGATGTGGGGCGTGTCTTTGTCCAGATCTTTGATGTGGCGCTGGCGGCGTGGTCGGGCGCGCGACCGGGGTTATGCATCTTTGAGGAAACATGCGGTCAGGCCCTGGCCATGGAACACAACGGCGATCTCTACGCCTGTGATCACTTTGTCGAACCAGCCTACCGCCTGGGCAATATCCAGGAGATTCCGCTGCTCGATATGGTGGCTTCTGCGCAACAGCGCCAATTTGGCTTGGACAAGCGCGACAAATTGCCTCAATACTGTCGTGAATGTGAGGTACGCTTTGTCTGCAATGGTGGCTGTCCCAAGGATCGCTTGCTGCATACGCCGGACGGCGAACCGGGGTTGAACTATTTGTGCAGCGGATTACGCGCCTTTTTTAACTATATCGACCGCCCCATGCGGCTGATGACCGAGGAGTTGCAGCAGCAGCGGCCTCCTGCCAATATCATGTACCTGCTGGCGCAAGAAGAGCGGGTGTTACAACAACGGTTTGCCACGGTAGGCCGGAATGATCCCTGTCCGTGTGGCAGTGGGCGCAAGTTCAAGGCTTGTCACGCGCTCACCATGCGACAACCAGCAGGCTAGCAAATCCCGGCGGAAATTTATCTACTGTGCTGACTAGCGGTAAAGTGCTAGTAGATCCCGGCGTAAATAAGGTACCCTATTTTTACCATGATGTACACGAGTAACGTGCCTTATTAACGGCCGTGGTATCTACGCCCAACTGTACTAGGCGCGTACCGGTTAGGAAGTAGAGGCTTCATTTGTTTGATCGCAACAAGGTCATTAAAGCACTAGAACAAAAACGGGGTCGCTTTCAAGCGTATGGGATCCAGCAGCAGGCCGCGTATGAGCGGATCGAAACGCGCATGCAACGGTTCCAAGCACAGCGTCAGGCCACACTCGAAGCGGCGTTGGCCGAACGCGCCATCGCCTGGCCGGGGGCGCGGCCGACGGCCGAGTTTGATCGCACCGATGCGCTCTGTCTGCCTTTTCCTGAACAATGGCGTGATCACCGCGAGTCGCGCACCTGGGCGTTTAATGTGTTGCTGAACCGGCCTGTTTTGGCCGTGGATGGCAGCCAGATTATGCCGACCAAAGATGTGTGGCCGCCGGTGGCCGCGATTCAAATTGGCTGGTTTATCAATGAACACCGGGCAGGGGGCAGCTATACCAAAGATGTGCTCTTTGATGTCTTGGCCCCCGACGAGCTTGAAGAAGATGACGATAGCGGTTCGGCGGGTGATTTTCCCAGCCAACAAGTGAATCGTATTCGCTTTGTGCGCGAATGTGAAAAGCTCTGCGAATTGATAGCCCAATATGCCGATGCCGAGCCACAAGCCAAGCCGCTGTGCTTTTTTGATGGCTCATTTGTGGTGAGCTTTGCCGGGAAATTGCCCAATGCGGATTCGTACACGCGCGCTGTGCGCCAACTATTGGATTGTTCCGAACGCTACCGTGTGCCGCTGGTGGGCTTTGTGGATCGCTCGTTTAGCCACGACGTGGGCGCGCTGATCGAGACGGTGCAAGACGCGCCTGATGCCATTCCCATGAACGACGCCAGTTTGTTGGCCGATTATCTGCCACGCTGGGGGGATCGCAGCCCCTTCTTTATCTGCGCGCGGGCCGATGAGTTGAGCAAGTGGGGCAAGGCGGACTTTTATGAAGATGTCGCCTTTTCCTATATGCGGCTGACAGCCGATCGCCCGCCAGCGCGCATCGAGATGCCGCGCTGGCTGTTGGAGAGTGGTCGCGCCGACGAGATCGCCGATCTGGTGCGCGCTGAATGTGTGGTGGGCAGTGGCTATCCCTATGCCGTGGAAACCGCCGACGCCGTGGCGGTCATCAGCCAACAGGATCGCCAACGCTTTTATGCCTATTATCAACAGATTTTGCAAGATACGGGCATGGATCTCCAACAGACGCGCAAGGCGCTCAGCAAACAAACCCGCCGTTAATTCATAGAAATCTACTATTTTTTTCTAAACGTCGGGCGATGGCTCAAATTCGACCGCGACCAAGTAGGATTGACGGGGTTTTCTTATTGGGTGGTTGATCAAGTGGACGATTGTAAAGTAGCGAATTGAAACCTGCGACAAGCAGTGTGCGTCTATGAATATATGACGACTACATCTGACGTGAAATTTTCAATGGATCGGGTTGAAGCCTCTTTATCCCAAAGTGGGGTGAAGGACACCCCCGCGCAACCGGCCAGTGCTATTACCGCCGCACCGCCGGTAGGCCCAATAGTGCTGGCCAGTGAGCGCTGGGATCGCGCCACCAAACGTACCGTTATTGTGCTCATGGTGGTGGTCTTTGGCTTTATCCTCTGGCTGAGCCTGCCCGTCATGCCGATTGTGATCATCTCGGCACTGGTGGCCTACCTGCTCAACCCGATTGTGGATATGTGCGAACGGGTGCGCATTCCACGCAGCATCAGCACAATCGTGCTCTTTCTGCTGCTGTTTACGAGCTTTATTTTGTTGCCGGTTTTCTTGGCTCCTGTCCTATTAGAACAATTAAATCGACTTGGTGCCTTTAGTCCGGCTGTTGTCACGCTGAGTGTGCTGCGCTGGCTCAATACATCGGTGGACAATTTACCCGACGCCATTACATTCCTGAATTTTCGCTTTTCGATTGCCAACACCGTGGATGAAGTGCGTACCAATTTTCAACAATATCTCGTCATGCCGACAGTTGGCGAGTTGCTGACTTATATCCAGCAAGTGATTGGCACCACCACCACTGTGGTTAGCAGCACAGCCTTGATTGGCATCAGTGTGGTCGGTGGGATTGTACAATTCTTTTTCACCTTTTTGGTGACCTTCTTTCTCAGTCTCTATCTGACGAAAGATGCGCCCGCCATTCGCAGTTACGCGCAGAGCCTCTTGCCACCCTCCTATCAACCGGAATTTAGTGAGCTTTTGCGGCGCATCGGTTATATTTGGCAAGCATTCTTCCGCGGGCAGATTATCCTGAGTTTGGTGATCGGTACAACGACGTGGCTGGCTTTACAAGCTGCAGGGATGCCCGGTGCATTGATCTTAGGAATTTTGGCGGGTGTGCTCGAAGTTGTGCCCAACTTGGGCCCCACCATGGCGATGATTCCCGCTGTGATCGTCGCATTGATTCAGGGCAGCGACGTGTTGCGTCCACTGGGCATCGACAACTCTAGCTTTGCCCTGATCACGATTGGAATCTATTTTATTATCCAGCAATTGGAAAATAATATTGTGGTGCCGCGCGTGATCGGTGACAGCGTGAACCTGCACCCGGTAATTGTGATCTGTGGGGTTGTAGTGGGGTTTAGCGTTGGCAACATTCTGGGTGCCTTTCTGGCTGCGCCGATTATTGCCAGCTTACGCGTGGTTGGCGGCTATTTTCATGCCAAATTACTCGACTATCCACCCTTTCAAGATCTGCGATTTACGCCCTCGCGCAGCCCGCGCAATCCCATCTATCGGCGCGTCGTCAAGGGCGAAGATCTGAATCGCAACGTGCCGCGCCGTCGCCCTTTTGCGCGCAAGGATCAGATGCCGCGTGGGGCTGAAACCGAGCGTATGCCGGCGCAGAAATCCTAAGCCGACACTATCTCCGAGGCCATCTCCGGCAGCGGCAAATTCGCAAAAATATCCACCGATAGATCGCCCATCTGGGGCATTGCTTGTTGCCGATAAAACGCGGCCGCACCAATCATAGCTGCGTTGTCGGTGCAGAGAAAAAGCGGCGGAATGTACAGCGGCAGATTATGGCCGCTACAGGTTGTTTCGGCCAGCGCGCGCAATTGGGCGTTGGCACTGACGCCGCCACAGATACAGACCTGGCGCACACCGTAGTGCAGTGCTGCATCCAGCGTCTTGTGAACTAACACCTCGGCGACGGCAGTTTGAAAGGCGGCGGCAATGTCTGCTTTGACTGGAGCCTCCGCCATGTTGACCCCCTTTTGCTCGAGTTGCCGTACAAGATTCAGCACTGCGGTTTTCAAGCCGGAAAAGCTAAAGTTAAAGCGATGCTCTGCGCTTTGGAGCAGTGGCCGTGGCAGTGTAAAGCGCTGGGCATCGCCTTGTTGGGCGGCGTTCTGGATGGCGGGACCACCTGGGAAGCCTAAATTGAGCAAGCGCGCCACCTTATCAAAGGCTTCCCCTGCGGCATCATCCAATGTGCTGCCCAAGAGCCGGTATTGGCCGTGCCCTTGCATGAGTACCAGCGAAGTATGCCCACCGGAAACAATCAAAATCAGCGCCGGAAAAGCGTCATCCGGCACGGGAGCCGGGCGACCGGGTATCGCAAGCCAGTTGCTATAAATATGCCCCTCTAGGTGGTTGATCGGCAACAGGGGCAGACCGCTGGCAAAGGCCAATCCCTTGGCCGCGTTGACCCCCACCAATAAACTACCGGCCAGACCAGGCCCATGGGTGACGGCAATGGCATCGACGGCGCAAATATGTGCCAGCCCTGCTTCGTGCAATGCCTGTTCGATCACTGGCTGGATCGACAAGACATGTTGGCGACTGGCAACCTCGGGGAAGACCCCCCCAAAGCGACGATGTAACTCGATCTGGGTTGCCACGACATTGCTGACGATGTGGCGACCATCGACAATGATGGCCGCCGCCGTTTCATCACAACTTGTTTCAATGGCCAAAATACGTGTCATGGAAGCTCTTTCTGATCCGTATCGCGGATCGTTTCTTTGGCGCGGCCAGCCCAGACAAGAATACCCAGCGCCAACAACGCCAATGTGCTGAGGGCAATGATCTTCTGCGCCTCTCCGTCGAGCAACAAGGTGATCACACCAAAGGCTGCACAAAACAGCCAATAGCCAATCACAATCGTCCGCTCGCGGATGCCAACATCCACCAAGCGAAAGTGCAGATGATCGCGCCCCCCTTGGCCCGGTGGAATGCCGCGCCACCAGCGGCTAAAGACGAGCCAGACCAGATCCAGCGCAGGCAGGCCCAGCACCAACATCACAATCGCCAGGCGTGCGCCGCCAATAATGCCCAGCGATGCCAACGTGTAGCCCAGAAAATAGGAGCCGGTGCTGCCCATAAAAATGCGCGCCGGCGCAAAGTTAAAGGGCAGAAAACCCAATGTCGCACCCAGCAGCGCTAACGGCAAAAGTGCCACACTTTGTTGCGGCGGGTCGGCCACAAAGAGCATGTGACACGCCAGAATAACGCAAAAAATTGCCGCCACGCCGGTCACCAAGCCACTTAGTCCATCCAACCAGTTGACCGTATTCATCATAAACAGGAACCAGAAGATCGTCACCGGCCAGACGATCCACCAGGGTAAGCCCGTGTCACTCCAGAGAAGCCCCGCCTGAAAGGGGTTATTGACATGCTTGATAAAGATCAGCCCGCTAATCGCAATGATCGCGGCTATGATCTGGAGGGCATATTGGGGAGTGCTGCCCAATTCATAGCGATCATCGAGCAAGCCCACGACAATGCAGAAGACGCTGCCGGCCACCAATGCCGCCAACCGCCGCACCTCATAGAGGTCATTGCGCGCAGGAAACCAGGTGCCGAGCGTGGTCGGAAAGAACACCGGCACAAACCAAATGATGGCAATGGTGATCAAAAAGCCAAAGGCCAGCGCCAAGCCGCCGGTGCGCGGAATAATCCCTTGGTGTCGCCGTCGTCCACCCGGATAATCGGCCAATCCCCAATACAACCCCAGCCGGCCCACCCACGGGGTGATCAGATAGGTTAGCAGGAGTGAGAAAAGAAAAGTGAGGAAAAAGATCATGTGTATGTAGCGGGTGGCGAGTAGCGGGTTCATTCGCCACCCGCCACGTCCTAGATGCTTAAGGTCGCAAATTGGTGAGGGTGCGGGGAAAGGCAATGGTTTCGCGCACATGATCCAGGCCGCAGATCCAGGCTACCGTGCGTTCCACGCCCAGCCCAAAGCCGCTGTGCACCACCGAGCCGTAGCGGCGCAGATCAACGTACCATTCGTAGACTTCTTGGGGCAACTGGTGGTGCGCAATTGCCGCCAGCAATTTCTCGGGATCACTCATGCGCTCGCTGCCGCCAGTCACTTCGCCATAGCCTTCGGGGGCCAACAGATCCACGCTGCGGCAGACTTCGGGACGCTCCGCTTGTGGCTCCATGTAAAAGGCTTTGATCTGCGTCGGATAGTGATGTACGAAGACCGGTTTGTCGAACTGGGCGGCAATATAGGTTTCATGGGGACTGCCAAAATCGTCACCCCATTCAATTGGCGGCACGGGATCGGGGTAGCCGGGCACCAATTCGCCAGCGGCGGCGGCTTTGTTGAGCATGGCGACGGCTTCATCGTAATGAATGCGCGGAAAGGGTGCGCTTACTTTTTGCAGATGCGTCAGATCGCGTTCGAGTACCGCCAATTCTGGCTGACAGTCGCGCAGACAACGCTGTACAATGTGGCTGACAAATTGTTCTTCGATTGCCATCAACCCTTCCAGATCGCAGAAGGCGATCTCTGGCTCGACCATCCAAAATTCTTGCAAGTGGCGACGCGTCTTGCTCTTTTCGGCGCGAAAGGTGGGGCCAAAGCAGTAGACTTTGCCAAAGGCGAAAATGTTTGCCTCGTTATACAACTGGCCAGTTTGTGCCAAATAGGCCGGTTCGCCGTGATAGTCTATCGAGAAAAGCGTTGTTGTGCCTTCGGCCGCAGCGGGAGTCAGGATCGGCGTATCGACATTGAGAAAGCCCTGCCCATCCAGCCATTCGCGGATGGCACTTACAATGACGGCACGCACACGGATGGCAGCCCATTGGCGCGACGAGCGCAACCAGAGATGGCGATTCTCCATCAGAAATTCGACGCCATGCTCTTTGGGCGAAATCGGGTAGGGCGCAGCGATCTGCTCGATCTCGATCGTGCGCACATCCAGTTCGTAGCCGCCCGGCACGCCCGGCGCGCGCTCATCGGCTTTGACAAGACCTGTCAACAACAAGCTGCTCTCTTGGGTCAAGCCTTTGGCGCTTTCAAACGCTTCCTCGCTCACATTGCCGCGAAACATGACCGCCTGACAAATGCCGGTGCCGTCACGCATTTGCAGAAATTGCAGTTTGCCCTTGCCGGTTTTATTGTAGAGCCAGCCCTGGATCTGGACTTCCTGATCGACGTACTCTTTGAGGTTGTGAATGGTCACAATCGGCGCCACGGTTCGACTCCTACTCTTCTATACTCCGCAGCAGCACAGCAGTACATTTTTACGTGTGTAAAAATGATACTTTATGGCGCTGCTCTTCTACGCTAACTTTGCGACTCTTGTTCCTCGGGGAGATCGTCGTCAAACCCATCATCGAACTCGTCTTCATCCCCCTCTTCGCGTTCGAATGGAATCTTGGCGGGCGGCGGCGGCTTGACTTGGCCCTCTTCTGGGAAGAGCAAGGAGAGGTCAATGTCGAAGTCTTCCAGGCGACGCCCTACGCGCGAAAAATGTTCGGGACGAAATTCATGGGTGGATAGATGACCTGGACGTAGCACATAGGTATAGACAAAGACCGATTGGGGAGGGATATATTCCTGGTCAATCACGCTGCGGGTTGATGGCTGTACGGCGGGCGTCTCTTCTATACGATCGACGCGTGACCGGCGGCGACGACGCCGTCCACGACTGCTGCGGTCGCCTTTGTTAGTGCTGTCATCTTTGTATGCGTTGTCGGCCTTGCCCGGATTGCGCGCACGACCCTTGGCCGCGGCATCCGGTTTGCGTGATTCCTGTTGTTTTTCTGGAGCTTTGCGCGGCTCTTGCGGTTTGCGCGGCTCTTGCGGCTTGTCTTGGACTTTGCGTGGCTCTTGCACAGCCCCCCCATCCGATGGTTTACGCCGCCGGAAATAGCGTCGCCGGTTATTGCCTTTGCCCCCGCCGCCTGCTTCGCCTTGCTTGCCGCCTGCATTGTTTTCGTTGCTCATATATTATTTACTCTACGTCAAACTCTACGTCAAACTCTACGTCAAACTCTACGTCAATGGGTATGGCATGCTACGACAAAATTTGTCGTTTCTGACAACATGCCTACGCGAAAATTGGAGTTATGCTGGAATATTGTTCCTCGCGAAACATTCACCGGACATGGTACGTTCAAGGCACAGGATAAGTGTGGATGACATTACTTTGTCCATCGATCAAGCGGGCAACACTGCCAGGCTGCCAGACGGCCTCTGTTTGATTCCAATAAAGCGCAATACTTGTATCGGTGCCGCCCGTCGTGTGTACCCAAATGTTGCTACCCGGAAAGATCGACAACTCACCAAAGGTGTACGCTGGTCCATTTTCACGTTCTAAACGCCAGCCGTTTAGGTTGACTACGCCGTTGCTATCATTCACAATCTGTACGGCTTCAGTACCAATCGTTCCTGGCCCATCCACCATGCGGATCACCATGCCTTCCCCAACAACCAGGGGCGGGGGCGTGGGTTCGCTGGCTTGTTCGGGAGCTGGAGCAGTGGTGTTACCATCGCCCCGCACCGGGATAATCAGCCGTTGGCCGATATAGACCACATTGGGGTCGGTCAGGCTATTGGCCTCGACAATTTCATCCAATGTCGTGCCAAAGCGACCGGCCACACTCGAAAGGCTATCACCCGCTTCGATGACGTAAATTT
Organism: Caldilineaceae bacterium; assembly: GCA_034437715.1. Lineage (GTDB taxonomy): Bacteria > Chloroflexota > Anaerolineae > Caldilineales > Caldilineaceae > JAHBVH01. The sequence goes on from DAOTTR010000047.1 coordinate 12,876, forward strand.
GTTGGTTCGCCGGATCGAGTGTGGGCGCCGGCTCTGCTTCGTTTACCGTTTCTGCTGCCGCTTCGGCGGTAGGCAAAACGTTGGACGCGCCATCTGGATTGGCGGGCGTGTTGGTTGGCAACACCAGCGTTTGTCCCATCGGTGTTGCTACAATGGCGAGTGCTTCTGCATCGGGACGGCGTGCTTCGACGGCCCAGGTAACGGCTAGGGCAACCACTAGACTAATAAGCGCATTGAGCACAACGACAAAAATGAGCTGACGACGATTCATATAAGCTCTCTAGGATTTATCATTTACTTGTAAGCGAGTATATCATAGTCTCAGATCTGTTCAAAGCTACCCGCTTGCTATTCTCGCTGTTGTGGCGCAATCGCCTCGCTTGCAGGATACGCGCAATTATGCCCACTGTCTGAATTGGGCTTTTGTAGTAAAATTAGGGGAAAGCCGTGCAACGCTATTGGTTGCGCCGAGTAAATTGGAGTGATTGGCATGATAGAAACAGCAAAGCCGCGTTGGGGTATACGAATTCTGTTGGTCGTGGTTAGCACCGTCGCCTTGATTTGGGGGGCGTGCGTTTTGACTTTGTTATTCGGCCTCTTTTTCTGGAATCGCGATGCGCGCAGCCTGCCCAATGCCGTGAGCCGCACAAATGCTGCCCCTGTAACCGCGATTCGCGCCGTGGCCGCGCCCCCAACCGCGGCGATCATCATCGCTACACCGCAAGGTGGCGATTATGAGAGCGCGGTGCTGAAGAATATTTATGCCCAGGTCAATGCCTCTGTCGTCAACATTACGGCGTTAAGTTCGGGAAGTGCCCTGAATGCGCTGGGTGGGCACAATTTCAATAATGATGATCTGCTACCCGCTGGCGGCGGTTCAGGCTTTGTTTGGGATGAATATGGCCACATTGTGACCAACCAACATGTGGTGGATGGGGTTAGTCAACTGCAAATCACCTTTAGCGACGGGCGCGTCGCAATTGCCGAGATTATCGGTGAGGATACGAGCAGCGATCTGGCGGTGCTTCAGATCGATCCAACAGGCTATGCGCTGCAACCGGTGCGCCGCGGGAAAATGGAAGCGGTGGAAGTGGGTATGCGCGTCGCCGCGATTGGCAACCCTTTTGGCTTGGCCGGTTCGTTGACCAGTGGCATTGTCAGCGCGGTTGGGCGGTCGATTCCGTCGAGCAACAATTTTACGATCCCCGCGTCGATCCAGACCGATGCCGCGATTAATCCTGGCAATTCGGGTGGTCCCTTGTTAAACGAACAGGGCGAGGTGATTGGCATCAACGCGCAAATTCGTTCCGACGTGCGCGCCAACAGTGGGGTGGGCTTTGCGCTGCCGATTGCGATTGTCGAACGCGTCGTGCCAGCGCTGATCCAAACGGGCGTCTACAAACACAGCTATATGGGCGTCTATGGCACAACCCTGAGTCCACTCTGCGCCGCGGATCTACAGGTAGACAAGATGTTACGCGGTGCTTATGTAAATGAAGTAAATCGCGGCACACCCGCCGCCAAGGCTGGCTTGCGTGGTGGCGATCAGCGATCGCCAACCAAATATCTGGGCATTTGTCCGGAGACAATCGGCGGCGATGTGATTCTCGCGATCAATGACCAAGCGGTCAGCAGCTTTGATGACATTCTCGTCTATCTGGAATATTACACCAGCCCAGGCGATGTCGTGACCCTGGATGTCTTGCGCAAGGGCGAAGCAATAACGCTTGAGATGACATTGGCCGCACGACCAGAGCGCCTAAACGAATAATGGGTTAGTCGTCGATCTCGATCTGATGTTCACTGACGCCGCTGCGCTGGACACCGTTGCCGTCGGTCACTGCCCAAGCCGAGCGAATGCGGATGGTCTGGCGTGGTTTGGGCGCGACGGGCTGCTCTGTGCGCATGGGGGGCTGGGCTGGCCGATTGGTGCGTAAGGAGGCAACCGCGGTTTCGGTCACGTTGGCCGCCATACGGCTCTGCAACAATTTCCACCCGGCGCGCAGGAGCAAGCTGGCCGCGCCCGCCAGGATGGGGAGCGCAGCTTTGCTCAGCACAATTGGGAAATTTGCACGTTGCATGGGTAACGCTGCTTGACTATCGTTGCCGCAATGGGGGCAGTAGCGGGCGCTTAGGGGGCCTGCTTCACCACAATTGGAACAAATTCGTTGTACATCACTCATCGACAACCTCATGCTTAACTATTATAACTATAGCTGGCTATCGCTCATGCTTTCGCATAAGACAACTGCCAATTACCCGTTTCTGTTTGTCCCGTGTATCATGATTTCTAGCGATTTATCTAGCCATGCACACTAGCGGCAATACTGTTGTGTCTAGCTCAGTGTAACATTAGTCATGGCCCAAGTCAACCAATAACCGTTATGCCAGACACACTACGCTTGGTCGAAGGCAGCTATCTGCGGCGACCCGATATTCAACATATTATTCAACAGCTCTATAACCTGAATTGCGTCGAGGTGATCGGCTTTAGCAACATTGGCAAATCTGCCTTGCTGCGCATGGTGGCCCAAGCCGATGTCTGGACGCAAGAATTGGGCGAAGCTGGCAATGAGTTTTTGCCCATCTACATCGACTGCAATCGCATGTTGGAGATGAGCGATCACGGTTTCTATGAGCTTGTGTTGCGCTGTTTGCAAGAAAGTAGTGCGCAACTGGCGGCCTTGCCCGAGTTGGTTGGCTCGTATGAAACGTTGGTGGCACCCACCAGCGAATTTCAGGTGCCATTGAGCTTTAATCGCGGCCTGACGGCTGTGTTGCAATCCACGCGGCGCAAGGTGATTCTGCTGCTGGATGAATTTGACGAACCCTTTGCCCAGATTCATTCACGCGTTTTTCTCAATTTGCGCGCCCTTCGGGATCGCCACAAGACGAGCTTGACCTTTGTCACCGCCACCAGCCAACCCTTGACCCAACAGCGCTCCGAAGATCATTGTGGCGAGTTTTGCGAACTGTTTAGCCATCAGGTCTGGTATCTGGCCCCGCTCACGCGGCCCGATGTGGAACGCTTTGTGCGCGATTATATGACGGTTCATGATGTGGATTTTCACGCAGCGGACATTGATTTTATCTACGAATGGGCCGGTGGTCATCCGCGCCTGCTCGAAGGGGTTTGTCGTCTGTGGTCCAAGACCCTGGAAACGGCGCTTCCCACCGCTGATCCGCTGGAACGCTGGCAACTGCATCGCCAAGTCGCGCGCCAGTTGCGCACAGATGAAAATCTAGGCTTGGAATGTGCGAAAATCTGGGATAAATGTAGCGATGCCGAACAGACAGAATTGGTTGGCATCTTCAAAGCAGATCAACCATCGGATCAAACGGTGTTGGCCCAATTGCTGCGCCAACATCTGCTCTTTAAGGTCGAAGGCAAAGCGCAGTTTTTCTGCCGCTTGATCTCGGAATATGTACAGCGCCAAGCTGTCCATACACAGCCCGATACCAGCCCGCTATGGGTGGATCTGGCTAGTGGCGAAGTGTTGGTCAATGGCGTGGCGGTGGAAACCTTAACCAATTTGGAATATCGGCTCATGTTGTTGCTCTTTCAAAATCCCGAAAAGATCATTGATAAATATCAAATTGTCAGCCAGGTGTGGGGCGAGGCCTATATTGATGAAGTCGATGACGCACGCATTGAAAAGCTGGTGAGCCGTCTGCGCCAAAAGATCGAGCAAGATGTGGGTGCGCCACGCTTTCTCACTACTGTGCGCGGGCGTGGATATAAGCTGAGTATGGCATAAATGCGCTGCCCGCAAAAGACGGTGCTAGCGGCCAACGCCCGCTGACGTGGTGGCTGCGCGATACTTTTTATGCTATAAATTGTGCAGATTTGCACAACCAAAATTTGGGTCTTATCTAAAACGGGGCTATACTACAATTAGAGAAACGGTAGCTCACAGGATTCTCCACCAGTGAGTTTATATACCTATTTAGCCACTGTGGCGGGCATTGATGGCTACTGTTTGCCGCTACTGTTTGCCACGGTGATGTAGCTTGGTATCTGGCTACGCGTCATTCAGTGAGGAGCAATAATTATGGCAGATGTTGCCCAAATGGTGAATCCCTCGACCGAAGCGGCGTTGACTACCGATAGTCAACCGATCGAAACGAACAAAATTATTTTTACGGGCACACAGCGTAATATGGCGGTTGGCGTTGCCATGTTTGCCACGGCGGCGCTGGCCTTTTCCATGGATTTAACCCATACCTTCTTTGCCGAAGCCGTGGCGTGGACCTTTGTGCTGTGGGGCATCTTGTTCATCTATGGTAGCTTGCTCGATGTCTATCAGAGCTATGAAGTGACCGATGAGGCCTTGATCATTCGCAATCCGGTGCGCTTTTTGTTGCCCACCAAAGTTTGGGAATGGGGCAATATTCAGCGCATGGATGTGCAGGTCAACCGGAACGATGCCGAATACCAAGATGCCACGCTCAAAGTGCATTATCAGCAATCCGGTGAATTGACGATTGAGCGCGAGGATCGGGTCTATGATCCCGAATTGGTACGCTTGATCATCGAGCGTGCTGGTTTGCGGCCTGTGGAAAAGACGAATCCAACCAATTTGTTGCAATTGCCCAAAACCAAAGCCACCTATATTTGGAATAAGACAGGTCGCATGGCTGCCTAATGGTTGTGATTTATGCCTGGCACGTTGTAACAGCCTGAATTCTTCCCAAGCCACAGCTTCGTTTTGCGTGAACTGTGGCTTTTTTTATTTCTTCAGTCACTGTACACAGGAGTAACTTGGATGAGCGCGTTCGAACATACCATCAATAATTTTGGCGGTGTCATCATCGATCCCAATGCCCTCCCCGCCACGTTGGAAGAGTTCAAGCAAGGTCTGCAAGCCTCACTCGCCGCTTGGGGGCAAGAGGATCTGCGTTTGGTCTGGTTGGAATTGCCTATTGCCAAAGCCGCTTTTATTCCCTTTGCCGTGGAGCAGGGTTTTATCTTTCACCACAGCGTAGCCGAACAGGCGACGCTAGTCTACCGCTTGCGACCGAACGCGTTTATTCCCGCCTATGCATCGCACTATATCGGCGTGGGCGGCGTTGTGATCAATGACAAAAATGAGCTGCTGGTCGTCTGTGAACGCTACCATCGCATTGATCGCCCGCGCTTCTACAAGCTACCAGGCGGCATGGTAGACAAGGACGAGCACCTGGGCGACGCGGTCGTGCGCGAAGTGTTTGAAGAGACTGGCGTGCGCGCCAAATTTGAATCGCTGGTCTGCTTCCGCCATTGGCACCAAGCGCGGTTTGGTAAATCGGACATCTATTTTATCTGCCGCTTGTCGCCGCTCAGCACCGACATTGTGAAGAGTGAAGAAGAGATCGCCGAGTGCTTGTGGATGCCGGTGGATGAATATCTGGGGATGGAGAGCGTGAGCCCTTTCAACAAAGCGATTGTGCGCGCCGCGATCTCCTCCCGCGGCATTGGCACCACCTGGATCGACGGCCACGGCACGCCCAAAACCCACGAATTTTATATGCCCTTTGAAGCGTCCGAAGGCGCGTAAAACAGTAGTCTGTCACTAGCCGATTCCCCAACTCGGTACCCATATCAGTCAGGGTGTACGCAATTTTTCTACCGCAGCATGGATAGACGATCAATCATCACCGAGAAAACTGCCTACATTCGCCAAACAAAGGAACCTATCATGTCCAAACCGATTACGATTCAAGATGTACAAGTGATCACGACCCAGCCTAGCTCGCAGCGCCTGGTGATCGTCAAGGTGATCACGTCGGAGCCGGGGCTCTATGGCCTGGGTTGCGCCACCTTTACCCAACGCTTTCATGCCGTCGTGACGGCCATTGAAAAACACCTCAAGCCCTTTGCCATCGGGCGTGATGTGGCGCGCATTGAAGAATTTTATCGCATGGCGACGGTCCATAGTTACTGGCGCAATGGCCCGGTGTTGAACAACGCCATCTCAGGCATCGATCAGGCGTTGTGGGATATTAAGGGCAAGCTGGCCAACATGCCGGTCTATGAATTGTTGGGGGGCAAATGCCGCGAGGCGGCGGCTTGCTATGCCCATGCCGATGGCCGCGAGCCCAAGGAAATTGAAGATAGCGTCCGCAAGTACATGGCAGAAGGCTATCACTACATTCGCGTCCAAGCGGGTGGCTATGGTGGGCGTGGCGCACAGGATCGCAAGCCCGAGGGCGCGCCAGCGGGTGCCTATTATGATCCCAAGCATTACATGCGCGCCGCTCTGCAAGCGCTTGATCATGTGCGCAGCACCGTGGGCGAAGAGGTGGAAATCTTGCACGATATTCACGAACGCCTTGCGCCCATCGACGCCGTGCAATTTGCCAAAGATGTCGAGAAATTTAAGCTCTTTTTCTTAGAAGACGCCCTGGCTCCCGAAGACAACGCCTGGTTTGAGCGTATTCGCCAACAGTGCGCGACGCCGTTGGCCATGGGTGAACTCTACAACAATCCCCAAGAGTGGCAATATGTGGTGGAAAATCGGCTCATCGATTTCATCCGTATGCATGTGAGCCAGATGGGTGGCATTACGCCGGCCCGTGCTGTCACGCTCTTTGCCAACATGTACAATATTCGCACCGCCTGGCACGGCCCCGGCGATACGTCGCCGGTCGGTCACGCGGCCAATTTGCACCTGGATCTCTGGGCCCCGAACTTTGGCGTGCAGGAATGGTGCCGCTTCTCGGAAGTTTTCTATGAGATCTTCCCGGGGCTGCCCGAAGTGCGCAATGGCTATATGTACCCGAATGACAAGCCCGGCCTGGGCATCGACATCAACGAAGAATTGGCTGCCAAGTATCCGTGCCAAGACTTCGTCGATGAGTGGACCCAAACACGCTGGCCCGATGGCAGCCCGGCCCGCCCGTAACGATTACTGCAAAAGAACACATCTATACTGAGCAGCGCCATAAAGCACCATTTTTTACACGAGTAACAATGTACTTATGTGCTGCTGCGGAGCATAACAGATGTGTTCTTTTCTATCTGCTATAGCACAAGTGTTTGTTGAAATTTGCATCCTTGGGTACAATAAAGCCATGGAAGATCACATTACCACCTATGGGAAAATTGTACACCAGGATTCTGTCGAATATATGGCACAGGCGCTTAGCGATGAGTCGGTTGACTTGATTTTCACAAGTCCGCCTTTCGCTTTGTTGCGCAAAAAAGACTATGGTAATGTCGCAGAATATGCGTATGTTGAATGGTTTGAACAGTTTGCTCAACAATTTTATCGCATTTTAAAGCCAACTGGCTCACTTGTGATTGATATTGGCGGTTCATGGATGCCTGGACAGCCGACCAGGAGCCTTTACCATTTTGAACTACTACTCATGTTATGCCGCAAGTATAATTTTTTTCTAGCACAAGAATTTTATTGGTGGAATCCGGCCAAATTGCCCACGCCAGCGGAATGGGTCAATGTCAGGCGTATCCGCGTAAAAGATGGTGTAAATTGCGTTTTTTGGCTTTCAAAGACGCCGTGGCCTAAGGCCAGTAACCGACGTGTGCTTGTCCCCTATTCTGATTCTATGCATGAACTCTTGAAGAATGGGTATGAGGCAAAACTGCGTCCTAGCGGACATGATATTAGTGAAAAGTTTGGCGTAGACAATGGTGGGGCTATTCCACCGAATTTAATCGCTATTCCTAATACAGAAAGTAATTCTTATTACCTTCGTTACTGTCGTGAACGTAATATAAAACCGCATCCGGCTAGATTCCCAGCCAAATTGCCTGAGTACTTTATTCGGATGTTGACTGACAAAGGCGATTTTGTTTTCGATCCATTTGGGGGCAGCTGTGTAACTGGCGAAGTGAGTGAGCGTTTGCAGCGTCAGTGGGTTTGCTGTGAGGTTGTAGAAGAATATATAGAAGGCGCGAAAGGAAGATTTAATAGTCACGCTATCAGCAATGAAAACAGTGGCGATGCTGAATACTACAAGATCTACAATTCGTCGGCGCTCTGGCATAATGACACTGAAGATAATTCAACTTCAATTGCCATGAATGGTGGTCAAAGTCGGCCTGAGCCTGCTTCTCCTACGGATGACAAGCTTGATGAGCATGATCTTATACCCAATTCACAATTAGGCCTTTTTGATTGAACTAAAAGAATCGGTATTCCTTTATGCCTGCATTAACTGCGCCACAAATTGTCAAGGCCATCATCAATGCGCTAGATGAAAGTAATGCCTCCTCGATTCTTCTATCAACGATGCAAGGCAATCCAAGACGCTTTGTCGTTCAGCATGGCAGCAATACCTTTGAACTATGGATTTATATTTGGACGTTAACGCATGGTGGTGGCGCGGCAAGACCACAAGATGAGTATCGCATTCAGCTAACCGGGGTGCAAGCGCCACTAGAGCTAAACCCACGCGGTCACACTTTGTTACTTGGGTATGAACCTACGATTCAATGCTTTGCTGGCTTTGATCTCAGTAAGCATAAATTCTTCTCAACACGCTCACCATCGATTCAAATCCCGATAACAACACTCCATGATGCGTTACAATACGGTTTTTCATTTACGACAAAAGGCAATGATGAAATCGCTATCGGTATTCGCCCAGACCAGTTTCTTGCCTATTGTTTGAATGCTGAGGTGTTTCATCGAGAAGGTGCCAACGCACAGATGGTTGATTTACTAACGCGTGCATCCTCAATGGAAACGATTAGCCAAATAGAAGTAGAAGAAGTCACGCCAGAACGTGAGCGAATTATCCGCGAAGTATCAAAGATCGCGCGCGATTCTAGCTTTCGGCGGAAAGTGATTCATGCCTATGATCGACGCTGTGCAGTAACCAGAATCCAATTGCGTTTGATTGAGGCTGCACATATTCTTCCTGTCGGGGCGGAAGGCAGCACCGATTTGGTTACCAATGGTATTTGTCTATCGCCTACGTATCATCGCGCCTTTGACCGCGCTTTAATTTACTTGGATGAGTCAATGAAAATGCAACTAAGTGTCTGTCCAAGAATAACATAGATGATTTTAGACAGATTTACTCGGGTAACATCACGTAAATTAGCTACTTTATTTTTGGACATACCCTAAATCCTGTTAAAGAACAAGAATTGATTGCGAGTGGGCTGGATGGCGGCTTAGATGACTTTAAAACTTATCTTAATACGCGAATCCATTTGCCTGCCGATAAAGCACTGTGGCCGCGCCTAGAGTATATCAAAACGGCAAATTTGTTCCGTAGCATTAGATAACGTTTGCCCCATTTCTTCGACGAAGACGACAACAGATTGCAACAAAAAACAATTTCCTATATGCCTACTCCCATTCCAGCCCTGACCCCTGCGGGGTCAGGCCACCAATTTGTCTGCTATGCCGACAGTTGTTCCGGTGTGCCGGGCGCGCACCACGCCGAAACCTTGGCTGCTGTCAATGCTGTACTGGCCAGGCTAGAACCACGTCCCGAATTTATCTGCTTTCCGGGCGACGAAATTATTGGGTTGACTGCCGACGATGCCGAATTGCGCCGTCAATGGCAATACTGGTTTACCCACGAAATGGCCTGGCTGGATCGGGCGGCGATTCCGCTCTATCATACCACTGGCAACCACACCACCTATGACCCAGCCAGCGAAGCGATTTTCCGCGAGGTCATGGCTCACCTACCGCGCAATGGCCCGCCTGGACAGGCCGGGTTGAGCTATTTTGTGCGCCGTGATGACCTGCTGCTCGTCTTTGTCAATACGCTCTGGTCTGGATTGGGCGGTGAAGGCTATGTCGAAACGCGCTGGCTAGAGCAGATCCTGACCGAACACGCCGATGCCCGCTACAAGCTGGTCTTTGGGCATCATCCTGTTTTTCCCGTCAATGGCTTTGCTGGTGCACGTCAACGGGAACTCGCGCCGGAATGTGGACAACCTTTCTGGCAACTATTGGTGCGTCAGGGGGTGCTGGCCTATTGGTGCAGCCACATTTTGGCATTTGATGTGCAGGTGCATCAGGGCGTGCTGCAAATTGTAACGGCCGGGGCAGGTACGGCGCATCGTATGCCCGAGGGTATTGAATATTTGCACGGTGTACAAGCCGCGTTGGATCGGGATGGTTTACGCTATCAGGTGTTGGACACGACAGGGCAGCGCCGCGAATGGCTGGCCTGGCCTTTTCACTTGCCGCCTTCAAACCAGTGGCCGCGGATCGAGCTGGGCGAAACGGCTGCCCCCTTTGCGCCGGGCGAGCCAACAAGCGATGCCGCTGATCTGCTCGTATGGCGCTTCTGTGGACAGAGCGCGCCATCTGATATTGGTTCGCCGCAGACCTTGCTCGCGGCTTGGGAGCCGGGACCGTTGCTGGCACCGCTGTGGATTGGTCTGCTCGGTTGTGAACAACGTTTGGCCGTTACCATCGCGCCACAACCGGGGCGCAGCCCACATCTGTGGACGGGACCCACCCTGTCGCCGCGTGAACCCTTTTTGGTACAACTGGCGATCCACACGGGCATGGGGCCGGGCGGCTTGCTCTGGCGCTGGGATGATGAATCGCCTTGGTCGTCGCTGCAGGGCACAGCCGCCTGGGGTGCAGAACGTTTGCCTTGGCCGGCGCGCTGGAGTATTGGGCAAGGGCCGCGTGGTACGACAGACCGCCCCTTCCGTGGTGCGGATCTGCGCATCAACGGCCACCACGAACAGTTGCGCTTGCCTGGAAAATTGTTTTAGAACTCTGGATCGTTCCTCAGTATTCGGCTTGATAGCTAGAACAATTGTTTTGATAAAATCGTTGCTGCTAATATAATGATGCTGTCGAAATTGTATAAGATATCATAGAAGCCGAAAAAGAACCCTTGCCTTATGATTGAAGTTTCTCAGTTTACCAGTGGACACACACGCTCAGATGTGAAGTGGGGTGTTTATAATGGAAATGCATTTGAGGTCTTGCAAGAATTACCTGATGCTTCTTTTAACTGTGTGATTACCTCTCCTCCTTACTTTTGGTTACGTAATTATGGAATTGATGGACAAATTGGTCTTGAAGAGAATGTTTTTGATTATGTTGATTCGCTTTGTTCCGTAATGGATGAAGTTTATCGAGTGTTAAGAAATGACGGTGTGCTATTCCTGAATCTAGGAGACACGTATTACTCAGGCAAAGGGCAGTCGCACGGTGTAGATAAAAAAAGTAGTAAGCGCCGTTTTGGATTAAGAGCTGTTGATAAGAGTGGTGGGTTAGATATCGGCGTTAAGCCTAAGTCGTTGATTGGGATTCCATGGCGTGTTGCAATCGAGATGATAAACCGAGCCTGGGTTCTTCGTAGTTCAATTATTTGGTACCGGAAAAATGCTCTTCCAGAAGCGGTAAAAGACAGACCTAAGCGTAGCTATGAACATGTTTTCATGTTTACAAAAAATCGGAAATATTATTTTGATAGGCAGGTCCTCGAAGAAGAAGAACAGGAAGATATGTGGACAATTGTTGCGCGTCCCAAGGCTTCACACTTAGGAACAGCCCCATTCCCAGATGAATTAGTTGAAAGATGCTTAGGGATTGGTTGCCCACCTAATGGTAGTGTACTTGATCCATTCGCTGGTGGTGGGACAACCCTGAGAGTCGCAACTACGTCAGGTAGGCCTGCCACTGGAATTGAACTTAATCCTGAATACTGTCATTACATGATAAACGAACTGTTGAGTTTATAGGACTCTTACACATGTATCTTAATCATGTTCAAATAATAAATGCGTTAAAACTGCTCGAAAAAGTTCATATATTCTTTGGAGTCACTTTTTTGGTCTGTAAACAGGCTGAGATACCTGTAGGACATGCTATCGATTTTGCAATTAATCAAGAAGAAAAACTATTTTTAGAAAAATATTACAAACCTATTACTAAATCAGAACAATATTATAGGCCATTTAGAATCTCGGATAAGAGCCAATATTGGCTCCGATCTGATTATCCATCAAGTGGATCACAAAAAACAAGAACATCAGGTATCTTTGGATCAGCATTTATACATCCCAAAGGAACTAGCGTATGGGGATGGCAAACGAATTATATTGATATATTGCAGCAAGGATTATATAAGTCAAAATTAATTCCCGCATTTGCACTTAGTATATGGCTATTCCGTGAATATCATTGGCCAGATGACACATCACCTCAAGATATTCTTAACACTTTTACTTCTCAGTTTAAAATTACTGAAGTTGAAAAATTGCAGTTGTTCGACATGTCAATTCCTGAAAGTATTAGTCAAGGAGAATGGCTTACCAACAATGTTTTTTCTTGGGAAGCGCTTTCGGATAATTTAGAAATTCCATCGCCACCAGATGTTCCTCCTGATGAAGGAGGTGCTTTAGCATCTTTGTTACTGCAAGGAATTGGCCCAGCTAAGAAGATTGAATTTGATCTTGCGGAAAGGGTAAATTTGTTAACTGGTGATAATGGCCTTGGCAAAACATTTATCCTTGATTGTGCATGGTGGGCATTAAGTGGTAACTGGGCAGGTTTCCCGGCATATCCACGTGAAGATGCTAAACGTAATGAACCTAAAATTAGTTTTGAAATAGCAAGTTCTTCAGGTAAACATAATCGAGGCGATTCAACCTATAATTGGGAAATGCAAGAATGGTCTTTGCCAGATGATAAACCTACAATTCCAGGTTTATTGATATACGCACGTGTAGATGGTGCTTTTGCAATTTGGGATCCATCGCGTGATTACTGGTCTACTTCGTCAAAGAGGACAGGAACAAAGCCTTTGATCTTCAGCCGTGAAGATGTCTGGAATGGTATAAGGGACAATACGACTGAAAGAACAACATTTTTAGCAAATGGCTTAATACAAGATTGGGTCAATTGGCAGAATAGCTCTGATCAACAACCGTTTAGTACCCTAGAAAAAGTTCTAAAACGGTTATCACCTCCAAGTTTAGAGCTAGGTGATTTAGGGTACTTGGAACCGGGCAAACCGACAAGAATAGCGAGAGATAGTCGTTTAATACCAACGATAAGACACTCTTATGGCGAGGTCCCTATCGTTCATGCATCTGCTGGAGTAAGACGTATTATTGCGCTTGCATATTTAATTGTTTGGGCTTGGCAAGAACATCAAGAGCAATCTAAACTGATTCGTAAAGAGCCACAAAGTCGCATGGTCGTTCTAGTGGACGAGATCGAAGCTCACTTACATCCACAATGGCAGCGTGCCATTTTACCTGCATTGCTTGAAGTCCGAAGAGATCTGAATCCAGAACTACGTGTACAGCTTATGGTCGCTACTCATTCCCCCTTAGTTATGGCATCTGTTGAACCTTTTTTCGACGTTAATAGAGATAAAATTTTTCATATCAACTTAGTAAGAAGCGCTCTTTATGGGACGGAAGTGGAAGTGGAGAATCCTGACTTTGTAAAATACGGAACTGTTGATTCCTGGCTACGCTCCGACATATTTGAGTTAGAACAGGCTAGGTCGTTTGAAGCGGAGAAAGCTATTGAAGATGCTAAAAAATTACAAGTACAAGATAATATTTCTGAAGAAGAAGTGAGAGAAGTATCGGATCGGTTAATGAGATATCTTCCTACCCATGGAGATGGTTTCTGGCCGCGTTGGACATTTTTTGCAAGCCAGCATGGTGTAGCTTTATGATTCCTGTTAGATTAGAAAGTGAACCAGAGTTTTTTGCTGAACAAGTTACGAACCCTGGGACACAATTTTTAGGTATAATACCTCACCCTACTTCTGATCAATGGAAAGGCAAAGAGTACTGGCAGATAGCATTACCGGATATGAGAATTAAATATAAGGGCATGTGTGCATACTGTGCGCATTGGATTCCCCATAGCACTGGTAATCATTCGATTGATCATTTTCTGCCGAAGTCACAAAATCCTGAATTAGCATATGTCTGGAGCAATTTCCGCTACGTATCCGCTAGATTCAATAGTCGTAAAGGCACGCGCCCTATCATTGATCCTTTTCTTCTATCGCCTAACTGGTTTACGATAGATTTTAGTTCTTTCCTGATTCGCCCTCACTCTGCTCTACAATCACAACAAAAAGAAGATGTTAATCAGACTATTAAAATTTTGCAACTTAATTCTGATGATGATCTAGTCTTTGAACGTCAAACCTGGTTCATTGATTATTTGAAAGGCGAAATTACATTTGAGCATCTCAAGCGGCATGCTCCATTTATTGCCTATGAATTAGAACGTCAGGATTTATTAAGAAATTTATCAATACCGAAAAATCTATGAACTGGTCACAATTTCGCGCTACGCGCAAACAGCGCACCCGTCCTTTGATTGTTGCGCATCGCGGCACGCCCGATGTACAACCAGAAAATACGCTGCCCTCTTTTCAACTGGCGCTGATGCAGGGTGCGGATGCCTTGGAAACGGATCTGCGCTTTACGCGCGATGACCAGATCGTGCTGCTGCATGATAGCACGCTCGACCGCACAACTGATGGCCAAGGCGCGGTGCAAAGTTATACATTGGCCGAACTGAAGCGCTACAGAACGCGCGCCCCCAATGGCCAGCTTAGCGATGCGCCCATTATCACGCTGGCCGAGTTGATTGAGGCGACCAACGCCCAGACACCCTTGCTGCTAGAACTCAAAGATGCGCGTTTTACACAGCCGCGCGACGCCATGCGGCTGGTCGAATTGCTCGACCGCTACGATATGGTGCAGCGCACGGCGATTATCTCTTTCCATCGCGACTATGTCGCAAGTGTGGAGGCCGCACGCCCCGTGATTCCCACAGGGAATATCACCCTCTGGAATCCCTTGCCCATGAGCAGTTCGGAACTGTTGGGGCCGGTCTGGCCACTGCTCTATCTGAATCCACTTTATGTGTGGTGGGCACATCGGCTGGGGAAAGTGATCTGTCCGCTCGATCCAAAACCCGAACCACGGATCCGCTACTATCTGCGGTTGGGGGTCGATGCGTTGCTGACGGATAATCCTGCGCTAACTCTGGATGCAATCGCACAGGCGCAGGGGTAAAGAGACGATACAATCAAGCTGAAGCTCGCGATTTCAATTTCAAGAAAATAGTGCGAATTATGAATTCACAACCATCTGTTCTGCCCGCTACCGACGAAAAGCCGCGCTTTGTCAACAACATGTTCGCGCGCATTGCCTCCACCTATGATCTGATGAACCGGCTCATGAGCTTGGGCCAGGATCAACAGTGGCGGCGTGAGCTGTTGGACAATTGCCAGTTGCCGCTGCATGGTATGCTGCTCGACGTGGGCACAGGCACGGGCGATATTGCCTATGAAGCCATGCGCCGCTATCCTGGCGTGCAGGCCTATGGCACGGACTTTACCTATGAGATGATGGCGGCTGGTGTTGGCAAAATGCCTGGCCGCGTCCTGCCCTTTGCCCAAGGCGACACCTTTGCGTTGCCCTATCCCGATAACACATTTGATGCTGTGGTCAGTGGC
>DAOTTR010000048.1:0-17192 GCA_034437715.1 Caldilineaceae bacterium
GGCCGCTGGAAAGGTCACATTACCCGTAATATCAAGCATGTACGAAGCTGCTTCCGTGCCGGTGTTCTTGACAATCAGATGATAGGTATCATTGGTCTGGAACGAACCTTGCCAGAAGATCGGGTCATTGGTAATGTATTCGTTCTCGGTGCCAACGCCGGTGGCGTCAAAGTCCACATCATTGCGCCAGTTGTTCAGGTCTTCAGCCGACCAGACTTCAAAGTCGACTGAGCCGCTTTGCACGTTGAGCGCTACGTTGATGGTCGCGTCTTCTGGATCGGTTACCACATCAGCATCATCCGCTTCAGCATCTACCGGTACCTGCGAACGGAAGGTGTACCACTGCCACGTCGCTGGCTCGATTGTCACGTTGCCGGTGGGGATACCCATACTGGTTCCGTCGCTTGTCATCGCCGGCGCATCGGCCATTGCTGCAGCAGGTACAGTCTCCACACTGGGGCTGACACTGGACGGGAAGGTCACATCACCCGTAATATTGAGTGAATAGAAAGCCGCTTCTGTGCCGGTGTTCTTAACAATCAAGTGATAGTTATCATTGGTCTCGAAGGAACCCTGCCAGAAGAGTGGGTCATTCGTGATAAACTCGTTCTCGGTGCCGACGCCGGTTGCGTCAAAGTCCACATCATTGCGCCAGTCATTCAGATCTTCGGCGGACCAGACTTCAAAGCCCACAGAGCCAGTTTGCACATAGAGCGCAATATCAATCGTCGCATCTTCTGGATCGGTTACCACGGCGTCATCATCGGCTTCGGCTTCCGCTGGCACTTGCGAGCGGAAGGTATACCATTGCCAAGTACCTGGCTCAATCCGTAGCAAACCGCCATCTGGCGCGAGGGCCGGCATGGTGTTATCATTGGTGGTGGTCGCATCCTGCGCCAAAACGCTGCCAACCCCGGCTGTCGTGAGCAAGGCGGCTGTCATCAATACACTGACAAACTTTGAAAATTTCGTAAACATCGGTTTTTCTCCTTAGCATGGCGCGCTCGGCATCGAGTACGCCAGTTTCATGTTTCTGTTGGCCTTATAGATAAAACCCTTAAAAGTCATACATACACGCTCGTGCATTAGGCGGCTTATTTGTATGACTTTTAAATGGTTCGTCTATTAGCATTGAATTGTTAATGGTTCACAAACTCTGCCAAAGTACGATCCGTGCGCTTGCTAACGGATCTCTCTTGCAGTGAATGTAGGCCACTGTTTTTGCTACACCGATAGCTTATCACAGATAACTTGGGGTGGGATGAGGAAGATGACCCGACTTGGCTGGGGAATAGTAACTGAATTTCATGGAGATATTTACTACGATTCACAACGAACAGCATGAACTCTGCATAGCGCCAATGAGTAGAATTACCTAATCCTTTATGCTGGCTGGCGTAGCAAGTGTAGGTCACGTTTGCAACGTGACACGTCCGGTCAACGCAAAACTGCCGGTTTCTAATCGAGCAAGCGTCGTCGAGCAAGGCTTTGCCGGGCGCTTTGTTCACGCTTTGGGCAGAACGTCATGCTGCAAACGTGGCCTACGCAAACCGATCAAAGCTACGCCACGGGGGTGGGATGCAGCGGGGCAATGCCTTCACGCAGGGCATAGAGCGCGGCTTGGGTGCGATTGGCGACATGCAGTTTGCTGAGAATGCTGCTGATATGGTTGCCAACCGTGCGTTCGCCCAGCATCAATTGCTCGGCAATCTCTTGATTGGTCAATCCCTGCGCCACCAGTTGCAGCACCTCTAGTTCGCGCTCGGATAACGGATCTTCGGTGGGCGGCAGGTCAGAGGTGTGGGTGAGTTCACGAATAACACGCAGCGCCACGGTCGGGTCTAAAGAAGATTTGCCATTATTGACATCGCGAATTGCCTGAATCAATTGATCGGTCTCGGTATCTTTCAACAAATACCCTAACGCCCCGGATTTGATTGCCGGAAAGATCTTATCATCCTCGGCAAAGCTGGTGAGCACCAAAATGCGCGCCTGGGGATTTTCTTTCTTGATCTCCCGGATCGCAGTCGCGCCATCTTGGCGTGGCATCACCATGTCCATTAAAATCACATCTGGCTGCACCGCGCGCGCCTTGAGCACGGCTTCCAGCCCATCAACGGCCTCGGCCACCACTTCCATATCGCGTTGGCTGGCAATCAGCGTGCGCAAGCCTCTGCGCACAATCGCATGGTCATCAGCAATTAATACCCGAATTGGTTTATCCATAACACACCTTCGTTGGTTGAGCGTGCATAATTATCGTTTTTTGTCAGTGGGATCTGGACGCGGATCGTCGCGCCCTGGTCGTTTGTCGATTGAATGCTAAAGCTGCCATTCATTTTTTCGGCACGTTCGCGCATACTAATCAGCCCCATGCCGCCATTATTCTCTAAAATTGTTGGATCAAAGCCACAGCCATCATCAATGACCTCCAGCGTAACGTGCTCATCAGCAGCATAAATATGCACCGTTACATTGCGCGCGTCAGCGTGTTTCAAGGCATTGGCCAGCGCCTCCAGGGCAATGCGATACATATTTTCTTGCAGGGTGACGGGCAGCTCGGCGAGGATGCCATGGGTAATTAAGCGCGCCTCGACACCCGAACGCTTTTCCACGGCATTGATACGTTTGTGCAATGCGCCCACCAAGCCCTCTTTCTCCAGATCGGGTGGGCGTAGTTCGTGTACCAAAAGTCGCATTTCTTTGAGCGCCTGTTTGGACAATTGGGCCAATTCGGCTAGCGGCTCGGCAATGTCGTCCAATTGCCCATTCATAGCCATCTGCTTCCAGCCTTCGACCAACAGCGTCTGGCTATACAATACCTGCGTCACCGAATCGTGCAGATCGCGCGCCAGTCGACTGCGTTCTTCCAACGCGGCCAGTTGCTGCGCTTGACTATAGAGTAACGCATTTTCAATCGCCACCGCTACCTGATAGCCAATCGATGTGAGCAAATTAATATCTTGATCGCTAAATTTGCGCGGTACATAGGTGGTGGCAAACAAGGTACCCACCAATTTATCTTTCGAGCGCAAAGGCACACTTACCAGCGCATGCACACCGGCACGGCTTACCTCCAGCCGCGCCAGGCGACAATCCTGGGCAATTTCGTCTACCACCAACGGCTGGCAACGCGCTGCAACATAGCCATTAAAGCCTTCGCCCAATGCCAAATTATCCATATCGGCAACCACATTGGGCGGATAGCCGCGATGGGCAGCCAGCACCAATTGCGTGGTCTTGGCATTAAAGAGATAAATGCCACCGGCTTCGATCTCTAACACCTGGAGCGTCTTTTCCAACGAATGATTGAGCGTCTCTTCTAAATCGAGCGAACGATTGACAGCTTCAGCAATATCAATGAGTGTGGACAGCACGCGCGTCCGCTCGGCCACACGATTCTCCAGGTCGGTGTACGAGGCATTCAGTTGGACCGACATGCGATTAAATTGCGCCGCCAATGTTGCAACTTCATCGCCGGTATTGGCAGGGATCGTTTGCCCAAAGTCACCTGCTGCCACCTTTTGCGCCGCGGCGATCATATCAATAATTGGCTGCATAATGCGATTGACGCCAATCGAGACAAAGAGCGCCGGGGTGATCACGCCCAACACCAGCAGGGCAAAGAGAAAGCGCTGATAGACATTGCCCATCCCCAGCAGCGCGGCCCAACTTGTCTCGGTCACCAAGCCCCAGGTGACACCCGGCACTTGGGCAAACCCGGCCACGATCTCTTGTCCGGCGCGATCGCGTGTACGGACCGCGCCCACTTGCGCATCGCCCAGAACAGCCTGCCCCAATAGCTGCTGTACGACCGGTTCGCCGGAGAAATCTTCACCAATCACATCGGCGTTGGAATGGTAGAGGACGCGGCCTTCGCCATCCACCAGATAAGCAATGCCATGCCGTCCAAAGCGCAAGCGTACAATGTCGCCGTAAAATGTACTGATGCTGGTGGCACCCAATTGAAACATGCCCACCAGCGCGCCCACCAGTTCATCCTGATCGCCAAAAACTGGCACGGCAACTGCCACGACAGCGGTCGATTGTGGTCCATCTTGCAAGGTATCGGACAAGACAGGGCGCGCCGTGCGCAGTACTTGGCGAAAATAGGCACGTTGCGACCAATCCGCGCCCTGAATTTCGGGGCGGGCGGGTTCGGCACCAACCACTTCCCCAAAGCTGTTCAGCAAGATCACGCCGCCATCAAAGATCGCCAAGCGATTGTGTGCGCGGGCCAAGGCTGCTTGTTGGTAGATCGCATCACCCGCGCCCAGCGCAGTATTGCGCACTTCGGCAGCCAACAAATCGCCATATTCGGTGAGCGAAGTCGCAATCTGGCTGGCGGCCAGCCGCGTCACTTCCTCATCGCGCTCGATAATCAACGTCTCGGCCACCTTGCGATAGGCAATATAATTGACTGCGGCGACCGCCATCAAAATAATCGCAGTCGGCACAAATGCCCACAGAATAATCTTCTTGCGCAAGCCCAGTTGCCTGGTTTTAGAAAAACGGATGAGACGGTTGATAGGGTCATTCTCCAAAAAGATGGGTGGCAGTGAACTGCTTACTCGGCCAGTTGCAATGGTTGTGCGTCGAAACTATTCTGTACTTGATTTAGTTGGGCGCAAAGAGCGTATAACTCGCTTACTGGTGTCTGCCCACCTGTAAAGATTTTGTCAAAGGCCGCGGCCACTTTGGGTTGGACTTCCGCCATATTATTCGCAATTTCGACCGTTACAGAATAGCCCTTGAAATGGCCCGCCGCGAACGCCGCTAGATCGAGATCGGCGGCCTTGTCGGGAAATTCGGCATCGACATAGCCGATCCACTCATCGATTAACGAAGCGCGGGCAGGTTGCAAAAAGTTGGCCTGGGCCATGGCGAGGCTATATTCTTTGCTCGTCAGAAACTTTACCAAGTCCCACGCCGCGGCGGGATATTCTGTACCGGCATAGATGCCAAAACCGTCCGAGGTAGCCAAGGTTACACGGCGCGCCGGACCAACCGGGATGGAGGCCACCCCCACCCGAAAATCGGCGTTACGCAAAATGTCTTTCAACAGCCAGGAACCCTCTTCGACCATGGCCACCCGTTGATTAATAAACGCACTGCGCGGCGACATATACTGCACAGCGGGAAAGGTCGCCATAACGCGGTCATCCCACATGCAGGCGCGCAGCCATTCCAATGCCGCCAATGCGCGCGCTTCATCAATCGTACATTGTGCCGGATTATAAGGGGCCACCAGATGACCACCCCAGCAATTGACATGCAACTGCAGGCGGTCCCAGGCGATATCGACCATACTGCCCCACAATTCACGCTGTCCCGCATTATCGTCGCGACTGAGTTGGCGCATGGCGGCCAAATAGGTATCGTGGGTCCAGGCCGCGGTCGGATAACCCACCCCTGCTTGGTCAAACAGATCTTTGTTATAGTAGAGCGCAATGGCACCATGATACTTGGGCAGGCCAAACTGGCGACCGTCACGCAGAAAAAATGCGCGATATTGAGCCGGATCCCAATCGCCAATCGCTGTCGCATCGAGATCTTGTGCTACGTACGGGCGCAGATCCAACATATGGCCTTGTTGCGCCCACGTGGGGAAAAAGGTCGAGCCGCCCCACAACACATCGGGTGCAGTGCCTGCTTGCATTTCGGCCAACATAGCATCGGCCAAGTTATCGGGATCAGGCGTAAAAAAGACGCGCACATTGGGATGTGCCTCGTGAAATTGCGCCAGCAGTTCCTCGACCATATCCGGGAACCAATCGGTGCGCCAATCTTGGTAGACCAGTTGAATTTCCTCGCGACTGGGCGCGCTGGCGAGATCAGTGGTACGGTCAGCCGCAAAAGGAGAGAAGTCACTCTTTGCAAGCGTACAAGCACTCACCCCCAACCCAGCCGCCAGCATGGCACCCAACCGCAAAAAGCCGCGCCGACTCAATGGCGAGTAGCGCGGCTTTGAAGGAGTGGATGGGTGTACAGTTGCAATTCTCTGCATTGTCGGACTGCTTTGCTTTCAACCCAGTGTTACGCGTACTACTTCACAGTCTACTTCATACAATAGAGTTGTTCCTATATAAAAGTTGTCCAGAGACCATACTAATTTAGTTACACTGGTACAAAGTTAATTAGGAACAACTCTAATGATTACATTACGTGCTGCGACGACCAAAGTTGCGCGCGAACGACCGCGGTAGCCTACGGACAATCCTATCCGCGTGGTTTACATGCCGCATCATACGCGGCATTGCGGTTAGTATATCCCGTAAGCAATGCATTTATAGGCATGAACGTTACAATGAAAGCAAGGAGGCGAGGAAGCAGGCAGAATGAGGATTGGGTGGGCGTTACCTGCTTGACTGACAAAAGTAAAAAGGAGGTGAAATGGAGTTTTGGGGAAGCGTGCCGGGGACGAGCGGGGGTACAGTTTGTCAAACCGGCGTGGTCGTCGCTCGTCCCCGGCACACGCTACGCTCGCGTGCTAAAATTTACCCCAAATTACTAAGAAACCACCTCGGTTTCTTATAGAATGATCCATCCTAGTGGTGTGTCAAGCGTGGTTTGATCGGTAGTAAAGACTTCAGTCTTTTTCTGCTCCGGCAAAAGACTGAAGTCTTACCTACGATTTTATCCATCATTTTAGCCTTGACATCACACTAGTACAGTTGGGCGTAGATACCACGGCAGTTAATAAGGCACGTTACTCGTGTACATCATGGTAAAAATAGGGTACCTTATTTACGCCGGGATCTACTAGCAGCATGGTAGGGTGATGAATTGCACCCGTTACCTGGGGCATCATTATGACAGACAAAGGGTGATTTGGTTACTCTTCCAGGGCAATAAATTCTTGCGTAAAATCTGGTTCGATGAGTCCCTGTTGCATAGCCAAAAGGCGAATATACTCTGGCACCTTGAGTTGTACATTATTAACTGAGTTCAATTCCAATGCAGCCACAATCGAGACTCCGCTGTTAGCCTCAATAATCTCCAGATTGACTTCAAGCTTAGTTAAGTAACCATTTGTTTTGTCCAACCAGAAATCAGAACCGACTGTGCCAAATTCAACATCATTTGGACCATTACCTCCAAGCTGCGAAATGAGCATCCGCGCCAACATGGGTGGAATGTCTAGGTGGTAATGCACTGTCTCTTGCCCAGCCACTGTCTCACTACCAAGGCAGGTTGAAAGTTCAAGTAGGCGTAATTCCTTAAACGCAGTTTTTAGAAACTCATCGGCGCGGAAAAAACCTTGTTCCAGATCTCGTGCTTGATAGGCCTCCTCGCGCAGCGCAACTTCCCAGCCTCTGCCATAATTTTCTAATCCTGCTGCGAAGTTGTCTTTAACAAGTAGAATCCTATAGTTGTTTTCACCACTCTTCATTTGAACAAAGTAATCTAATCGCTCAAGATTGCCTGTATTGACAATGGCAAAGGTAGCATTCACTGAATCTTCACGATCGGTTTCATTGAAAGAAGCAGTCAACGTTCCACGTAGAGATTCTAATTTGTCCAGCCAAGAAGCGTACTCGCCGGTGGTGACAGCACAGGCTTCGTCGGCGGGCGCGGTCTGTGCTGCGACCGGTGTAACAGTTGCACAGGCAAACAGCAAGGTGAACAGCGTGACTAGCATCAGTCGGTGTACTGCGGATCTGGTAATGCACATGGGGTGTCTCCTCTCAAAATAATGATCGGGGTGTGAGTACATAGAAGCCGCCGGCGCGCTTGACGCCGGTAAAACGATTGTTACCTATAACGATGTAGCTGTCAACTTACCAAGATGCTTACAGCATATCGGTACACCACTTCAGGCAGACGGAAGGAAACCTTGAGCTAGACTCAAATCAGCATGAAAACCGGCGTTGGATGCAGCCATGAGCAGCGTGCCGGGGACTGACCAAACGTAGCCCGGCACTGCGCACGTTTCCTGGTCAGTCCCCGGCACGCTAGCGCTGAATGCCGGTTTTCATATTGAACTCGGTATAGCTACATACCACGCCAATCAAACATGGGGGCCAGATAGGTGAGGCGCTGATGCAGGATATCCTGATAGGCTTGCTGTGCCTTTTGCGGGTTCATCAATTCGTAGAGGCCATCGACCTTGACTTGTTCGGTGTGCAGCAGATGTAAGCCGGCGGCATAATTCTCGAAGATGCTGCCACGGCGGAAAGGCGTGGGGTGATTGGGCAGTTGCCATTCCCAACCGCTGCGCACAGTCAGATAGTCGAAGAAGATCGAGCGCAACAGTTCATGGGCCGTGGCATTGTTGCGCTGTGACCAGGGCGCGCCGATCTGGCTCAATTCGCCATACTTTTGCAACACCTGACAGCCATCGACCGCGGCTTGTTCATGGCCCGAACATTCCAATTGCAGCGCCACCAGTTTGGCCACGGTCGGATCATCCTTGGGCACGCTGGCATAGACGCGATTCAGCCCCACATGCTGCGCCAATTCCTGGCGCGTCGGGTCGGGGTCCACCCCGATGACCGTATAGCCAGAGGCTTGGAAGATCTGCGCGCCCAGGTTGCCCACCGGCCCCAACCCTGTCACCATGACCAGGGCGGGTGGACGCGCCACAGTAGTCGTCAGGGTCGCCATAGTGACGCCCATCAAGCGGGTGAAGACGGCGCGCTCAGGGGCCAATCCGGCCGGCACAGCCACCGTATCGACCGCAGGAAAGCGTTGGTAGGAACGATGGCGGCCCATGCAAAAGCGATGCTCGCCCACGGCCACGCCGGTTACATCCGCCCCAATCTTTTCGACTTCAAAAATCGCCGCATAGCCAGGATAGCGGGGAAAGGTTTCCGCCAAGTAGGCCCCATTGAGTTCAGTGCCTGGGCTGGCCAGCGTCACCAGGGTGCGCCCGGCGATCTCATTCGGGCCCGGTTCTAGCGTTTCGTCGGTCACCGCCAACAATTCGGCCTGTTCACGGGCGGTAAAGGTGATGGCATAAATCAGCTTACTCATAGATCAATTCCTTCTTGCTTGGCGACGGCGCGCACATGGGCGGCCGCCAGGTCATACTCGTTTTCATTTGGTAGATGCTCCAACATGATCGGCAGATCAGGGGCAAGTTGATTTAATTCGTGCAACAAGGTGCGCAGGTGGAGCCCACCTTGGCCGGGGCGCGTTTCATCCAGGTGAACCGTCAAGCGGTCGGCCAGTTGAATATCTTTGACATGCACACTGCGGATGTGCGGGCCCAAAGCGCTGACACAGGAACGGATCAGCGCGTCATTCTGAAAATAACGCTGTGGACTATTGACCAAGTTTACCGGATCAAAGTGAACGCCAAAGCCAGGGCGATCAATCGCCTCTAGCAAGCGCTGATAAATTTCGAGCGAATCTGGGTACATCCACGGCATCGTCTCCAGCGCGTAGACCGTCTGCGTCGGCTGCACCGCGTCGATAATCTCGCGCACCGTGGTCACGATCATCTCGAATGTCTCTTCGCTGAGATCGGCAGGATCGGGACCGTCCCACTTTGCGCCGCGCGAACCAGCAATGTTGACACAGCAGCGCGCGCCAATCCGTTCGGCCAGGAGCAGCGCGGCTGTGCATTTATCAATCGCCGCGGCGCGGATCGCCGGATCGGGGCTGAGGGGATTGCTCCACGCGCCCACTTCGGCGATCACCAGGTCGGCTTGTTGGGCGGCGTGGCGATAGGCGGCGATCACGTCCAGGGCTGCATCAGGCTTGAGGGGACAGTAGGCGGCGCGATAGCCTTTGGCGCGCACAGCCGTCACCCACGCCGCTGGGTCGGCATGGGGTTGAAAAATGGGACCACCAAGACGCATAAAAAATCTTTCTGTTGGCTGGGCAATTGGTTACTCAGTTTCCCATTCTACTGTAGACAGGGGAGAAGGATCAAATGGCATCAAGAAGTTGCTTGCGCCACGCGTTATAAAAAACGCAAATTTTATACACAGACAGAAGTAGCAACGGCTTGGTTAGATTTGTGAATTATTGCGCAGACATGTGATAAATTGCTCAGATGGGTAGGGTGTGTTACACTATTGCTGGATGAATGAACAAGCGTATTGATCTGTCTTCATGATTGAGGTGCCTACGCTTGGTGATTGTATTTAATCAATTGTTACATGCGTAACTATCTCAATATATTTAAGTATATCTAAACTTTACCATTTTACAGTGCCTGCGGAGGTATGGATGAATTCCCTTGCACCCTGTTGTCGTTTCGCGGTGATTGCAAGTTTGTTGTTAACCTGTGCCATGTTGATTGTCGCTGGTTGTGCACCCAATGCAGCAGGTGAGATCATTTCACCAGATTTGGGGCCGAAATTAGTCTTGGCCCAGTCGGCTGGCAATGTAGTTGTTGAGCCCACACCCGTTCCGCCGAAATTAGCGGAATTGGCGCCGGATCAGGTCTTTGCGGGTGTGGCAGATGATGTACGGCAGACCATTGAAGGCGCAGATGTTGCGGCGGCAGAAACGCTAGCCCTCCAGTATGGGTGCGTTGGCTGCCATGCCGTTGATCCGAATGAAGTAAAGACGGGACCAACGTGGCATAATATGGGTGATACAGCGATCGTGCGCGTGGCTGGCGAGAGCCCAGCTCAGTATCTTTATGAAAGTATTGTCAACCCCAATGCTTTCATTACGCCCGGCTACCCAGGTAACATCATGCCACAAAATTTTAAGGATACGATGACCGCCCAAGAAATTGGCGACATGGTTGCCTATTTGTTGCAACAAAATGGACAACCATAAGCGCTTTATGGGATAGAGCTAGTCGATAAAGCGCTGTATGGCGCGCCAAGTCATTTGTCTTACTTTAAATCTTAATTCATAAAAAGGTGAGTGTATCTATGATCACTCATCTTTTTTGTTTTTCATGCTTAGATCACAGGCAACAAGTTGTTTGCATGGCGTTTGTTTAACTTTCTGCCCAAGCACGGTGTAATGCTATAATGAAACTATGGCACGTGAACAAATTTCCCCGGCTGTTGTAGAACGCCGCTGTCCAAGTTGTGGCACGCGTGTGGCACGTGATGCGGAAAGCTGCTTTATGTGTGGGCACGACCTGCGCATTTCGCCGCGCCGTGCGCGTGGTGTATCGCTGATTGACGCGATTCTGGTCTTAGCTGTGGTGGCGGTTTTGGTTTTGTGGTGGCAGATGGGCAGCCGTCCCGTCACAGAAGCGACCGATGTTGCCAGTCAAGCGATTTTGCCCGGCAATGTACCGCTGCTGAATGCAACGGAGACGCTTACGGCTACCGTGGAAGTTACGCCTACAGCAACCGCTGCGCCTTCTGCCGCCAGCTATATCCGTCATCAAGTGATTACCGGTGAAGCCCTGTTGTCAATTGCCGGTCAATACGGTGTTTCGGTTGACGATATCAAGGCCGCCAATGATTTGAGCGATGAGTTGATTCGCGCTGGCGATGTGTTGATTATTCCTGTGATTGGCCCAGCCGCCGAAACATCGCTGAATCGCGCACCGGCCTCGCGCTTTCAATATACGGTACAGTCGGGTGATACGATTGTCTCGATTGCCGTCAATTTTGGCAGTACAGTCGAAGATATTTTGGCCGTCAATAGTCGATCGGCGAATGATATTATCCGCCCAGGCGATGTTTTAATTGTGCCCCTACGCCAGACGCCAACCCAAGTCATTGAAAGTGCATCACCCGCGGCGGAGGGTGTCGTGGCGGCGGCGCAAGCACCAAGTAATGCCCCGACGATCTATGTGGAGCCACGCCTGATCGGTCCCCCCAATGGTGTCACAATCCTGCTGGAAGAAGCGGTGCTCTTCCGTTGGATCAGTGTAGATGTGTTGGCCCCCAACGAGTGGTATGTCTTGCTGCTTTATCCCGAAGGTGATGCAGCGCAAAGTCTGCCAAGCACCTGGACAAAATCGACGAGCTTTCGGCTTGACCCTGAATTTGCACCGGCAGCAGGGCAGAAGGCAAGCTACGCATGGCAGGTTTCCGTGGCCCGCGTGACAACTGATGCCAATGGGCAGATGATTCTGGAAGCAGCCAGCCCGCCCAGTGAAGTACGCCGCTTCACCTGGCAGTAAAGGCTGTGGTGGCCTGTCAATTATCTTCTGGCTTCCCGCCCGCGCATCTGCAAATCGGCATATTTCAATCAATCAAACTGGCTGTGCAATTTTTTAGCGGCTGCAGCATGATCCCCAATCGGCGCGATACCCGGTTAACCCTAGTCGCTATTACACCTTATTAGTTGATAAACGAACCAGTCTATTGCGCTACCAATCAAATCAAGAGGACCTATGCAACCACAGAACAAAAAATTATCACGCCGTCAATTTCTCCAAATTTCGAGTACAGGTGTCGCCACCGCGCTGCTGTTGACCGCTTGCCCTACCCCCGCCGCAAGCCCAGCCACCGACGGCGAGGCCGCGGCCGGCAGTGCGCCTGGCGCAGAAGGCACGACCTTAAGCGTGATGGCTTTTGGTGAGGCCGACCGACCCGCCTTTGCCGCACTGGCGGATGCCTACATGGTGCAACATCCCGAAGTCCAGATCGATGCCATTTTCTTGCCCAATGATGAAAGTTACTATGCCGCGCTGCAAACCCAATACGCCGGTGGCAGCAATCCGAGTATTGCTTCCATGCAGGGTTGGGGCTATCAGCTTTTTGCCGATAACGCTGTCATTGTCGGGGTCAATGCGCTGCGCGAACGCGATGACTTCAACTATGCCTGGGCCGACAGCGAGGCCGTGCGTCAATATACGGTGCGCAAAGAGGACACCTATCTTATTCCCACGCAGATGGCGTCGATGGTGATGTTCTATGCCAAAGCGCCCTTTGATGAAGCGGGCATTCCTTATCCTACCGACGACTGGACCTTTGAAGAATTTATCGAGATTGCGCAAAAGCTGACCAAGACCGACGGTGATAAGAAGCAGTGGGGCTATCAGGCCAATGGCAACTGGTTCCGCGACATTCATTGGATGCGCGGCACGGGTGGCCAGGAATTTGATACATTGGTTGACCCCCACACGTCCCAATTCAATCAGCCTGAGCTTGTCGAAATTGTCCAGATGATTGCCAGTGACTTCTATCACACCCTGGGCATTAGCCCGAAACCTGCCGACACCGATGCTGGTTCTGGTGGCATCGAAGCTGGTCAATCGGCCATGAAGTATGAAGGCCCCTGGTGGTTCCCGCGCATGGTCACGCCCCAATTGCGCGACCAAGGCGCCGCTGTCGAGTTTGACGTGGTGCTGATGCCCAAGCAAGCCGACGGCGAACGCCCCCATCGCGGCTGGGCCGAAGGCGTGGTGATCTTCAACAACGCGCCACTGGATCCAGCGTGGGATCTGGTGAAATATATGTGTGGTGAGGAGGGGCAAAAGACCTTCGCCCAGATCACGGGTCGCGTGCCCAACAATGTTGCGTTGGTCGAGAGCTTCTGGGCACCCCTGGTACAGGAAAATCATGGCCTGACCAACACGCAAGCCTTTGTCACCGCCTTTAGCAAGGGCGAAGCCGACGTGATCAGTGGCATGCCGCGCTCCCAATTCTGGAATGAAGTGGTCAAGCCAGTGGGCTGGGATGCGCTCATGGCGGGCACGGCTTCTGCCGCCGATGTGCTGCCCCTGGTCGATGCAGGTGTGCAGAAGTTGTTGGATGATTACTGGGCCAGCATTGCTTGATCTGACAAGACGCTAATGTAGTAAAGACGTAACGATTCAGGCCAATCGCGTTCCCGGCTGAATCGTTACGTAAAGACTTTAGGCGCTTGCAAAGAAATAAGGATCCAGCGCTTGCCCAACAAAATCATGCGTAGGGGCGGCTGCGCGGCCGCCCCTACTGGATACTTTATTCTTTGCAATGGCCTTAGGGTCTGTCCAGAAATAAAGTAGCTAATTTACGTGGTGTTACCCAAGTAAATCTGTCTAAAATCATCCATGTTATTCTTGGACAGACACTTAGTCTTTGTCTAATTGCGGGAAAGACTGAACTCTTTACTACATTTTAACCGCTCCAGGCGCATGCATCAACCAAAGGATGTGGAAGTACTATGGCGACAGCCGACCTATCTACCAAGCGTGGTTCGCCTTTTCGGCGGCGCGAAATCTGGGAAGGCTATCTGTTTGCCGCGCCATTTCTGATTGGCTTCCTGGTCTTTGTCGCCTTCCCCATGGGGTGGGCGTTGGTCCTCAACTTTCAAAGCTATAATCTGCTTTCGCCGCCGCGTTGGGTGGGCATGGACAACCTGACGCAGGTGGGTGCGGATCCCAAAGTCTGGCAATCGCTCTGGAACACGGCTTATTATGCGTTTGCCAGTGTGCCTTTACAACTAGCACTGGCCTTTGTCTGTGCGGTATTGCTCAATCAACCCATTCGTGGCCGTAACTTCTATCGCACGGCACTCTACATGCCAGTGATTGTGCCCATTGTCGTCAGTGCGTTTATCTGGCAGCGCGCCTATCACCCCGACTTTGGGATTATCAATGAAGTCATCAGTTGGTTTGGCTTTGCGCCGCGGGCGTGGCTCTTTGAACCGGCACTGGCGATTCCGGCCTTTGTCTTTATGCGCATCTGGGTTATGGGCACGCAAATGGTGATCTTCCTGGCTGGGCTGCAAAATGTGCCGGTTGTCCTCTTGGAAGCAGCGGCATTGGATGGGGCGGGCGCGTGGCGCAAGTTTTGGAATGTCACCGTGCCGATCATGACGCCGGTGATCTTTTTCAATCTGATCGTCGGTATTATTGGCAACTTTCAGGTCTTTGCGCCGGCCTTGATCATGACCAAGGGTGGGCCACAAGATGCTACCCTCTTTATGGTGCTTTATATCTATCGTAACGCTTTTGAATATAGCAAACTAGGCTATGCGGCAGCGCTCTCGTGGGTACTGTTTGTGGTGATTATTCTGCTGACGATTGTGCAATTCCGATTCTCTGGCCGCTGGGTCTATTACGAAAACGACTAGGATGGAAACAACAATTCGCTCTTCGCAATTTGCCGAGGCCGCCGCCCATGCGGCCGCCCAGAAACGCCAACGCGCGCGCAACAGTTGGTTCAGCCGCATGGGGGTGCATCTATTGCTGCTGCTGCTTTCGATCATGTCGCTGGTGCCGGTGCTGTGGATGATCTCCTCTTCGCTCAAAGCATCGACCGAGATTTTTGTGACGCCGATCGAGTGGCTGCCGCGCACGCCGCGCTGGGAAAACTATCCAGCAATCTTTGCGCGTGCGCCGATCATGCTCTATTTCTGGAACACCATGATTATCTGTGTGTTTTCAGTGTTGGGGGTACTCCTTTCTTCGTCACTCGTAGCCTTTAGTTTTAGCCGCTTGCGCTGGCCGGGGCGCAATTTCTTTTTTGGCTTATTGCTGGCGACCATGATGTTGCCCGGCATTATTTTGATCGTGCCGCGCTTTCTCATGTTCAGCTATATTTTTCGCTGGCCAGGGCCGTGGATTGGCTCCTTTTTACCCTTGATTGTACCCATGTTTTTCGCCACCAATGGCATCTATGTTTTTCTGATTCGCCAATTTTTCCTGGGTATCCCGGTAGAATTAGAGGACGCGGCGCGCATGGATGGGGCCAACAGCCTGCGCATTCTCTGGCAGATCTTTATCCCGCTGAGCAAACCGGTGATGATCACGTTGGTGATTCTCACGTTCATGCAGGTGTACAATGAATTTTTGGAACCACTGGTCTATCTCAAGCCGACCACCTGGACGCTGGCCGTTGGTATCCGCGCCATGAACGACGCGGCCTATGCCACCAGTTGGGAATTGGTCTTTGCCACCGGCACCTTTATGTTGGCTCCTATGGTGATCATTTTCTTTGCTGCCCAGCGCTATTTTGTCGAAGGGGTTACCCTCAGTGGCTTCGGTGGCCGCTAACATTGGCTTTCTGGAAGAGCGTCTGGGCGGCACCGAAGATATTCGTACGAATGGCGCTACCGGCTATGTGCTGCGCCAATTGACCCGGTTGATGCAGCAGCGTCTCTTGACACAACAACATGCCGAGGTCGTCCAAGGGCTGATTAGCCTCGTCCGCATGATTATCTATGTGGCAGGATTGCTGACCGGGCTCGCCTTTGCCGCCATGCTCTATCGCCAGGGCCAGATCACGATTGGGACAGCCTACCTTATTTTCAGTTACGTCTACCTGGTCTGGGGACCCCTGCGCGATCTAGTCTATCAATTTAGCGATTTTCAACGGGCACTGACTGCTCTGTATCGGCTCGCCGATCTGTTTGCGGCAAAATCGGCAATTACCGATGGTCCACATTCTGCATTACCCGCCGGACCGCTCTCTGTGCGTTTCGAGCACGTCTCGTTTGCCTATGGTGGGTCTAAGGATACTGCAACGGAAGGGAATGTGCCAGCCTTGCGCGACATTTCCTTTCAGATCGCGCCCGGTCGTACCCTGGGTATTTTGGGGCAAACTGGCAGTGGCAAGAGTACGCTGACGCGCTTGCTCTTTCGGTTTTACGATCCGCAGCACGGGCAAATCTTCTTGAATGGTGTCGATAGTCGGGAGGTCACGGTGCAGGCGCTCTGTGCGCGTGTTGGGCTGGTGACCCAGGATGTGCAACTCTTCTACGCCAGTCTACGTGACAACATCACCTTTCTGGATCACACCATTGCTGATGCAACGATTCTCGCAGCAATTCAAGATTTGGGGTTGGGCGAATGGTTTGCGCGCTTGCCAGATAGTCTTGCGACCCAGCTTCAAGCGGACAGCCTCTCTGCTGGACAGGCCCAGTTGATCGCACTGACGCGTGCTTTTCTGCAAAAGCCCGAGCTGCTGATCTTGGACGAAGCCTCGTCCCGGCTGGATCCGCACACAGAGGCGTTGGTACAGCGCGCGTTGACCAAGCTTTTGCAAGGATGCACTGCGATCATCATCGCGCATCGTCTACAAACGGTCAGCTTGGTGGACGATATCCTGGTCTTGGCGGATGGGCAGATCAGCGAATATGGCCCACGCGCACAATTGGCTGCCAGCAACACCTCGCGCTATGCACACTTGTTGGAAGCCGATAGTCTTGTCCGTAACGATGAACCGAAAGGGAGCCTCGATACCTGATGCAAACACAAATCCCACGGCCAGTCTGGCCAGCGATTGCAAATTAGGAAATAGATGACAAAAAGCGAATGATGAAGTAGTGTAAAGGTGATCAAAAGCAAGGGGGAAAAGATGACCAAAGCACTCAAAATGAGTACTGTTGTG
>DAOTTR010000049.1:0-10463 GCA_034437715.1 Caldilineaceae bacterium
TTGAAATGAGCCGATTTCGGCAAAGTCGAGCAAAATTCGGTAAAACCATGCTTATTCTGCATCATTCCTTGAATGCACTTCCCTTTTGCTCACCAATACATGTGGGTAAAGCTAAGCCAAACTGGGGGGGGAGGCTAGGTGGGGGTAAATTATATGCAGCGCTCCAATCAAATACCTTGATCCGTAATATACTTCGCCAGATCAGTGACGCGCACACTATAGCCCCACTCGTTGTCATACCACGAGACCGCCTTGACCAGATTGCCGCCAATCACCAGCGTATCCAGCGCACTGAAGATCGAGGAATGGGTATTGCCCTTCAAGTCGGACGAAACCAACGGCTCTTCGGTGTAGCCCAGAATGCCCTTCATCGGACCATCAGCATATTCTTTCATCGCCGCGTTGATCTCCGCCACCGTCACATCCTTGCTGAGCAGCGCCGTGAAATCGACCACCGAGACAGTCGCGACCGGCACACGGAAGGCCATGCCCGAGAACTTGCCCTGCAATTCGGGAATCACCAATCCGACGGCGCGCGCGGCACCGGTGGCCGAGGGCACAATGTTCAACGCCGCGGCGCGTGCGTCGCGCAGATCCGGTGCAGCCAGATCCAGCAGGCGCTGTGAATTGGTATACGCATGAACGGTCGTCAAAAGGCCCTTTTCAATGCCGAAGCGCTCGTAGAGCACTTTTGCAACCGGTGCCAGACCGTTGGTGGTACAGCTAGCATTAGAAATGACGTGGTGCTTGGTGGGGTCGTATTTTTCATTGTTCACGCCCATGCAGACGGTAATGTCTTCGCCTTTGCCAGGGGCGCTGATGATCACCTTTTTGGCACCGGCACTGATATGCAGGGCCGCTTTTTCTTTAGAGGTGAAAAGACCCGTGCTCTCGACCACAATGTCCACGCCCAGATCACCCCAGGGCAACTTGCTGGGATCACGTTCGTTCAACACCTGCACAGCATCCCCATCGATGACAATGTTGTTGCCTTCTACCTTGACATCGCCGGGGTAGACGCCATAGTTGCTGTCGTATTTGAACAGATGCGCATTGGTCTTCACATCACCCAAGTCGTTGACGGCGACTAGATCAAATTCATCACGATATCTTTCAAAAAGTGCCTTGGTAACTTGGCGCCCAATCCGACCAAAGCCGTTAATTGCAATCTTTGTAGCCATGATCTCTCCTTATACTGCAAATAATTTTTGTTCTTGTAAACCTTGCGCTGTTTCAAAACGTATGTTTGACGCAAGTAACCGGAGCAAGACCGATTGATGAAAAAATTTAGTAGCAATTTCCATCGAGTAGCACTTGCGGTATCAATTCCGTGGACGTAAAACAGTGGTTTTCAAACAAGTGCGTAGATAAATTTATAAAACAAGCAGCTATCATAGACGCCTGTTCGTGTCCATTCTACCATATTGTACACAAAGGACATGTATGGAAGCTTCTGCGCGCTAATTTTTGCCGATCCGCAAAGGAAGTCGCTACAGGATTGCTAGCAAGAGGACGCAGCCAGCCCAGCCGCGCCGGTCAACTCGGCATAGACCGCTATGAGACGGGCGGCCAGCTTCTGCGGATTATGGTGCCAAGGCCGCGCCGTATCCACCAGATCACCCGTAAAGAGCCGATAGGAAATTGCTTCAGCGGCGGGTGGCAAGGTGACCCAGCCGCCAATTTGATAGGGTGGCTGTGCCGGATCGTAGTGATCGTTGGCAAGCACCGTGGTAAAGGCGTCACCGGCATGACGCCGCAACTGGCGCATGTGGTCGGAAACTGTGTAGTCATCCGTCTCGCCCGGCTGGGTGGCGACATTACACAGGTAAATGCGCGGGGCGGTGGTGGCGCAGATGGCGTCGCGAATCGCCGGTACCAGCAGGTTGGGCAAGACGCTGGTAAAAAAACTCCCTGGCCCCGCCACAATCAGATCGGCGCGCAGAATCCAGCGGATCACCTCGGGGTAGGCGCGTGGCTGATCCGGATCGAGAAAGACGCGCTGAATGCGCCCGCCGGTTGCGGGCAGATTGCTTTCGCCTTTCACAATGGTCCACGTTTCGCTGCCATCGGGTTGGGTATGGGCCACTTCGGCACAGAGCGTAATGTTTTCCAGCGTACTGGGCAAGACGCGTCCGCGCACTGCCAACACGCGACTGCATTCGGCCAGGCCTTTTTCAAAGCTGCCGGTGACCGCTGCCATGGTGGCGATAAAGAGGTTGCCAAAGCTATGGCCGGCCAATTCATTGGTCGCGCCGCTGCTATCAACCTTGGCAAAGCGATATTGAAAGAGCCGCGTCATCAATTCCTCGGCATCGCTCAGGGCGGCAATATTGTTGCGAAAGTCACCGGGCGGCAACATGCCCATCTGTTGGCGCAAACGACCACTGCTGCCGCCATCATCGGCCACGGTGACAATCGCCGTAATATTATTGGTGTAGGCGCGCAAACCGCGCAACAGTTGGGGCATACCTGTACCGCCCCCAATCGCCACAATATGCGGCTGATTGTAGGCAGCGGATGCAGGTTGGGTTGAAGCGGGCATAATCTCTCACAGATGATTCACGCATGACATACGCATGAGCAGCACAGAAAGTAACCAATGATGCCGGTAAAAAGTATTGCTTTCTGGCGTTCGTCGGTATGAAGCACTCAAATGCTTTTACTTACCGCCTACTCTACGTTACAATCACAGACAACAGGTAGGCTACTTTTCTAGTTTAGACTTTATTACGATTTAATTTTGTGCATGCGTAGGTGCGGTTTGTAACCGCACCTACGCGGTCGATGCCGACTTGTGCGGTTACAAACCGCACCTACAAGAACAATTGCACCGGGTTTTGTTGCCCAAATAACCAATCGGCATAATCTCTTTTATATACGTCTATGCATTGTAAGTCGAGTCGCCCGGTGTCGCAAGTCACCACAGCGCGCAGTAGATGCGTTTTTTTTGCTGGACAGTGTGGCGGCAAAGTGCAGGAGCGATCTGGCAGCGATCCGGCGGCGTAGCGCCCAGACACAATCTAATTTCCAAATGTAGAAGCGATTCCTGCAACCAACGAGGGTGTTGTGGTAAATTGTCAAGCGGGCAGCAGGTGGATAAAGGAACGATGATACGACGACGGTTCGCAACGATTCCAGAAGAAGAACTATTGGCCTACCTGACAAATGGGCAGAATGAACATGTGGCTTTCTTGCCGGGCAACGCCAAGCATGATGCGATTGCCGAGACTTTAGCCGCCCTGGCGAATACCAATGGCGGCCTCGTCTTTTTGGGGGTGACGGCCAAAGGGGTCCCGCAAAAGAGTGCTGATCTGGATGCCTTGCGCGAAGCCGTGGTGGAGGCTGGCCTGTTGACCGATCCGCCGTTGATTCTGCCGACGCCCCACTGCGCAACCTGTCGCGCGGGCGAAGTTGTGCTAGTACAGGTGCCGCCCGGCTTGCCCCATCTCTACAGTTTGCAGGGGCGCTACCTAGCGCGCACGGCGAGCCAAAATCGCCCACTCACCACGCCTGAGTTGCGGCGTTTGCTGTTGGAACGTGGCGATGTCGGCTATGAAAGCCAGCTCGTAGCCGGGGCAACGCTGACTGATCTGGATCAGCCACAGGTGGAACGTTACTTGCATCGCATTGCTGCCGCGCCCGATGATGAACCGGTCGCCGTGTTGGCGACGCGTGGCTGTGTGGCGAAAACCTTTGGCCCAGATTTCGCGCCCGTTTTTACGCCAACCGTGGCCGGTCTCTTACTCTTTGGGCGCGAGCCACAACGCTTTCTGCGCAACGCCGAGTTGATCTGTGTGCGCTATGCTGGCCCGACCATGAGCGACGAATTTGTGCGCCAGGAGATTGGCGGCACGCTGGCCGAGCAAGTGCGCGTCGCCGAAACATTTGTTGTGAGCAACATGCGCCGTGATATGCGCATTGCCGGTATGCAGCGCGAAGAAACCAGCCAATATCCGCTGCCCGTGGTGCGCGAGGCGATTGTCAACGCGATTGCGCACCGTGACTACAGCATTCGCGGCGAAGGCATTCGCCTGTTGATGTTCAGCGACCGCATGGAGATTTATAGCCCCGGTCGTTTGCCTGGTCATGTCACGCTGGAGAATCTCAAGGACGAACGCTACAGTCGCAATGAAGCGATTGTCGCGGTCCTGAGTGATCTGGGTTACATCGAGCGGCTGGGCTATGGCATTGACCGCATGATGGCCACCATGGCCGAAGCGGGTCTGCCCGAACCGGTTTTTGAAGAGACAACCGCCGGTTTTCGGGTCGTGCTCTACGCGGCCAGCGACGATCTGGTCCGTCCTGTGGCAGAACAACAATTTTCGCCGGGCTTTTTGAATGAACGGCAGGAACGCGCCCTAGCTCACTTGCAGAGCCAGGGGCGGATTACGAACAGTGATTACCAGGCACTCTATGCCGAGGTCAGCGCCGAAACCATCCGGCGCGATCTGGCGGATATGGTCGAGAAGAATCTGCTGATTCGTATCGGCAGCAAGCGCGCCACCTATTATATTTTGA
Organism: Caldilineaceae bacterium; assembly: GCA_034437715.1. Lineage (GTDB taxonomy): Bacteria > Chloroflexota > Anaerolineae > Caldilineales > Caldilineaceae > JAHBVH01. Next base: position 4,519 of record DAOTTR010000049.1, read on the forward strand.
AGTAGGGCAAGTCGCAGGTGGCAGGCAGCAAGTAGCAGATGCCATTACTTGTTACCTGCTACCTTTTGTAAGGGAGAGTTTATGCGTAGTGTTTCAATTGTGGGCATTGGACAGTCGCCGGTGGGGGAATTGTGGAATCGCTCGGCGCGCCAGATTGCTGGGGATGCGATTGTGGCGGCGATGGCCGATGCTACGATCGAGACCGCCGATGCCCTCTATCTGGGCAATATGTTGAGCGGCAGTTTGCTGGATCAAGAGCATCTGGCCACGCTTGTCGCCGACTATTGCGGGTTGACCGGCATCGAAGCGGCCAAAATTGAGGCAGCTTGTGGCAGCGGCGCGGCCGCGTTGCGCATTGGTATGATGGCGATTGCCAGCGGCTTTCATGAGGTTGTGATTGTGGCCGGGGTCGAGAAGATGACTGATACGGTGGGCAAGGATACGACTGCCGGATTGGCGACCGCCGCCGACGCCGAATACGAAGCACTGCACGGCGTGAGCTTTGTGGGTCTGAATGCCTTGCTCATGCAGCGCTATATGTATGAGCATAATGTACCGATTGACGCCTTTGCTGGCTTTAGCATCAATGCCCATCGCAATGGGGTCAACAACCCGAACGCCATGTTCCAGGAAGCGGTAACGCTGAACGATTATCTCAGAGCCCCCGTAATTGCCACCCCCATCAATATCATGGACAGCAGTCCCGTTTGCGACGGCGCAGCGGCCCTTATCCTGGTCGCTACTGATCGGGTGCAGCAATTTGTGCATGGTCACCATCGGGGTGCGGTGCGCATTCTGGCCAGCGCCGCTGCTACCGATACCCTGGCTGTGCATGATCGTCGCGATCCACTTTGGCTGGAGGCGGCATACAGCAGCAGCCAAAAAGCCTATCGCCAAGCGGGCATCTCGACCAAAGAGATCGATCTCTTCGAGGTGCATGATGCCTTTACGATCATGAGCGCGCTGAGTCTAGAGGCATCGGGTTTTGCGCGGCGGGGGGAAGGCTGGCGCTTGGCGCATGAGGAAATGATTGGCATCGGAGGTGAATTGCCGATTAGCACGATGGGGGGGCTGAAAAGTCGCGGTCATCCTGTGGGTGCAACCGGGGTTTACCAGATTGTCGAAGTCGTCCAACAGTTGACAGGAACGGCGGGAGCCAATCAAGTGCAAAAAGCAGAGATTGGCATGGCCCAAAACATCGGTGGCAGTGGTGCAACGATCCTCACCCACATTCTAGGGGTGTAAAAGGAACAGGGAACAGGTAGCAAGTACTTGCTACCTGTTCCCTGTTCCCTGCTCCCTGCCCCTGACTAACAGCACCTGCTCTACGTGATGGATCAGTTGATTGGCGGTATAGGGTTTGGGCAAGAAAGAGAGCGCTTGGTAGGTGCCAAGTTGGGTGTTGACCTCAGTTTCGCTATAGCCTGATGTGAGAATCACCTTCATGTTAGGGTCAATCTGACGCAAAATTTCATAGGTCTGTTTGCCATTCATGCCAGGCATCTTCATATCCAACAGCACTACCGCCACCTCCGCTTGCAACCGGCGAAATTGCTCGATCCCGGCGCGACCACTGTCTGCCGTTGTAACCGTAAATCCATGCCCGGCAAGAATATCATCGGCGGCTTCGCGGACGGCCGCTTCATCGTCAATGATCAAAACGGTCTGGCGTTGTTCGCTGTGGGTTGGTGTGACGGCTATCTGATCAACTTCTGCAACGACACTCGTGGTCAGTGCAGGGAAAAGCACTATAAATTCGGTGCCGCGTCCGGGCTGGCTTTGCACTTGTAAGCCGCCTTGGTGCGTACGAATAATGCCTAGCGTGGCCGAGAGCCCCAACCCGTGGCCTTGGGGTTTGGTACTGAAAAATGGATCAAAAATGCGGCTGAGCACAGCTTGATCCATCCCCATGCCGCTGTCTGCCACTTGCAACATGACATACAGCCCCGCTGGCAAGTTGCCGATAATGTAGCCCTGGGCTGTGTTCACAGCGCTAATCGATTGAAAGCTGGTTGTGATACCAATGGCCCCGCCGTTTTCGCCTAATGCTTCCACGGCATTGATAAATAGATTCATCACCACCTGCTGGATCTGACCCCGGTCGGCCTCGATCAACGGCAATTGTTCATGCAGATTCAACCGAAGTACGACCTGGCCGGGCAACACAACCTGCATCAGCCCAGTTGTCTCATTAATCAACTGATTCAGATTCAGCGACGCAATTTGGAATTTCCCTTTACCGGCATAGGCGAGCAGTTGGCGCGTCAGATCGGCGGCGCGCTCTGCCGATACAATGACTTTATCAATATTCTCTGCCGGGGGCAACCCTTTGGTCAGTTTCATTTTGGCGAGCGAGGCCTGCCCCAACATGCCGGTGAGTAAATTATTAAAATCGTGGGCAATACCACCGGCCAGCACCCCCAAACTTTCCAGTTTCTGGGCTTGCCGCGCCGACTGTTCCTGTTGTTTGTCCATCGTGATATCGCGTACAATCAATTGGATCTCTGCTATCCCCGTGGGTAAGGCGCGTGCTTCAAAATTCTGTATGGTTTCTTTTGCCCCATCTGACAGTTGATATTCACATAGTTGCTCTTGACCTGTGGCGAAGGCTTGCGCCATCGTCTGCTGCAGGATAGTTGCTACGTCGAGGGGCAGCACTTCGGTAATATGCTTACCGAGGAGATCCTCAAATGCTGTGGGCAGCACAAAATTTTTGGCCGGCTTGACATCAATATAGGTGCCTGCGCGCGTCAGGCGGAAAACAGCATCGGGAATTGTCTCTAAAATTGCCCGCATGCGCTGTTCACTGCTGCGCAAACCCTGCTCGATCCGCGCTTGGACACGAAAAAATTGATAAATGACATAGGTCATTAGCAACATCATCAAAGCAAAGAGCGCGCTGGCACCCGTCAATAAGCCATTCAGCCGCTGCGAAGATGCGGCCCACGCCATGAGCCGATCCTCAAAATGCTCTTGGCTAATCAAAATCATAGAATAGACTATTTTTTCTGCTTCCTCCATCTGTGCGGCTAATTCATCGCGCTCAGTCTGTACAGCCACTCCTGCCTGCCAGCGTGCGATCGTTGGTTGCAGCGTTTCCCACTGGGTGCGATATTCTTGCAGCAGACTTTTGAGCTCTCGTTCTTCATCTTCAATCACGCGCGGGTTTTCTAGAACACGCAAGCGGCTCCAAACCAAATCTTGTTGGGCGGCAATGCTATCAGCATCAATTTGATCGTTCCCCCGCCCAATCAGCGCATAAAGCCGCAAATGCTCACGCTGTAATTGGGCAATGTGCCGTACCATAGCATGGGCAATGCGACTGATGTTCACCTGCTGCTGATCCGCAAGTTGGCGGTTGAGTTGCAGCGCCAGACCGAGCACAGCCAGCAGGAGAATCACCATTGGGCCAATCAGTAGAATAACTCGCGGTAGCGCAATCGCATCTCTCTGTAGGAGAAACGATTCAAGAAAAGCGTTAAATTTTTTCACGCATCAGCCTATAGTTACCGTCAATCCACTATTGGATGTTTATCGCTTTAATCTGCCAGATCCATTTCCTTTGCACCACCATTGCATCAAATTCGTATTGATCAACGGGATAGACGAGCATAGCAGGGCCACGATAATCGGGCTCCATATAAACCCCATCGGCCTGGAGGGCAAACAAAACAGGATAGTCAGTGAAGTCAGCAATGGGAATGTCGATCGTATAATCATTGAGGGCCACAAACTGTACCGTTTGCGCATCGTCGGCTACTTGCCAAAGTGCCAGCAGATCGCGCATTAAGACACCCTGATAGCGCACAGCCTTCTCTTCAAAAGGATCAATCACCGTATATTCGACAAGGCCGGCCTGCTCAATCGTTGCGCGATCCATTACGATCGCCTGATCACTGTTGGTTGTGCCCACTTTACCAGTGACGGTTAGGATCGGATCGGCTGGGGGAAGTGGAATCACAGATCCAGGTTGTAAGGTTGCTGGCGTAACAACCGTGTAAATATCCTCAAACTTGGGCTTGACAGTACATGCTGCCAGCACCAGCAGCGCTAGCACAACGAACAAGCATCGTGGTACAGAGGGTCGATAGGGCAGTCTTAGCTTCATTATTTATATTATTTACCTTTCTTGCTACGTAGAAGGAAGTGGCAATTCAGCCTGCTAGAATTGACTAGTACAGTTGGGCGTAGATACCACGGCAGTTAATAAGGCACGTTACTCGTGTACATCATGGTAAAAATAAGGTGCCTTATTTACGCCGGGATCTACTAGAATTGACGGTTCGCCAGGAATTCAGGGGGTTGCCAACATCGCGCCCGGGGGCACCCGAACCGACGCCTGCTATCCAAAACCGGCTCGGTTGCCCCGCTGGCGCGGTGTCTGCTAGCAGACACCAGTTTTAACCCGGGGTTGGCGATGTCAACCCCTGAGATCCTGTTGAGCCGAATTGACTAGCCTAAAGCTTGCTTATACCATTCTACACACTTTCGATCAGTAAAACATCGTAATTTTGGCTGAATTTTACCAGCAAACGGCCAAGCAGATTTGAAGAAAGAATTTAAGTTTGCGCAATCAATAAAAAAGTGCGCCGCAATGAGCACGGCGCACTTTAGTCCATTTAAAACAAACCTGCAGAGAAACATCACCACGCAAAGATAAAACCCTTAAAAGTCATACAATACGATGGCGTCTATTAGCCAATCCAAAAAATAAACGATACGCGCGCGGTAGGGGCACGAGGCGTGGCATCTGAAATCTTCGGTTGTGCCGTAAATTTCAGCCGCCACGCCTCATGCCCGTACGTCTTATTTTTTGGAGTAGCCTTACTAGGCCTATTTGTATAACTTTTAAGCGTTTGTTGATCAGAATGGTATTTCTTCATCTGGCACAGCAGAATTATTGGCAGATGAGGTGTTGGCGTTGCCCATATTGCCCCCCATATCGCCACTGCCCGCCGGGGCGTCCCCCCGTTGTCCCAAGAAGCGCACACTTTGCGCCTTGACTTCCAATGAAGCGCGCATATTGCCATCGCGATCCGTGTAGGCGCGGGCTTCTTCCATTTCGCCAATGACTAAGACCTGGCGTCCTTTCGACAGATATTGGCTCACCGTCTCGGCCTGTTTGTTCCAGACGGAGACGCGAAACCAAGTGGTCTTATCCTGCTTCTGGCCATCCTGCCCAGTCCAACTGCGGTTGACGGCCAGGTTAAAACTAGCAACGGCGACGCCACTGGGCGTGTAGCGCATCTCTGGGTCATTGCCCAGATTACCAATCAACGTAATCTGTTGATACATGGAAGTTCTCCTCTCAACAATCTTCTCGGCAAGCTTTTCAGCAATTTGTGTGTATACGTCCATTGTACTGCGTATCAAAAAATCTGTCAACAAAGCACGCTGGAACGAACACGTGTTCTGTACCTGTGCGCCATAAATTACGCCGGACTTTGCTTTCTCTTATTGCAGGGTGCATTGCACTTTTTGGGCACACGTTGGGCGCGCGTTCTAAAATTTACCCTCAAATTGAAATACACCCCCCATTGCACACCATCTGGACGCAGTGACGAAAGCGTGCGATAATGGAATTATGTTGTACTATCCCGATCCGAGCAAGCATTGATGAATGAGACCGTTTCTGAAAGTATTCAAGCAATAGTTTAAGGCTATTCCAAGATGTAAACGATCCAATTTGCGTAGGGGCACGCGGTGTGGCGGAAAGAGAGCTTGTGTACACCTATTGTTTTACCCCGCCACACCTCATGCCGGTACTGGATCATTATTTTTTTGGAATAGCTAATTAGGGTCTGTCCAGAAATAAAATAGTGAATTTGCGTGATGTTACCCAAGTAAATCTGTCTAAAATCATCCATGTTATTCTTGGACAGACACTAAGGCGCTTTCAAAGAAATAATGATCCAGCGCTTGCCAAACAAAATCATGCGTAGGGG
>DAOTTR010000050.1:0-6422 GCA_034437715.1 Caldilineaceae bacterium
GTCAGGATTTGCCACAACTCGGTCAACAGCTTGTCGATGCGAGTGAACGCTTACGGGCAAAGCCACAGATCATTTCTGCCTGCTTTGCTTCCCTTGACAATTATTAAATATTAACCTAGTAGATCCCAGCGTAAATAAGGTACCCTATTTTTACCATGATGTACACGAGTAACGTGCCTTATTAGCTGCCGTGGTATCTACGCCCAACTGTACTAGATATCAGTAACTGTCTCACCACAACCTTTGCTATCGCGATTAAGGCAGTCAGATCTAGCTTCGCATCTTCCTCCGATCTTCGTCGGTTGTGAACAGGAATTAGTGCAGTTAGAGACCTTTCTCCAGACTATGCTCGCCGGTCATGGACAGGTTGTATTTATCAACGGTGAATCAGGCAGCGGCAAAACAGCCTTGATGACTGAATTTACCCGGCGCGCCCACATGATTGCGCTGGATCTGGTAGTTGCCTCTAGTCGCTGCACTCAGCTTACGCCAAGTGACAACCTATTTTTACCGTTTTGTGAACTTTTGGCGTAACTCATCGGTCTAAGTGAGGCCGGTTATGTCGGAGAAGGGCGTACGTCAGAAAACATTCAGCGTTTGCGGAGCGTAAGCGCTATGGCGCTAGAATTCCTTAATAGTCAGGGGCCTGATCTAATTCCTCAATTTTATCAGGCACAAATTTGCTGACACGGCTCAAGACTTTACGCGGAGAGCCAACGCCGTGGCAACAGGAATTGGAAACGCTCGCGAGAAGTAAAGCGACGAACGCTGGTGAGGTAGCTACTCCACAGAGCACGCTCTTCCAACAATTTACGAATGTGTTAAACACACTGGCTAGTCAACGCCCCTTGCTCCTTGTCCTGGACGATTTGCAGTGGGCCGATGCCGCCTCACTCAGCCTACTTTTTCATCTGGGCAGCCGCCTTTTGCAAAATCGCATCTTGATCGTTGGCCTATATCGCTCAGAAGACCTGGTGGCAGATGATGCGGGCAAGCAACATCCGCTCACCAGCATTGTCATAATTTACAACGCTACAACGGCGATATCCAGATAAAATTGGACCATACGCAGCCGCAAGAGCGCTGGCAATTTGTGAATGACCTATTGGATGCCCAGCCTACCCAGTTTGATCAGCAATTCCGACAAACATTATTCCAATGCATCAGAGGTCAGCCTTTCTTTACGGTAGAGTTATTGCGCCATCTGCCTCTAGAAGCAACCCGCTTGCAGGAGACAACTGTATACTGGTTTAGTGATCAGCAGAACTTGCTGGCCAGCATCCAAGGGATGATTGCGCAACGGATTCATCAGTTACCAGCAGCGTTGCGCGAAATTTTGATGATTGCCAGGTCTAGCTGGGGAAATCTTTACCGTTGAAGCTGTGGCCCTTGTGCAAGGCGTAGCGGCTGGCTGGCTGCTCAGCTGCTTAAGTCATGCCTTAGATCGACAATATCACCTGATCAGCGCCCAAGACTGTCAATGGGTAGGCCAACAGCGCCTGACCCAATATCGCTTTCAACAGCCGCTTGTCCAGCAATATTTATACTACAGTTTGGATGAGGTAGAGCGCCAGTATTGGCATGAAGAGCTGGGCAATGCGCTAGAGGAACTGTATGGTGAGCAACGCCATCAGGTGGCAGCACAAATTGTAGGACATTTTTCCAGTGCGCGCCGGCCCGAAAAAGCAGCTCTCTATTTGCCCCTGCTCGAGCATCCTACGCCTACATTGCAAAATTTGCTGTTGAGCGAGATGTCTCCGATGCCCCTCGTTGCGCGTTTTCCGCTCCACAGTACCTTGTCTGGGCCCGTAACTAAAGTCGGCAAGTGTTGAAAATGACGCTAACCTCGATCTGAGGCATCCTGCCTTGCCGCAGACTCAGAAATTGTAAAAAATACGACGGACGTTACACCGTTTTACATCTGCTCTTTTTTCTGCTAAACTATTGAGCATGACACAAAAATTCATCGCCTGCTATCGAGTTTCCACCGACCGCCAAGGCAAATCCGGTTTAGGATTAGACGCCCAGCGCTCTGCCGTTGCCAACCATATTTTAGGACGGGGTGATCTTGTCTCTGAATTCACCGAAATCGAAAGCGGCAAGAAAAACGACCGTCCTCAGCTCATTGAAGCCCTTAGTCAGTGCGAAAACAAAAAGCCCGCCTGATAATCGCCAAGCTGGATCGTCTCGCCCGCAATCTCGCTTTTATCGCGAATCTTATCAGAAATTTTTAACAAGGGAAGTAAAATTTTCCCTATCCACTAGAAGGGGTTTGAAGCCCAACGGTAAGGTTTCGTACGCTAAGGCATAAAAGGGCACAAATGTCTACTAGTACAGTTGGGCGTAGATACCACGGCAGTTAATAAGGCACGTTACTCGTGTACATCATGGTAAAAATAGGGTACCTTATTTACGCCGGGATCTACTAGGTCTCAAGTTTGTAGACAGAGTATTGGAGTAGTATAGCGCGTTTTTTAAGTCGTTAAACGCTATTTTGTAGACAAACCCGTCTATAAATCGATTTAGTAGACACAAAAATGGTCTAAATTTGCTTCGCGTACGTTTTGGGACCGTTGGACTTTAAACCCCTGTTAGAAGCTATCCTGAGCGGTACAGAACTGCATGGCGCTAATTTGACCGACGTCAAATTGCTAGAACGTGATGGCGACCAGATGATCAGCCTCGAGCTGACCGGTGCCAAATACAATGATCAGACCAAATGGCCGCTCGGCTTTGGCCCCCCAATTGGCACCGTTTACGACCTAGTAGATCCCGGCGTAAATAAGGCATCCTACTTTGACCATGATGTACATGAGTAAACGTGCCTGATTGACTGCCGTGGTATCTACGCCCAACTGTACTAGGGAATTAACCTCCCCTGCGCATGACGGCTAGACCGTCGATTACTTTTTATGAATGAGGTTCGTTACACGAATCGAAGGTTAATGGATCTGGATGTTCAGGCGGGTGCCTTGTGGGGCAAGTTGAGCAGCGCAGTCATTGAGGCGACCAGCGCGCTGACTAGTAGATCCCGGCGTAAATAAGGTACCTTATTTTTACCATGATGTACACGAGTAACGTGCCTTATTAACTGCCGTGGTATCTACGCCCAACTGTACGAGTGGAAGCGATACCAACACCTCCACTCATAAACTAGCCCCAGCTTTGGGCATGACCGGTTATTTTGCGAACACCCTGCCTGAGGCCAAAGCAGATACGGTCGCACCGTGCAAGCGGAAGAACGTATCTGCTAGGTCACAGTAAACTCGAAAAAATCTCAATCAAGCAACGAAAAGGAACAGAACAATGGAAAAGACAATGGATGTAGAAAAGACCATCGACCAGTGGAATGCAGATTTCACCAATAATGCAAAGAAGCCACTTCAGGACTTAAGTCAGTATAATACCGAGAGTCTCGAATGGCTTATGATGGAACATTACCAGTTTTCGTTCCGCAACTGTGAGTTTTTGTGGATTGCCGCACAAACAACAGGAGCATTCGACACTGATATCGTCAAGAAGGAACTCATTCGTAACTATAACGAAGAGAATGGACATGCCGCCATGTATAAGGCGGCCCTTAAGAAAGTCGGTTCTGATGTCGAAGCTCGGGAGGAGTTTACGCCCACTACCAAGTTCTTGGATTCGATTGGTGAGCTCTGTGCGCGCGACCCATCTTCTGTTCTAGGCACGATGTTCGCCACCGAAACTGCTGCGATCTTCGAACACCAAGTCTTTCGGGCGATCTCCGAGGAGGTCATTGCTAGACGCGAGGCAGGAAATTCAGGAAAGCATTTGGTTGGTTTCCACGATTTGCATCTCGACGGGGTTGAGCAGAGCCATAAAGATGAACTCGGCATCTTCCTGCGCGGTTTGTACCAGGATCAATCGGTCGTTGCCGGGGAAGGCGATCGACCAACGATTCACCCACAGCAGGCTCTAGAAGGGGGCAAAGAAGCCATTGACTTAATGAAGGCATGGTGGGTTAATCTTTTCGCTGAAATGAACAAGAAAAACAAGACCCCCGCTATGGGCTAGCCAGTGGGGCGTAGAGTCTAATTAAAGCACAAAAAGTTTTAGGAAATAGGTGTAGGTATGGCAAAATGGCAGGTATGCCAAAACGAAACAACTACAGACTAAGCGAGAGTCAAGTCAACGAACTCGAACAAGCAATCAAAAGCCATGAAGACCTGCGCGTACACGAGCGGGCGCGGCTGCTGCACAAAGGGTATAAACCAGGGGAGATGGCCGAGTTGCTAGCGGTGTCGGTGAGCCAGGTGTACTGGTGAGCCAACCGCTGGCAAGCCGAAGGCTTGGCGGGTACCCGTAGCGGACGACCGCTGATCGGTACCGAAGCTGTGCGTGCGCAAGTCGAACAACTGCTAGAGGCAGCTCTCACTACCCTGGGCTACGCCTTTACGGTGTTGACCGCGGGACGGTTGTTGCGCCACGTGCGCGAACAGTTGGGTCTTGCCATGCACAAGAATACCCTCCGGCATCTGCTGGATGCACTTGGGTTTGTCTATCGTCGGCCCAAGCACGATTTGACGGCGCTGCAGGATTCCGAGGCCAAAGCCGAGGCCAAAACCCTGTTCGACGACTTAAAAAAAAGCCCAAGCTGGCGAAATTGAACTATTCTTTATGGACGAAACAACCATAGGACTGCTCTGCTATCTCGTGCGCTGTTGGATGCGCAAAGGTCAACAGAAACGTCTGGCCACACCTGGTCAACAGCAGTGGCTGCACTGCTTTGGTGCCTACAACTGGCGTACTGATGAAGTCGTTGCTATGCCCGCCAAGCAGAAAAACGCCGAGGCATTCCGTGATTTTCTGGAGCTTCTGCTGACCTTTCTGCCCAGCGATCGCCCAACTGTTTTCGTTTTGGACAATGCCTCCATCCACCACAGTCAGATGTCACAGGCCATGTTGGCTTACTTGGAGGACCATTTTCTCGTCTACTGGCTCCCTAAGTACTGTTCTGATCTCAATCCTATCGAACGTTTCTGGCGTCATCTCAAAGCATTGGCTTGTGCTGACCATTTCTTTGCCACCATCCCCCAATTGCTGGCTTCGGTTCAACTGACCCTTGATAACCAGACTCACCTGACTCACCCGGACCGTCTCACTTTTTCTAAATCTTAATGTGTTTTACTTAGGTAAGGAGTAAGGATCGCTTAGGAAATAACTGTCACAAAGCCGCTTGCGCCAGAGAAGAGGGGCAGGAGTGACGGCAGCTAATTTTCGGCGATCCTTACTAGCTACATGAATGGGCCTCAACCGAGTGGGGAGGATGCACAGTTGAACATGCCAGTATCACAAATCTTGAGCCGGATCGCTTGCGACAGTCGTCCAGCGATTTCTAAAATGAGAGTACCACGTGAATTGGAGATCGTGCTGAACGGGCCGGTTGGTCCGCAGCGATTACGCGATGATACCATTGTAATTGATGAAGGCGGTTGGTATCGAACCCTCACACCTTCGGCCTCGTGGTCTGCTGCCAACGAGGTACTCTTCTCGAATCTTGGTGAGCGGAATCCGGATGCAGAGATCGACGAGGTAGTCTCTGAGTATCACAGGCTAGGGCTCCCGCTAACATGGTGCGTCTATCCTTGGACACGACCGGGAGACCTTGGTGAGCGACTGCTTGCGCGCGGCGCAACGCAATCGCTCATCCAGGCGTTTCTTGGCAGTAGTGCCCTGCCACTCGAGTTAGTCGATGGGGTGGAGGTTGAACAGATCGATCCCGAATCGACGGCAGCGTACGAAGCATATATCGGCGTCATGACGGCGTGCTATAGCCTCCCCGCCGACGAGGAGGCCTTCAGACGCCGCCGCTATTATCAATTGAGCACCGGGCCCGAGCCAAGCATGCATCTGTTCATCGGTCGCTACAACGGGGCTGCTGTTGGTTGCGCAGCCATGATGATCAAAGAAGACTCCGCGCATTTTACTGGCGACTGTATTCTCCCAGCCTTCCAAGCCCGTGGCATTTTCCAATCGCTGATTGCCGCTCGTCTACGAGTGCTGCGCGACATGGGCATCTCGATTGTCACGGGCCACGGCAACGAACAGTCGGCCTTCTGGGTTAAACGATTTGGTTTTAAGTCCATATACACCTACACCATCTATCAACTCGATCCGCCATCGGCGGGCGGATAACAGGTATTGTCTTACCTAACAGAGGAATTTCATTCCTTGTTTAACAAGCCAACCGAAATCGTTGTTGTAGGCGCAGGTGCAGCAGGCTTAAGCTGTGCGCTGTCTGCTGCAGCAGAAGGCGCACACGTCGTGTTATTGGAAAAAACAGCCGAACTAGGCGGCACGCTGGCCCAATCACTGATCCACACCATCGGTGGATTATTTGATGATCAAGGCAATTTTCTCAATGCCGGTCTGCCCGTAGCGCTTACCGACCGCTTAGG
>DAOTTR010000051.1:0-14704 GCA_034437715.1 Caldilineaceae bacterium
AATACAGACACAACGCCAGACGGTCATCGCTAAAGTCTAACTCTCTGATTTCTTGCTTGCTTAACCGCTTGAGCGTGACTAGTACAGTTGGGCGTAGATACCACGGCAGTTAATCAGGCACGTTACTCGTGTACATCATGGTAAAAATAGGGTACCTTATTTACGCCGGGATCTACTCGTACAGTTGGGCGTAGATACCACGGCAGTTAATAAGGCACGTTACTCGTGTACATCATGGTAAAAATAGGGTACCTTATTTACGCCGGGATCTACTAGGGCGCAGCACGCAATACGACTCTCTGTTGCGAGTATAGAGAACAAATGATATGCTTTCAGTCGGTTTGATTACACAGTAGGCAAACGACCTTATGCTTTTTATTGGCCTGGATTTGGCGTGGAGCCCGCGCAATCGCACGGGTGCGGCGATTCTGAGCGATAACCACTTGATTGCCCACACCGGTCTTCTGACCAGTAATGAGGCGATTCTTGCCTTTGTCGCGCCATACTTGGCACAGGGCGAACCCGCGGTAATCGGCGTAGATGCGCCGCTGCGCGTGCCCAACGCTACCGGTGCGCGCGCCTGTGACCAAGCCCTGAGCGCCGATTGGCGGCGCTTTGAGGCGGGTGCGCTGCCCGCCAATCGCCGTTTGCTGGCCTTTGATGGGGAAGTACGGGGCGAAATGCTGGTGGCACTGTTTGCCGAGCGCTATGGCTTTCGCGAAAGCGCGCCGATCCCCAAGCAGGTTGCCGGGCGCTTGATCGGCGAGATCTTTCCCCACCCCGCGCATATCCACTTTTTTGGGTTGAACAAAACCTTAAAATACAAGGCGCGCCCTGGGCGCGGCCAAGACGTACGGCTGGCCGCGTTTGCCCGCTATCAACAGTTGCTGGGCACGTTGCACCATGCCGCGTTTCCGCTCGATGGTACGGCGGATCTGCTGGCTGTCGCGCTCGACACCTTGCGTGGGCGCGCACTGAAAGCGTATGAAGATACGTTGGATGCCATCACCTGTGCCTATACGGTGGCCTATCTCTGGCACTACGGGCCTGATTTTACCTGCGTCTATGGCACGGTGGCCGATGGTCATATCATGACGCCGCTGCCCCCATTCGCCTAAGCTGGCAATATAACCAGGCGCGTTATTCGTCCAGCTTATCGGCATAATAGCCGCGCTGTTCGGGCGGAAATAGGTGTGCGACGTGACACATCATCTCGTCGGCCATTGCATCCATTTGTTGGCGGCGCGCCGGCCCTTTCAGCGCAGGGTCAAGCGTGAGTGGGCCAAAGCAGGCTCCAACGCGCAGGGTGAGCGGGGTGCGCCGCCAACGTTTGAGATTGGCGGGCAACTGTTGACTGCCTATCAGCGCAACCGGCATGATCTGTATGCCGCTCATGGCTGCCAACAGCGCCACGCCCGCTTTGGCGCGGATTAACTGTCCCGCGCCGCGCGACATATTGCCCTGCAATTGGTCAATTTGTTGCCCACTGGCTACCAATGCGGCCAAGTCAGGATTGATCCCGCCTTCGGGGAAAATGCCAATCACGTCGCCCGCTTGCAACCGGTTGACGGCGGTGGTCAGCGCTTGACGGTCGACTTGGCCGCGCCAGATGGGGATACTTTCAAAAATACGCGAAAAGAGGCCAATCCAGCGCTTATCTTGGGCTTCAGTCGCGATCAGGTAGGCCGGGGGAAAGGGTAATAGAAAAGTGAGCAGGGGTGCATCGAACCAACTGAAATGGTTGGAGATCACCAAGAGGCCATGGGGCGCACGCGGCGCGTTGGCTGTGCCTTCGATGGTAATGCGAAACAAAAGGTGGGCCAGTAGCCGACCAATGACGATCAAAACTGCACGCGCTAGGCGGCGCATTATTCCGGACATTCGCAAAATGGCTTTCTGCTGCGGTAACAAGCTGGTTGTTCATCGATAGGGGCAATCAATTGAGGATAGTATACCAAAGAGTGGCTCTCTGTGGGCAATGCGCTAGGGGTGATCCAACAAATCCAACATCCAACAATTGGGGGAATGGGGCTAAAAAGAGCAAAGCCACTGACCAGAAGGACAGCGGCTCTGCAAGGAGAAAGGAAACCCAAAAGGAAACGAGTAGATGCACCATTTCTACCCAAAGACCATGATAACATGCGAATCGCAGATTGTATATGGGCCAGATGGCGGAATTCAGTGATACAAAAAGTGGCTTTGCCATCTGACAAACGATGTAGTACCAGGGTAATCCTACCGTGTAGGGAGCATCGCAATTCCTCTAAAAAGAGGTTGCCCGCCAGTACGGGTGTACTGACGGGCGTCTTACAAAGGAGGAACCAAAAGAGGTTGCAATATATAGCCTGTGAAGTAAGCTCCCCTCAAACTTCACAGCTACATCTTTATCATACGGAGGGGAGTTACACACTAGTTACAAAATTCACGGATTGATTTTGGATTACACAGCAAAGTCGCCCATATCAATTCGGCAATTGATGCGCAACTAATGATCGTCTCTAGTGTTTTGACTTTGCAGCGAATTATACTTGCTGAATTGGGCCGATACAAAGAGGTCGTTTTAGGAGCTCATGTTACGCAGGAGTAATGACAAGCTGCGTCGGGGCATGAGGTGGGCGGCGGATCAACCTTTGATAAAGACCCGTGACTTGATTCGCCGCCGACCTTGTGCCCGTCCTTGCCCAATGATCTAGATCAAGACGGGCACGAGGGGGGGGCGAAGGAAATTACGGGAAAAACGTAAGTTTTATCCGCCATCCCCCTCATGCCCCTACCTTGCGTAACATGAGTTAGGAGATTTAGCGCGCGTACCATATCGATAAACCAAAAAGCGAAGGCACTTTGTCCCCTGTCTTGTTTGACAGCTTTGTGGCCACTGACTAAAATTGCCGAATGCCCTGCTAAAGGTGACAACCTACGGGGTATCTTGGACATGTAGCGGCTGTCGTGTTACTATCGTAACAAGTTGTTATAGTTGAAGATACGTCTTATCTTGATTGTTATCATCTATTGTGAAGCTTAATTGTGAAGCTACTAACTGTGAAGCTACTAACTGTGAAGCTACTAGAGGAGAAATATATTTATGGCTGGATCTACTTTTGAACGTGTCCGTGATATCATTGTCGAACAGCTTGGGGTTGATCCTGAAGAGGTGACAATGGCCGCAAATTTCCGGGATGATCTAGAGGCCGACAGCCTCGATCTCGTTGAACTGATTATGCAGTTTGAAGAAGAATTTGGTGGCGAGATTAGCGACGAAGAGGCGCAGAAGATTGTCACCGTGGGTGATGCGGTTAAATTCTTAGACACCTAAACGTACGCTATCAAGAATCGAGCAAGATCGAAAAGGGGCGATTTGCACTCGGCAAATTGCCCCTTTTTTTAACAAATCTGTGGCGGTATAGATTGGGCTCACTGATGGAGTGGACGATATTGCAAGAAATAGTGCTTGATCATCCTGGTAACGCTGTGTCAGTTGTGCAACATGCGAATGACCGAGACGACTCGCCCATTAATGCGCACTTTGTCCGCCGATCGGATAATCGGCTGATAGGTTGGGTTGGCCGGCTGTAAACGAATATCTTTGCCTTCGCGATAGAGATATTTGAGTGTAGTTTCCTCATCCCCCTCCACCCACGCGGCCACCATATCGCCATCTTTGGCAGTTTCCTGGTGGCATAGAATGACAATGTCCCCATCCAAAACACTGGCGTCGATCATCGAATCGCCCTGCACTTTCAGGGCAAAGAGCTTTTCGGGCGAGCCTAACATGCCTTGGGCAAGTTGCACAAAATCTTCTGCGTAGGCGGGATCAATGGCATCAACGCGAATTGGCTGGCCTGCGGCAATATGCCCTAGAATCGGAATTTGCAACATGACAGGTGCGACACTATGGCTGCGTGATGTGCTGGCAACCGTTTTACTGGCGGGTTGCGGTGTAAAACCGAGGGTCATTAGTTTTGGCCAATTGACACTAAGCCCACGGCTCACATCGCGTTCGCGCGAAATGAGGTGCTCGTTTTCTAATTTCGCCAAGTTGTAATTGACAACTGAGGTGCTAGAAATGCCGACCTTTTCACCGATTTCGCGGATGGTCGGTGGATATTCCTTCTCGCTAATGAAGGAAACAATAAACTCAAGAATGCTTTTCTGGCGTGCTGAAAGTGTAACCATCATGAACCCTATCTATAACGTTATCTATACAGAATCTATACGGCGAGATATACCAAATTATTCAAAGTATCCCAAAAGTATCCCAAAAAACAGAACGTTTGTTTCCCAAGTATCCCAAGTATACATGAACAGGTGTGCGGTGTCAATAGGCAAAAAGCACGTTTGTTCTGGCAATTTGGCTCAATTTGGGGCAGATTAGGCTGAGGGTTTGCGAAAAGGTAAGCTTGGCGGGATAGCGCGGTCGAATCGTAGTGGGATTCGGCGCTTGGCTCTAGGCATTGGGGTTCAGGCCACGTTCATCCATGTATTGACGAAAGCGCGCCCAATAGGCTTGTTGACTTTGCGCACCCAGCGTGGGATCGGGAAAACGCGCATCGGCTTTGTGTTGGCCCCGGATCATGGCTTCTTCCATATCAATGCCACATAAATAAGCAATCTTGAAGAGCATAACCTGCAGGTCACTCAGTTCAAGCGCCAATTCATCACGGACTTGTGCCAGCGTTAGCGCATCTTGCGCGCGATAGCCTTCAATGACTTGCACCAACTTGCTGACTTCGCCTAGTTCTTCCATGGCATGTAGCAGCGTATGACTAGCCAACACTTGATCCCAGGTGCGCGCTTTGTCCCATCGCTCTAGCCATTCCTGATATTCACGTATCTGCATGTGTTGCTCTCCGTTCGATCGCGCTCTGTAAAACCTGTAAAAGCCATAGGTGTACTTACACAAATGTTAGTGCTCGTTGCGATGCTCCGCGTCGCAACGCCAGCTAGACGCTTCGCGTCGCCCATGACGATATGAGATCTAATGGACAAACCATTTAAAAGTCATACAAATAAGCTTGGTAATACACGAGAGCATATATATGACTTTTAAGGGTTTTTATCTATAAGAGAGCCGCTAGTAGATCCCAGCGTAAATAAGGTACCCTATTTTTACCATGATGTACACGAGTAACGTGCCTTAGTAACTGCCGTGGTATCTACGCCCAACTGTACTAGGTAGGACCACAGTTAATCGTAAAGCTAATACGGGCCATCTAATACCCCATATGGGTGATGCACATATAGTATCGAATTACGCAAGCGGTTGGCTGATTTTTACAGCGGTTGCTCATTATGGGTTTGTGCCGGTGGTGTAATGGTGCGCAATCTGCGCAAGAAGTTGGCGGCTTTTAGCTGTCGTTCTACAATAGTGAGTAAATAGCGATTGAGGATCGTATCGATGGCTTGTTGGATGGGTAGGCGCATCCGTAGCGTTTGCAGGTCGCTCCAGGCTGTCCGCTGCAAGTGGCGTAACATTTTCAACACATCCGCCTCAATCGGTTCAACGCCATCATGGTTGGCCGCACAGGTTGGGCAGAAAACACCCCCATCTTCCAAGCTCAGATAATTGGTCACTGGTGTAATCGCGGCATGACAGCCCAGGCAGTGAAAGAATTGTGGCTGAAAGCCGGTCAGGCTCAATAACTGTAATTCGAACCAATGGAGTAGTAGCTGTGGCTCTTTATTCGCTGGCTGTTGACCATAATCGTCAAGCGTGCGCAGCGCCAGCAAGTAGAGATCCCACAGCGGTCGATTGTCATCTTCACTTTCCGTAAAGCAATCGATCAGTTCAGTGATCGTACTGGCATAGCCGATGGCATCTAAGTCATTGCGCAGGTAGCGAA
This sequence comes from Caldilineaceae bacterium, assembly GCA_034437715.1. Classification (GTDB taxonomy): domain Bacteria; phylum Chloroflexota; class Anaerolineae; order Caldilineales; family Caldilineaceae; genus JAHBVH01. Next base: position 5,841 of record DAOTTR010000051.1, read on the forward strand.
AACTTTCGACGCTGGCGGCCTCGGTGACAATGTCCCAAGTGCGCGCTTTGGCTACCAGCAAGGTGCTGTGGGTAAATAGTTCGACATGACCGGCCTTGCGGCTGGTCGTTTTGCGGATGCCTTTGGCCAGAAATTCTTGCTTGCCTAGAGATGGGGTAAAAACTTTGAGAATGCGGTCTGCCTCGCCGTAATCGCGCCGACTGAGGATGACCGCTGGTGTGCGATAGAGGCGTTCGGTTGGCGTCATGGAACTCTTGAAAAGGTCTACAGAAAACGAATGACCCCGCACAATGCGGAGTCATTCGTTTTACTACTCAGTGGTACCCCCAAGGGGATTCGAACCCCTGTCACAGCCTTGAAAGGGCTGAGTCCTAGTCCACTAGACGATGGGGGCAAGCCATTACCCAATCACATAGTTATGAAGATATAGTTATGAAGATATAGTTATGAACATAATTATGACTAGAATAATTATGTAGTCACTCTTATCTAACTTTGCTAAGTATAACAAAACATCGCACAAACAGTCAAATTGCCACCACTTCAAAATACTTATGATACACTATGGGAAATGTTCTTTGAACGACTTCTGAATAAATGTTGTATAGGATGAAAGCTTGGGAGGATGACCATGCAAAGGATTCCCGCGGAAAGTCCTGCCGCGGAAAGTATTGCCGTGGAAGAGGTGGTGGTCGCCTGTATACAGCAACGTTTGCGCATTTATGCAACCCTTGACGATTATCGCGTTGATTTACAGCGTTTTCTGCGCATTGCGCAACACAAACATGCGCAATTGGTCGTTTTCCCAGAGTTGGCTGGGATTATGCTGGCGCCACCTTTGCTGCATAACCATCGCATTACAATGTTAAAATATGCCGACCTGAGCACACGGCGGCGCGCATCTTGGCAGCAACGTACCGTGGGCCGGATGGCGAAATGGGGTGCAACATTTTTGCAACTAAATGTATTTGACGAAGTGGCGCACTGGCCTGATCTTGTCGATGCCTGGCCGCACTACTGCAAGCTGTTTGGGGGGCTCGCCCGTGAATTTGGGATAACCCTGGTCGCGCCAAGTACCTACTTGCCTGATCCGGCGGATCGAGTATTGCGCAATATCGCCGGCGTCTTTGGCGAAAACGGCGACTTGTTGGGCTATCAAGCCAAAGTCATGTTGCATGGTCAGGATCAAGCGTTTGTCCAGCCCGGTTCCGACTGGCCGGTGATTCCGACGCGGGTTGGCAAATTGGGGTTGATGCTGGGTCACGATGTGTTGTTGCCCGAAGTGGGGCGTCTCTTGGCCTACAAAGGTGCGGAAATCTTGATTGCCCAAGGTGCCTGTCGCGATATGGCGCTTTATCATAAAATGCGGGCAAGTATTTTGGCGCATACGCAAGAGAATCAACTATTTGCTGCCGCTAGCTTTCTGGTCGGCCATGCCCTCTCTAACCCGCAGGCAGAGAATCCCTTCGTAGGCAAATCGGCCATTTTGGCCCCACAAACATTAACCCCGCGTTTCAATGGCGTGCTTGTTGAAATGGGCAACCCGCGCAGCGAAGGTGTGTTATCTACCAACTGGAATTTTGCACCCTTAAAAGCGCTATGGGCAATGTCGGATTCCCCGTTGCGCAAGCAATTGTCGTTTCAACAAATCGGTGCTGCTGTGGCCGCGCTCTATGCCAGCTTGCAGGCAATCAGCATTGTCAATCTAGTTGCCCCATTGCCAGCCAATCGTGAACAAGATGAGGCAAAGACACAATTACTGCCTGCCCGTGAACCAGTATTACAATTAGATGATCTGTTGATCAACAATACGGTAACGCGCCGCTGGCCGCTGGCAAAACTTGATTATACTTCCTTTGTGCGCATACAGGAAACGCCGGATATGCCACCCCTTTTGCAAACCCCGCTGGCCCAACCTACGCACCAAACCGGCAACGTGGCTAACACAAATCAAGAAAATCACCCCACGCTATCCAATGCAGAAGACGAAACCGAAGAAATGGATGCACTGCCTGGCGACGTAGAAGAATCGTAAGGTGTATGTGAAAATGTAAGCTAGTGGTCAAGATAATAAGTCTCCAGTGAAAACGCTGATTGGCCTTTTGCCCCCTCTGGGTTGCATCGAATTTGCCTTTTACTGCTAATTTAAACTGTATATTGATATCGTTAATATTAAGCAAATGTTGGTAAAACATTACGCTCGTATGGTATACTTATACAGTCATCTTTTAAAAATACACAAGTTATCCGTCGTAAAGAGCAGGATCCCTTTTCATGATTAATTCGGTGCTCAAGGTCTTACTAATCGAAGATGATATTGACTACGCTAGCTTGTTACATTTGCAATTAGAGCGGGTTCAAGTCAAAGGAACCCACATCCCTCACCTACATGTGATTCAAGTGGGTAGTTTGGCCGAGGCCGAGGCGACTTTACAAGCTGAACATTACGACCTCGTTTTGCTGGATATCTCCTTGCCCGATGCACGCGAACTGCAAGGATTGCAACGCCTAAAAAAGTTGGTGCCTGGCTTGCCGGTGGTGGTATTAACCGTTAATGATGATGATCAGCTTGCTCTGACCGCGATTCAACTAGGGGCACAAGACTATCTGATCAAAGATGAAATTACCATAGGCTTGTTAGTGCGCACCATGCACCACGCGGTCAAACGTGGCGATTTGCTAGCCAGCCTTGAATCCAAATATGTCAACGAACTGCAGGCCAATGAAGAAGGGCTGCGTAGTATTGTAGAGCATGTCGCCGATGGCATTGCGATCATTGACAACGCGGGCATAATTCAGTTTTTTAACGCGGCCTTTGCCAAGCTGTTGCAGCGCACAGAAAAAGAATGTATCGAACGCCCACTTGGCTATACCTTCACTGTGAATGCCACCACCGAAATTGACGTGAAAGGGACTGATGGCATGTCGCATACCTTGGAAATGCGCGCTTCATCTATCTACTGGCACCGACAAAATGCGAATTTGATCTTACTGCGCGATATCTCTGAGCAAAAACGCTCTGCGTTGGCCAGAGAACAATATGCGCGCGAACTTGAAGTCCACAATGAGGACCTGGATGCTTTTGCCCACACGGTTGCCCACAATTTAAAGGCCCCCTTAACCCATATTATTCTGGCCGCCGATCTGCTTGATTTAAATAAAGGCACCATGCACCCTGATTTCTCGCACTATGTTGGGACAATCGTGAGTTATGGGCGTAAAATGACGGAGATTATTGACGATCTGCTCCTGTTGGCCGAAGTGCGTGCGCGCGATGATCTGTTGTTGCTGCCACTACAGATGACGCACCTCGTGCGCGATGTCGAACTGCGCTTGAAATCATTGATTACGCAATATAACGCGCGCGTGACCGTGATTGATGCGGCTAACTGGCCCCAAGTGTTGGGCTACGCCCCCTGGATTGAAGAAGTTTGGATCAATTATATTACCAATGGTCTAAAATATGGCGGACGCCCACCACGCTTAGAAATTGGGGCTGTTGTCATGCCCAACGGTATGGCACGCTTCTGGGTGCGTGATAATGGTGATGGCATTACGCCAGAGGAACAACGCGTGCTCTTTCAACCCTTCTCGCGTTTGAAATCACCCAGTGTTGAAGGACACGGGCTTGGCTTGTCGATTGTCCGGCGCATTATCGAAAAGCTCGGCGGCGAAGTTTGTGTGGAAAGCACCATTGGCCAAGGCAGTGAATTTGGGTTCATCCTGCCGTTGATTCCGCCAGGTAACCCCTAAAATCGCCCACAAGATATTGCAATTTATCACCATAGGCATTTGACAGGTTATAGCCTAGTTGATATGATTCGCATTCGGTGGCATCTTTGCTCCACATAGGATGCTTATCCACTTCATTGAATATACTGATTCGTTTCACTTAAATGCGACGACTAAATGCGACGACCTGGATGAGAGCCATTTTACCTATGTTGTTACCTGTGTTGCAAAGATTACCGATAATCAATGCTGGCTTTCCCGCCAACGATAAGAAGAGCAAGCGTGTTACCCTGACTTGATCGTCTGGCCATCCGTGCTTGCTTCGACTTCGGACTGTTCGCAACCGGCCATCCAGACGGATAGGTCGGTTTTTTTTGTGTTCAAAATCAGGAGCATTTCGGGTGCAGTGGGGATAGCAACAGTCCAACGCGCGCATCCCCAGCGTTTTGCGCCGATCATTTTGACACGCGTTGTAAACCTGTAGTGACAAGGTAGACTAGCTTGGGAGTTCGATTATGAGCTTAGACAATTTTTCAATTATTGAATCGACCTTGCGCGAAGGTGAACAATTTGCGAACGCATTTTTCACCAGCGATCAGAAAGTGGAGATCGCGCGCTTGCTCGATGCACTGGGCGTTGAATATCTGGAATTGACCTCGCCCGCAGCCAGCCCCCAGAGCCAACAAGATTGTACCCGCATTGCTACGCTTGGTCTGCGCGCCAAAATCCTCACCCATGTTCGCTGTCACATGGATGATGCCAAAATGGCCGTTGACACGGGTGTAGATGGTATTGACGTGGTCTTTGGCACCAGTAGCTATCTGCGCGAATTTTCGCATGGCAAAGATATTCCCTATATCATCGACTCGGCCATCGAGGTGATCGAGTTTGTCAAAAGCCAGGGGCTGGAAGTGCGCTTTAGCAGCGAAGATAGCTTTCGCAGTGACTTGGTTGATCTATTGACAATTTATCGCGCCGTTGACAAAATTGGCGTCAATCGCGTGGGCATTGCCGATACCGTGGGGGTGGCGAATCCGCGCCAGGTCTACGACTTGGTGCGTACGCTGCGCAGTGTTGTCTCGTGCGATATCGAGTTTCATGGGCATAACGATACGGGTTGTGCGGTGGCTAATGCCTACTGTGCGCTAGAAGCTGGCGCGACCCATGTCGATACCTCGGTGCTGGGGATTGGTGAACGCAATGGCATTACGCCGCTGGGCGGCTTGATCGCGCGCATGTACACCTATAACACCGACCTGATCCGCAGCCGTTACAACCTGCCGCTGTTGCGCGAGGTGGAAAATTATGTGGCGGGCTTGGTCAGTGTCGATGTGCCTTTCAACAATTACATTACGGGCTACACCGCCTTTACGCATAAGGCGGGCATTCATGCCAAGGCGATTCTCAACAATCCCAGTACCTATGAAATTCTGGACCCGGCGGACTTTGGCCTGACGCGCTATATCCACGTCGCCCACCGCCTGACCGGGTGGAATGCCATCAAGGGGCGCGCTGAACAATTGCAATTGAATCTGAGTGATGACGAGATCAAAATTATCACCACAGAAATTAAGACATTGGCCGATCAAAAGCAGTTGAATCTGGATGATGTCGATGTCTTGTTGCGCAGCTACCATAGCCAAAGCGTGAGTCCCGAACTGTTACAGGCTACCGAAGAGACCACGCACTTGGTCGAGGTGCTGTGATGAGCCAGCCGCCCGATCCACAGCCCTGGCAAATCTTGCGCACCGAGAACGCTTTTCGCAATCGCTGGATTGCGGTGGCGCTGGATCAAGTGCAGCTACCAACCGGGCAAGAATACACCTATACACGCCTGGAGCCAGCTGGCATTGGTGTCGGCGTGATCGGCTTTAACGCGGCGGGTGAAGTGCTGTTGGAGCGCGAGTACCGTCATGGTGTTCAGGAAGTGATTTGGCAACTGCCCGGTGGCTTGACGGCCCCTGGCGAAGACCTGGCAACCGGTGGCCTGCGTGAATTAGTCGAAGAAACGGGCTATGCACCCACGTCGCCCGACGTAGCACGCTATCTGGGTGTCGTCTGGGATAATCCTGGCTTCGGCCCCATGGTCAGCCACATTTACGCGGCGTGGGATCTGGTCGAGACCGAGCGACCACGCCGCGATCCCGCCGAGTTCGTCACGTTGCATTGGGTAACTGTGGCGTGGCTCAAAGAGGCGGTGCGCACGGGTGAAATCAAGGATCGCGTTGTGGTCGCTGCAGTTGCCTATTTATTATTAAACGGATTGATCTAACTAGTAGATCCCGGCGTAAATAAGGTACCCTATTTTTACCATGATGTACACGAGTAACGTGCCTGATTAACTGCCGTGGTATCTACGCCCAACTGTACTAGTAGATCCCGGCGTACATAAGGCATCCTACTTTGACCATGATGTACATGAGTAAACGTGCCTGATTGACTGCCGTGGTATCTACGCCCAACTGTACTAGTAGATCCCGGCGTACATAAGGCACCCTACTTTTACCATGATATGGACGAGTAAACGTGCCTTATTAACTGCCGTGGTATCTACGCCCAACTGTACTAGAGAAATCGTACCCATGTCTATCACTGCTGCTCGATCCCATTCCCCGCAAACGTTTGCCCAAAAGGCGCTTGCCCGCGCCGCGGGATTGCCCACGGTGGAAATCGGCCAAGTGGTCGATGCGCGGCCAGATGTGGTGTTGAGCCATGACAACACCGCTGCGATCCGCGAAATTTGGCTGGAATTTGGCCGCGAACGCGTGCTGATCCCGGAGCGGATGGCAATCACGTTGGATCACGCCGTGCCGGCACCGACGACCAAGCATGCCCAGAATCATGCCGAGATTCGGGCGTTTGTGGCAGAGCAAGGCATTGCCCACTTCTTCGAGGTGGGACGTGGTATCTGTCACCAAGTATTGAGCGAAGAAGCGCTGGTGCTGCCTGGTCAACTGATTCTCGGTTCAGATTCGCACACGAGTCACTTTGGTTGGCTGGGTGCCTTTGGCGCGGGCATTGGGCGCAGCGAGGTGGCTGTCCTCTGGGCAACCGGTGAGCTTTGGCTGCGTGTGCCCGAATCTATGCAAATTGTGTTGGAAGGTGATCTGCCCCCTGGTGTGACCGTAAAAGATTTTGCTCTGCGCATCATGGGCGATCTGGGCGTAGATGGCGGTTTGTACATGTCCGTGGAGTTTAGCGGATCGGGGATCGACGCGCTTTCGCTAGAATCGCGCATGGTGCTGCCCAACCAAATGGCCGAGTTTGGCGTTAAAACGGCCTACATTGCGCCCGATGCCAAAGTGTTTGATTATCTGGCGACGCGCAAGGCGAAGCGTGAGTGGCAAGAGGCGGGTCGCGCGGGACAGGTGGCGGGTGGCGAGGTGGAATTGCAAGCCGCAATCCAAAGGCTAAAGACCCAACTCGCGGCCAACGCTTTGTACCCCGATGCCGGTGCTGACTATGTAGCGACCCATCGCTATCAGGCGGCCGATCTAGAACCGTATATCGCCTGTCCGCATTCGATGGACAATGTCAAGCCACTGTCGCAGGTGGTGGGAACGCGCGTACAACAAGCATTTATCGGCACCTGCACCAATGGCCGTCTGGAAGATATTGCGGCGGCGGCGGCGATTGTGCGCGGCCAACAAGTGGCGAAGGGGACGCGCCTGTTGGTGATCCCCGCTTCCAGCCAAATTCTCAATGAAGCGTTGCGCCTGGGCTATATCCAGACCCTGAGCGAAGCTGGCGCTTTGATCGGGATTCCGGGTTGTGGCCCTTGCATGGGCAATCATATGGGTATTCCTGCGCCCAAAGAGACGACCATTTCGAGCGCCAATCGCAATTTTCAGGGACGCATGGGCACGCGCGATGCGGATATTTATTTGGCTAGCCCCGCCGTTGTCGCCGCCTCTGCCATCAAAGGTGTCATTGCCGACCCACGTGAAGTTGTCGGCTAGGAGAAGCAACCATGCAAGCAGTCAGCGGACGCGCCTGGAAGTATGGCGACAATGTCAATACCGATGTGATTTTCCCCGGCAAGTACACCTATACCGTCACGGGGCGCGCTGCGATCGCACGCCATGCCTTGGAAGATCTGGACCCGACCTTTGCCGCCCAGGTGCAACCGGGGGATGTGGTGGTGGCGGGGCGCAATTGGGGCTGTGGATCGAGCCGCGAGCAAGCGGCCACCTGTTTGGTCTATAATGGTGTACAGGTGTTAATCGCCGAAAGTTTCAGCCGCATCTTCTATCGCAATGCACTCAACTGTGGCTTGCTGGCGATTGTCTGTCCGGCGGCGGCCCAGGCAATTCAGCCGGGAGAAACGATCACGGTTCGTCTGGCCGATAATTCGATTACTTGTGACGCCGGCGTTTTCACCTTTCCCCCCTTTAGTCCCAGCGTTATGGGCATTGTACAGGCGGGCGGCTTGATCGAGTATGTCAAGCAACAGATGAACCCTGTGGGCAGATGAACCGCTTGCTTCGGCTGATCTACCGGATCTATAGTTTGCACTGGTGGATTATGCGGCCTTTGGTGGTTGGCGTGCGCATTATTTTGGTGCAGGAGGGCAAGGTGCTCTTGGTGCGCCATACCTACCAACGCCACTGGTATTTTCCTGGCGGGGCGGTAAAAAAAGGCGAAACGTTGCCCGCAGCTGCCAGCCGCGAGGCGACCGAAGAAGCCGGTGTAATCCTGGGGGAAGCACCGCAGTTACACGGCATGTATAGCAGTTTTTACGAAGGCAAGAGCGATCATATTGCGGTTTTTGTCTGCGAAAATTTCCAAATGAGCCAAGCAACGGACCGCTGGGAGATTGATGCCTGTCAATTCTTTGCGATGGATGCGCTCCCAGATGATTTGTCGCCTGCCTGTCGTCGCCGGTTACAAGAATATGGGGCCGGTATCGGTCCCTATGTAGAAAAGTGGTAGCATAAGATGGCGCAAAATGCGTTGCAGATTGCCCTGATCCCCGGCGATGGTATTGGTCAAGAAACAGTGCCCGCTGCGCAACAGGTATTGCTGGCGACCGGTTTGCCGATCACGTTTATGACATTGGCCGCAGGCTGGGAAACCTTTCAACAACAAGGCACTGCCTTGCCTGCAGCGACGGTCGATGCCCTACACACCTG
>DAOTTR010000052.1:0-3728 GCA_034437715.1 Caldilineaceae bacterium
AATTTCGGTGACCAACTTGGTCGTGCCCATATAATGATTGCGTTGCGCCACAATGTGGTCACCGGCCTGGACCAAGGCCAGCACGGTCGTCGTGATCGCGCCCATGCCCGAACCAGTGACCAAGGCGGCTTCGGCTCCTTCCAAGCTGGCAATCACTTTTTCGACGCGTTCCAGGGTCGGATTGCCATAGCGCGTATAGTACCGTGGATGGCGCGCCTGTGTGGCCATCTCGGCAAAATCGGCAGCCGAATTGGCACGGAAGGTGGATGTCTGATGAATGGGCGGCGCAATCGCCGAATCGATCGCAAATTCGTCGTCGGCATGAATGACTAGCGAAGCCAGCGCCCACTCGGTGAGCGCGGCTGGCACTTGATCGGCAGGATCGGGTTGTTGCATAAATTCCTCATTTCGTTTGTGAGCTTTTGTCGCTATAGTATAGCTGATCTAGGCTATCTGATCTAGAAGTGCAAGGGCGATTGCGCCGTTGGCGGGTCTGGACTCTAGCCGCGTCAGCAGGGTGCATTTCAAGTTAGGAACGTGTGCTGGGGACGAGTGGGGTGCAGTTTATCAAGCCAATGTGGTCGTCGCTCGTCCCCGGCACACGTTGCTCGCCAGTGCTAAAATCTACCCCAAAGTGAAACACATCCGCGTCAGCATACTGAAAGGTTGAAATTAACAAATTTATGTTATAGTAGAGGGTATGGGTTTTATACAGTGGCAATGGGGCTGCTGAAAAACCGTTACTTCAATGATGAAGGGAAATTTCTATGATGAAAGTTAGCGTCCTATATTCTGATCATACGTCTACGAGGCAAGCCAGCGAACTCGAGTATGCCGCCTCCATGCATTTTAGCGCCGCGTATCTGCCCAGCGGTTCGAGTGATTCGCTAGATGCAGAGCAGCATCCTGCCGACACCATTTCGCCACCCGACTGGGTTACCTCCACAGAAACACACGCATTACCCAGCTATCACTAACGGATAGGGTAGAGCGTGTAGTGCGCAAATGCGTTCCTCCGACGCACAAATCGATGAACGCCCAACCATAGGCTTACCCCTCGTCAAATGATGACGAGGGGGTTTTTGGTGCCAATTCGTTAGCGCTGGTACGCCTACCCTTTATTCTCGCCTCTACTGACACCAGAATCTGTTCGACTAGTACATTAATGGCCAACATGCCATCCAGCACGCGATCACAGTGGGGCTTCACTTGCCGATCTTGCGCCAAATAGGCTTGCCTGGCCCACACCAAATAAGTTGAAACCATCTTCTGGATCTGTTGCCGTGCGACTTCGGCGTTTGGCTGCGCTTGTTGCGAATAGTCACGCTCTATCCGCCTCGCCATAGCGATATCAAGCGGAGTATCGACGTAGACAACATAGTCGAGATAGGGACGAAGTTGCGCGTTGGCATAACCAAAGGGCGCGTCTAAAAAGATGAGTGGCTGGGGCGTGAGCCACGCACCAGCGATTGGCGAACGAATGGGTTGACCTTGTTTCAACTTAGCCAAATCACGGATTAGTCCCGGCATTTGCCATGCATTGTAATCGGCGCCGTCACGCAGCCATTGCTGTAAGTTTTCGGGATGAAGATTCGCACCCTCTGTTACCTCGTCGTACTCATCAAAAGAGAGCGCCACAGCCTGAGTTACCGCTTGGGCAAGGTGCTGCACAAGAGCGGTTTTCCCACCGCCGGAAGGCGCGCTGATGCCAACGACGAAACAATTCATGGTTGTTCTTTTTCTGTTGAGCTTTCTGTCATGATCGAGGTTGGTATTATTTTTAAGTAAATCGACCCTTGTTGCATCGGCGCTTTCAGGGCAAAGACAATACGGTTGACTGGTATTATTCCCTGGTCAAATTCGACATCGTCGTACTGTTCCACGCGGACATTGACCTGTGTGGCATCGAACGCGACGCGCAATTCGCCGCTTGCCCCCAAGATCCGCACGTTATCTTCGCCACTCTGCACTGGATGAAGTGTGATCAATGCGCTCTCAAAGGGCGCAGGACCATCGCTAAACTGAAAATCATCTACCACTTCGACCCAGCCGTGGGGCGCAGTACGGTGCAACGTCACGCGGCGATGCAATGATTGGAGATCTGCTGCGGCGAGATAGGCATCTTTCAGATCCAGCACTAAGGTGGATTCTTGCGCATTCGCCTTCTGCTCGATCAGGTGAGCGGCATAAGCGCGCCCCTCCCGTTGCAACTGACCGTTGGGCACAGGTACGGCATGGCCAAGCGAGGAGTTCACAAAGTAGGCATAGCGCTTTTCGCCAAAGTAATCCTTCGTGTAGCGCCCCGCACCCAGATCTGCAATCAGCGACTCGCCCTGCCAATGCACGATAAAGGTGCCCACGTCATTTTGGTTGTGCATCTCATCGTTATGACCGCCTTTGGTTGCCAAGACCAAGGCATTGGGATCGGCGGGCTCCATCCGCGCCAACATCCACATCAAGCCGCTGAACCAGTCGTGGCGGGCAGGAACGTAGGTGTTGGGTATCGTCGTGGGCGGCAACCAGAAAAGGCTGCGCAAGCCCCAATCTGAATAGGCGCGATGGGGCGCGGTCGCCTGCTGGGCCACGGCTAGCGCGTGTAGATCCGGCAGCTCAAGCCGGCTGCCCAAATAATGAAGCAGCGCTGGTTCCAACGCAACATCCGGTGTGCAGTCGGAAAAGTTGACATAGATACCCTGGCTCAATAAGGTACGCAGTGGATACGCCGCAATCTTGCGCAACCGTTCACCCGCCAAAAAGTCAACCTGGCCACCTGTGCGCTGTGCTATCAAATGGGCCAGCATCACATAGTGCCCAAAGCCATAACCCCAATAGCCTGGTCCTTCGCTCGAACCGCCATCGGGGTCGAAGGTTGCCAGATAATCATCCAGCGAACGTGCGGCCTGCGCGATCATCGCCGCCAAGCGCGCCGGGTCCGCTTCCAGATAGATCGCCGCGCCGACAATGCCACTGTTGCAGACTGCGGTCCAGTTATTGACGTTGCGCTCCTGCGATTGATAGAGCCACCAGTGATCATGCCGTGTGAGATAGGGCGAAAAACAGCGGCGATCCACCTCGGCGCGGATGCGTTTGCCCAATTGCGGATCGAGCTTGGGGCCGACCAGCAGATCAAACTCGGCCAGCATAAGCGCCTTCATAGCAACACCCAGATCCAGATAGGGCCGGTGGATATCGGCCAGCATGGACTCGTGTGCCGGATAGACCCAACTGCTCTCTTCACAGGTGGCCCAGGCGAGATCCAGCAGCGGATCGAGAAAGCGGCCTCCATCTTCCAAACATTCGGCCAACGTTAGATCCCAGAGCATACGGCCACGCTGACCCTGCGGATCTTCATAGCCTTCACGCCGGCCAGTACGGGCAAAATCCAGAAAAAGCGTGGCGGGCAAGCCAGGAATCGGCGTGCGCGCATCATGCTCGGCTTGGGCCAGAATTGCCGCAACTTCCTGCTCACCCAGGCGCTTGCGCACCGCGTCCCACGCCGCCCGATCGGTGATCGGCGGAAAAGGGGGTGTAGTGGGCGTTGTGCGCAGCGCGCGTTCAATGTCGATGGGGTTGTACCGAGCAAGCATGGCTTTCCTTCTTTCACGGCGTGCCAAACCACTGGTTGAAAATGCGATCATAGTCGCCATTGGCGCGCAGCTCGGCCAGCAACCCACATCTTTGGGTACCAGGGAGGGCGAGCGTGCCGGGGACGACCCAGCGGCCTGACG
>DAOTTR010000053.1:0-5819 GCA_034437715.1 Caldilineaceae bacterium
GTCGAGATCGATGGTCGCTCGATTGGCATTTTTAATGTCAATGGTCAGTGGCGGGCCGTGCTCAACCTTTGTCCACACGCCCTGGCCCCCATCTGTCGTGGCCATCTACGCGGCACCACATTGGTCTCCGCGCCGGGCGAGTTCACCTGGGCGCGCGAGGGCGAAATTTTGGCCTGTCCGTGGCACGGCTGGGAATTCGACTTGATCAGCGGCGCCTGTCTGGTCGACAAACGCAAGCTGCGCTTCTTTCCCGTCGAAGAGCAGGACAATACCCTTTATGTAGTACTGCGCGCCACGCGCGCGGCGGCGAAGTGAGCGAACTACCTATTGATTTGTATAGAAGTTACGCAGTTGCCCCGGGAACGCTGGCATCCTGCCGGCAGCGGCTCGACGACTCGACGACTCGACGACTCGACGACTCGACTGAGCTCGCCGAAGTCTGAGCTCGCCGAACGTCCGCCAGAGATGGCGGTGATCGCAACTGCGTAACTTCTACCTTAATAAATTAGGTTGCAATTGAAGAAGGCGAAATGCTTAAAATCCTTTTCCGCTGCGGTCGCGTGGGTCAGGTGCCAGGCCCAAATACGTTTTGCGCAGCTTATCCCATAGCGCCAGCCGCTCCCAGTTAGGCGGATCAAGTCGTTTGCTAAAGTCATCAGAAAAGAAGGGGCTGGGCAAGAAAGCGCCAAATTGAGTTTCGCCTCTGCCATTGAAGAGTCGCAACAGCCAAGCACTCGGTGTGCCGGCGGCATTAATGCGTCGATAGAGTTCGGCACGTGTCGTCTGCTGTTGTTGAGCAAAGGCTGCATCCACGAGCCGTTGTGGATTCTCTGGAGGCTGACCAAGCCACAAATGAAAATGCCAAACGCCAAAGTCCACTGTCAGTTCGCCATGCTTTAAAGTGATTTCCGTAGGCGCATTCGGTGCTTTGATTTCCCAGGTAGAACCAGGAAATGAGGGACCAAACTCGATCTCATGCCAGTGATTGGTGAACAAATCTTGCAGCAGCGCAAAAAGTACTGGCTCGGAGGCTTCCATGGGGAAAATTTCTAGATGACCGCGGCCCGGTTCTTCGACAACCAAGGGTAATGCGGGCGAATCACTCATAATTTCTCCTGGTGAAATGGTGCGAAGTGTAATGTTATTCATAGGCGTAACAAACAAAAAAGGCTGCCCCTATGGAAATAGGATGCAGCCAACAAAAAACCCGCCAAAAGGCGGGCTTGAGCACAAAACAAGGTAGCAACTTTACTTTGCGTCCGGCCCCTTTCTCCACGAAGGTGGTATACGAACTACAGTGAAGGCGGGTAATCGGACTTGCTAATCATACTTAGCTTACCGTTGCGGGACAGTGCCGGACTGATTCTTGGTTGATCAAGAATGTCACCGAGCTTTCCCCATTGTGCGTTTCGCTTCCGAGCGATGGCGCACCTTCACGATAGATATTCAGTTATTATTACAGTATAGCAGATTCTAGTTTAAACTGCAAATTGCCTCACACAATACATTGGAACCGAAGCAAGGTTGAATCTATGTTTATCCTCCACAATTGGTAGCTTGCCCACTGGTACACACGCCTACGAGTACATCCTCAACTGTACGCCAAGTCGTGCCGGGAAAGAGGCGTGCCACTTGGGCGGCAAAGAAGGGCGATGGGGAGAGGACCTCGGCTGGTGAACCAGTGGCGATCACTTCGCCTTGACTCATCAAAACCACCCGATCGGCCAACCCATTCGCAAATTCAACGTCGTGGGTAACCAGGATAACCGCTTTGCCTGCCCGCGCGAAGCCTTTGAGTAAACCCGCTAGTTGATCTTTGGCGGCATAGTCAAGCCCGCGGGTGGGCTCATCTAGTAAGATCAGCTGCGGCTGCGTCACCAGAATCGCAGCCAAGGCCGTACGCTGACGCTCCCCCACGCTCAAGTCGCGCGGATAGTGCTCGGCCAGTGCTGCGATTCTCAAGGTGGCTAATAGATTATCGATCACCTGTCCGGCGTTGGGTTTGGTTTCGAGCCCATGATTGCGCAGCGTGATCCATAGCTCGTCGCGCACGCTATCGGCAAAGAGGAGCGTATTCGGGTCTTGCGGCAGATAGGCTACTTGGCGACAGATCTCGGCAACGGTTCGTCCGGCAATCGAGCGCCCCTGAATTTGCACGTCACCCCGTTGCGGGCGCACCAGCCCAACGAGGCTACGCAATAGTGTGGTCTTGCCTGCCCCATTCCGCCCCATAATGACGACAATCTCGCCAGCCCGCATAGTCAAGTCAACTGCGTGTAGCACTGTGCAGGTGTCAATCTGCACGGTCAATCCCTTGACCTGGAGTACAGTGGGGCTTGGCTGGATCGGTTGCGGGGGAGGACTACTTGATGGCGCAGGTACGTTGACCATCATTTGGCTAAAGCGTAATCCGGCTTTGATCGTCAATGGCAGTGGCTCCCAGCCCAGCGCTTTACCCACTTGGACTAACGGCGGCACAAGATCAATTTGGTGTAACACGCTACGCGCGTCACCGCTTACCATCGAATTGCCATCTGCGGCTAGATAGATCAGCCGTTCGACAAAGGGCAACACTCGCTCCAAGCGATGCTCGGCTAAAACGATGGTCAACCCCAAATCGCTATTGAGCCGGACGAGCGCGGTCAGGACATCTTCAGCCGACTGCGGATCTAACTGTGAAGTCGGCTCATCAAGGACTAGGATCGACGGGTGCAGGGCCAGCGCGGCCGCAATTGCCACGCGCTGCCGCTCGCCGCCGGACAGCGTGTCAAGCGAACGGTTGCGCAACCGGGCTAGATCGAGCAGATCGAGCGTCTCTTCCACACGCAGACGCATAGCCGGTGCCGGTAGGGCGGCATGTTCCAAGGCAAAGGCCAACTCATCCTCCACCCGATCGGTGACAAATTGGGCCTCGGAGTCTTGAAAGACAAAACCCACATGGCGACTCATGATCTGGGGCGTAGCCAGAACCGGATCTAGCCCGTGGACACTCAACCGACCGCGCAGTTGACCACCGGTAAAATGGGGGGCGAGTCCATTGATCAGCCGCAGTAGCGTAGATTTCCCGGCCCCCGATGCCCCAACCAGCAGCACAAATTCACCAGCCGTAATCTGGAGTGAGATATCGCGCAGCGCCGGGAGGGGTCGATCTGGGTAGAAAAAAGTGACGTGCTCGAATGTGATCATGCGATTGACCTCCGTAAAGGTAAAAACGCTGGTCCAAGCAAGCCCCAGGTCGCCATGCCATAGATCAGGTTGAACTCAGGCAGGCTGAGCGTTGGATACGGGTAATAAAAAAGTGAGGTGCGGTCAAAGAGTGGTAGCAGAAAGAGCAAGACTGGACAGAGCGCAGCCGTAGCCACCAGCCAATCTTGGCGCTGGAACGGCGTCGGCCGGTAGACTGTGCGCGCTTGGCCACGACCAATCCACCAGAGCCCCCCGACGACGCTAGCGATACCGCTGAACGTCAGCAGGCTACCCGCTGACGCACTGGGCCCGACTAGGTGTAGCCACAGCCCAGCGACAATGCTCGCCAGGCCGAGCACCAAGCCCAGTCGCGCCACGCGGTGTTGCGACTGGGCTTGGGTGCTGGCAAAGCCGCGTGCCGTCATTGCTTCGGCTAATTGGAGCGACCGTTCTAGACCGCTCAGGAGTAGTGGTAAAAAGAGTGGCAGCCAGTCCCGTATGCCTTGCATGCGGTGCCCACGGATCGCCTGTGCTTCGCGGATGGCCTGTAGCTGGCGTAGCGTGAGCGGCGCGAAGGTCAGCGCAATCGTCACCACAATTGCCAACGGATAATAGGCGCGCGGGATCAACCCCACCATGGCGCGCACCGAAAGGACTTGATTGACGAGCGCGAAGGCAGTGTAGATGCAGGTTAGGATCAACCCATTCAAAAGTCCGTACACCAGCGCTTCTAGTGTGATCGGCCCGCCGATCAGCGGCAGTGCGCGCGGCAACACGAAGAGTACGGTCACGCCGATATGGACATTGAGCGCGTTGATCAGAGCCGCCAATGGCACCACCACAAGACCAAAACGAAAGGGGGCGAGCAGACGTTGGGGATTGACCGCAATCCCCGCCCAATGGATAGCCACGCTGATGACGGCGATCCAACAGAGGGTCAGCCCCAGATAGATGGGGTTGCGCGTCATGCTCAAGATTACCAGATCGGCTAGCAACCAAAGGGCCCAAGTTAGCGGATGTAGCGGGTTTTTCATGGTGTCGCCTGTTGGCCGGCAACTTGTTCCGCCGACAGTGGTTGATATTGAAACTCAAAACGGGTATGAAAGCGGCGCAATCCCCGCAAGATTGGCGCACCCAATGTCAAGATTAGCAGGATATTCCCCAACATACAGATGGCATCCCAGGCCAATGATGTCGCCAGGTAAAAGAGCGCGTAGCGGTGTAGTGTGTCGAGTGGCGTAGTGCCAGGTTGCCAGTATTGTGTTAGGTCGCCAGTGGCAAAGGGCCAGAACCAGAGATTCATGATTGCCCCGTAAAGCAAGCCCCAGCCACCAGCAAAGCTCGCCAGGACAATCACCTCGCGCCGACTGACGATGGGCCCGTGTCCGCTCACCAGCCAACGACAGAGTGGAGCCGTCATCCCCACCCAACCGGCAGTGAACATTTGATAGGGTAGCCACGACCCAACGCCACCGGTGATCAATGCCGAAACCAGCAACGTCAATGCGCCGACCAGAAAGCCAAAACGTCCACCGTATACGTACCCGGTGAGGACAATGAGCATAAAGATCGGGCTAAATCCGCCAGGGATCGGCAACACGTTGTCAATATAACGCAGCGTGGCGTTGATGGCCACCAACACACCAAGCAGGGCGACTGTCTTGGTATTGATGGCCTGGCTTTGCACTTCGAGCAAGAGCACGGCAAAACAGAGAAAGACCAGCACCGTCAAGAGTAGCGTCGCATCGTTGGCATGGGCGCGATCTATCAACATAGCGGCTGGCAGGCTGGGCAACCAGAAAGGGTATAGAAAGGCTACCACACCGATTAGACTGGTCAAGCCGTAGATTAGCAGGCTGAGGGCACGTTCGATCAAGCCGACCTCCTTAATACCCACAAGAGCGCCACTACAGCGAAAATACCCATCGGGATGAGCAGTACCAGCCCCACACCACCGAAGAGCATGAGCAGTTGCATTTGCGCCCGTGCGGGATCAGGCGTAGCGGTCGGCCAGACGATGGTTGCGAAGACAACAGATGCAGCCAAGGCCCCAGTTACGCTGTCGGTGAGGACAAGCACGGTTGCCGTTGCCGTCGCCTCGGCTGTGACCACTTGGGTAGGAACGGCGGTCGCGCTGGGTATGGGCAGCGGTGTTGCTGTGGGCAACAGGGTAGCGGTCGGTACAAGTGTAGCTGTGGATGGGGCAATGGCTAGTGCAACGCTGGTAATGGTCGGCGCGGAATCTGTGACAACAACAAGTAATGGGGTGGGCGTCGGCACGGCAGGCACAACCGTGACCACCAACGTGGCGCGGACCTCACCGCCGGGATTGTGCGCGACAAGTACATAGGTGGTTGTTTGCAGTGGTTGTACATCTAGGCTCCCCACCGGACCTAGCGCCAGGTCAGCGCCGTTACCTTGTAACTGCACCCCCGCGGTATCGCGTGCGATCCAACTGATCCGCACGGACTGACCGGTTTCAAGCGTTGATCGATCTACCGCAAAAAGTTCAATACGCGGCGGCGCAGGCGTAGCAGTGGGGATAGGTGTCCAGGTGGCGGATGGGAATAGCGCTTGGGTGGGTAACGGCGTCAACGTGGGGGCCGCGGTCGGTGTTTCCGTTGCTGGCATAG
>DAOTTR010000054.1:0-7302 GCA_034437715.1 Caldilineaceae bacterium
ACTACGTGCGCAAGCACATCTTTGCGCCGGTTGGCATGACACATTCCGACTTCTTGCGCATGGATCAGGTCAACGAGCATGTGGCCGAGGGCAGTGATCCGATCTACGACGAGGACAAAACGATCATTGGTTGGAAGCGCAACATCTATGCCTACCCGCCGATTGGCTCGCCCGATGGCGGTGCCTATGTCACCGCCGGCGATTTGGATCGCTTTTTGCGGGCGGTGCAGCGCGGGCAGTTGCTTTCGCCAGAACTGACGGCGGCCTTTTTTACGCCACAAGCGCATTGGCAAAGCAACGATGAATGGAAGACGTACTTTGGCTATGGTTTAAAGTTCTATGTTGACCCCGCCGGGCAGACGGTTTGTTATCAGAAGGAAGGCAGCAATGCTGGCGTCAGTGGTGTCATTCGCCACTTCCCCAAAGAGGACATCAACCTTGTTATTCTCTCGAACATGGAGGATGGGGCGTGGGAACCGCTGTGGGCAATTCACAAAATGATCACTGAAATTTAGTCGCCAACTGAAAAGATCGGCTACCGGGAGACGAACAAAATGAATGAACCCGTACAAACCTGGCACTACGGCTTGATGGCGCGCCATTGGGCCGAGAACAATACCACCGGCCCGGAAATCGCCTACTTTCAGCAGCAAATTGAGCAGTACGGGCAGCCGGCATTGGACGCTGGGTGTGGCACGGGCCGTTTGCTCATTCCCTTCTTGCGCGCTGGCTTGGACGTGGATGGCTGTGACATCTCTGGCGATATGTTGACCTACTGCCGACAAAGTGCCGAGCGTGAGGGCTTCTCCCCCAAGTTATATCAGCAGGCGTTACACGATCTCGATCTGCCGCGCCAATACCAAACGATTGTGGCCTGTGGCGTAATCGGCGTCGGTGTCAGTCGCCAGCAGGACTTTGTGGCGCTGCAACGGCTCTATGACCAGCTCTTGCCGGGCGGCATGTTGATCCTGGATGGTCTGCCCGCCTACGCCGAAGCCCAGCTCTGGCCGCTTTGGCGCAAGGATGCCCGCAGCCACTTGCCCGCACCCTGGTCCGAAGAGATTGGCAAAGCCCCCGCCGATGGGCGTGAATACGAACTTCACTACCGTCTGGTCGCGCTAGATCCACTCGCACAACGTACTGTCGACGAGCTGCGCACGCTGCTGTTCAAAGACGGGCAACTGGTCGCCGACGATATCTATACGCTCCAGTCAACCTATTACTTTTGCCATGAAATGCAGTTGTTGCTGGAAAAAGCAGGGTTTACGGTTGAGGCGATCAAGGGTGATTTTACCGATGCCGACGTGACCGCTGAGCATGATGCCATCGTCTATTTCGCCAGGAAATAGTCGGCTGCCCTCATCACATCACCGCAGGTTGGTCTTATGCACATATAAGGATCCCTTCGATGCAAATAGAGGATTTGAACAAAGCCGCTTGGGACCATGCCGTTGACAGTGGCGTGAATCCCTACACGCAAGTGGTTTCTGCACAACAAGTCGCCGCCGCGCAACAGGGAACGTGGTCACTCTATCTGAGCGATTGTATTCCGGTTCCCAAAGCTTGGTTTCCTGCGCTTGCGGGGTGCAAAGTGCTCTGTTTGGCTGCCGGTGGTGGACAGCAAGCCCCCATTTTTGCCGCGCTCGGGGCCTTAGTTACCTCTTTGGATGTGTCGCCGAAGCAACTCGCCCTTGATCACTTGGTGGCGGAACGGGAAAAGCTGTCCATCACGCTTGTGCAAGGCGACATGGCCGATTTGTCGGCGTTTGGCGACGGCGGCTTTGAGCTGATCTTTAATCCACCCTCCACCTTATTCGTACCCGATTTAGCACCGATTTGGCGCGAATGTTATCGCGTCCTCAGCCCTGGCGGGGTGATGATGACCGGTTTTATGAATCCCGATGAGTTTATTTTTGACGACAGCGCGTTGGATGATGAGGGCCTTTTTGTGGTGAAACATCCGTTGCCGTATATCGAACATACCACGCTAAGTCAGGCCGCGCTGGCCGAGCGCATCCGCCATCAGGAAATGTTTCATTTCAGCCACACGATGGAAGCACAGCTAGGCGGATTGACACAGGCCGGCTTTGTCCTAACCGGCTTCTATGAAGATCGCCGGTCGGAAGCCGATGGCAATCCAATTCGCCACTACATGCCCAGCTATTTTGTCGCGCGCGCTTGGAAATTGGCATGAAAGATGATGAAATGACACTCACAAAGTTACGCCAACAGATCAGCGATTTTTTGGCGTTCACAATTCCCGACATGCCTGTCCACTTTGTCACTCACCAAGTGGTTGAAGAGCAGGGTTATCGCCGGCTGCGTATCAGTTACCCAAGCCCAGAAGGCGATCAGATCCAAGCCTTTCTCCTGCTGCCGGCTGGCGATGCGCCTTTTCCGGCGGTGCTTGTGCATCATCAGCACAACGGTCAGCGGCACCTGGGCAAAAGTGAAGTCTGTGGTCTGGTGGGCGATCCCTTACAGGCATTTGGTCCAGCCCTGGCCCAACAAGGGGTGATTGTCTTGGCACCCGACTCGATCTGTTTTGAAGATCGACGCCACAATCGCACTGGGACCGAGGCCGATGAAGCCGATGTGGAGCAACATTACAACCAGATGTGTTACCGACTCGTGCGCGGTGATACGCTCATGCGCAAGGTGTTGAGCGACTCGGCCCAAGGCATCTCTCTGCTACGCACCTGTGCCCAAGTTGATCCGCAACGCATTGGGCTGCTTGGGCATTCCTACGGCGGCAATACTGTGCTATTTCATGCTGCTCTGGATGAGCGGATTCGTTTTGCCTGTGCCAGTGGTGCGGCCTGCACCTATCAATACAAGCTGGCGCAGCAGCTTGGCATTGAGATGGCCGAAGTGATTCCCGGCTTTGCCCTGCAGTACGACATCCCAGATCTGGTGGCCTGCTTCGCCCCGCGACCAGTCTTGATCGTATCCGCCACCCATGACGCGGCCTCGCAAGATGCCGACAAAATTGTGGCCAACGCCCAAACAACATGCGCTGCAATGGGCGTTGGTACGCACATCGAACACAACCGCTACGCTGGCGAACATGCGTTAACGCAAGCACGATTTGATGATATTCTGCATTGGCTGGCTCAACGTGTAGGGTGACAGTTATATTTGGTCAATCAAGAAACGGACAACGTAATGATGGATGGCGGAATCCCATACCTTACCCAATCAGATTATCACAAAGATGCTTGACGTGATTGAAGCGCTCGCACCGGAACAGGAGGCGATTTGGTCACACTGCATTTTGAGAGAGTTCAATATCGGATATCCGGATAAAGCGCGCAAGGATGAGGATGGGACGGTCACCTGCGGTTGGGCCCTGCTACATGCCTTGGAACATGCCTACTTGCACCTTGGCCATCTACAATTAACCTGCCAGATGTGGAGGCAAGGGGGAGAAGTACAGCGTATTGGCACGGGATCAGCCCCACCGCTGGCAAGGATACACAGCCCGCCGGCAGGGTTTGGTGCTATCGGGAAGATGCCGCGGGACAACACTTGGTCGGTCGTTTTCCAGCGTGATGCAACAGATGACAGGTTATCAAGCGAGCGCAAAGTCAGTATATTGGCGTTTGTCAGGGGTGTGAAAGGCCAGCACAATATCTTCTTTGGGTACGCCAGCCGCGAGCAAACTTGCCGCAATGGGCTGGTTTGAGGTGTCTTCTTCGATATAAATTTTGTTGTTCTCTAAGCGGAGATGATAAATGGAGCCATGCACTCGACGGCGACGATCCCAGCCGATATATATCAGTTGGTAGCTGTGATGTTCATCATCAAAGACAAGGAGCGGCGTAATATCACCATGTGAAGGCTTGTGTTGCCCATCTTCTTGTAAAATTGTTTTGATGATCGTTGCATAGTGAGTTAGCTTATCCATTCGGTAATCTCCTCCAGATCAGCATCGACAACGATGAGCTTGATATGGTTGACATCCAGCAATATCCGCCCAGAAATGTCACCCAACCAGCTTTACTCAAGGCATTTTTTACCGGGTGATGAAGATAGTCTAGTCTTGGCATACAACCATAATACCATAGCTTTTTAGCAAAGGGAAGGCAGACGGCAATGTCGGGTGCGTCCTAAGAAAGGGGCGAGGTTCGCAACGTCCCCGGCACAGGCGGGTAAATCGTACGCTGACGAACCAATGTTTCGCCTGTGCCGGGGACGTTAGCCCCAAAATTGGGACGCACCCCGCAATGTCAACACATGATACAGAGGTACACCCAAAATGACCCTTTCACGCGTAGAACAGGCTGCCCGCAATAATGCGATTTGGTGCGATACCATCTGCCGTGCCCATGGCGCTGCTGGTGAGTTCCATGCCGATCTATGGTTCAATCGCAACCCCGTTCCCCGTTTCTATCCAAACGTGGTCACCCTTTCTAACCAGCGCCCTGCCGCCGCACAGCTTGCGCATGTGCAAGAATTGGTCGCTGCGATTCTGCCCGACCATTGGGCCATCAAAGATAGCTTCGCTGAACTGGATTTGGCTGCACTCGCCTTCCAGCTTTTCTTTGAAGCCACTTGGATCTGGCGCGCACCGTCCGCACCTTTGCCAAAGGCGCACGATCACGGCATCCAATGGGTTCGCCTCCAAGACGAGGCGCAGCTGGCGCAATGGGAAAGCGCATGGAGTAGGAACCCTGCCAATAATTCATCAACCCAACAGCCGCGGCTCTTTCTGCCCGCGCTGCTGGCTGACCCAAATGTTGCTTTCATCGCCGCCTACCAAGGGAGAGAAATGATTGCGGGTGCTATCGCCAATCACACCGATACGGTGGTTGGCTTGTCCAATCTCTTTGCACCCGCCGCAGATAGCGAATCCTTTTGGGCCGGCTGCGCGGCGACCGCCCAGGCTACTTTCCCAGGATACCCGCTGGTGGGCTATGAAAGCGGCCTAGACCTGGCGCGCGCCGAGGCTGTAGGTTTTGAGAAACTGCAAACCTTGCGCGTCTGGGCTAGCCGTAACCTGGGTGCCGTCCAATACCGAAAGCAGGCTACGGAACATGGAACAAGCGATCAAAGATCGTTATCACCCGGCCATTTTGCAGGAAGCCATGCAACGATATGGCGTTACGAACGCGCTCATGCAACCGCTCGAATCGGTGGAGAATTTCGTCTATGCCTTCGAGCGCGCGCCCCAGGGGACCATTTTGCGCATCAGTCACAGTCTGCGCCGTAGCGCAGCGCTGATTCAAGGCGAAGTCGATTGGATCAACTATTTGGCAGCGGGTGGCGTTGCCGTGGCTAGGGCGGTTCTGTCCGTGCGCGGGCAACTGGTAGAAGAGATTGACGATGGCGCGGGTGGACAATTTCTGGCGACAGCCTTTGTCAAAGCCGAGGGTCAGCCGCCCTGGGATCTGTGGACGCCGACACTGTTTGCGCGCTACGGCCAGTTGATCGGCAGCATCCATGCGCTGACAGAACACTATCAGCCCACTGCTGCGCCCGGCCAGCGCCCGGCGTGGGACGATGACCTCTGTGAATTTATCGACCGCTTTCTGCCCGCATCCCAAACGCTGGTGCGGGAAAAGTTTCGGCAGGTCTTTGACCAGTTACAACGCCTGCCCAAAGCCAAAACGAGCTATGGCCTCATCCATTACGATGCCCACGGCAACAACTTTTTTGTCGACGAAGCGGGTGCCATCACGCTCTTTGATTTTGACGATTGTGTCTATAGCTGGTTTTGCAATGACATTGCGATCGCACTCTTCTATATCGTGCAAGATGCGGAGGATGCACCCGCCTTTACACAAGAATTTATGACCCACTTCTTGCGCGGCTATCAGCAAGCCTATCGCTTAGCGCCGCAATGGTTGCTGGCGATTCCTGCTTTCTTGAAAGTGCGCGAGATTCTGCTCTATGCGGCCATGTATCGCGATTTTGATGTGAATCCCATTGATGACGAATGGGCCGCCCGCTTTATGCAGGACCGCCAATCCAAAATCGAGCACGATGTGCCCTGCATTGACTTTGATTTTACATCGCTTGCCACCTGTCTATAACCAGGAGAGTTTTATGCCCCAAATCCAATTTGGCTTTACCATGCCGGCCGACCAACTTGATAAGACGCAACTGGCGACATACGTCGCCGACCTCAATCGGGCCTTGACGCTGATCAGCGGACATTTTGACTCGGCGTGGTTCATCGACCATCTGCAAGCTGGGGATGAGGATATGCTCGAAGGCTTCACCGCGCTGAGCTATATGGCGGCGCTCCATCCGCAACTCAAGTTCGGCCATACCGTGCTCTGCCAGTCGTTTCGCAACCCGGCGTTGCTCGCCAAGATGGGCGCGACCTTACACTTTCTAAGCGGTGGTCGCTTCATCCTCGGCCTTGGCGCGGGGTGGCATGAAGAAGAATACCGCGCCTATGGCTACGATTTTCCGCCCGCCGGCGTGCGCGTAGAGCAGTTGGAAGAGACGCTCCAAATTATTAAAGCACTGTGGACGGAACCGCAGGCCACCTTCCAAGGCAAACACTATCACGTCCATGCAGCTTACTGCGAACCCAAGCCCGATCCGCTGCCGGTGATCATGGTCGGTGCCTTTAAGCCAAAGATGCTGCGCTTGACTGCCCGCTACGCCGACTGGTGGAATGTCTCATCCACCGGAGTGCAAACCTATCGCCGGATGGTGGAAACGTTCGAGCAAGCCTGCGCAGCGGTGGGCCGCGATCCAGCGACCGTGCGGCGGTCTTGGGGTGGCGGCTGTGCCTGTGCGCCAACGGAGGCCGCGGCCAACCGTTTGGCCGCCGTCCGCTTCAGCGCTGACAATGAAGATGACTTTGGCTTTGTGGGCACGCCGCCGCAGATCGTGGAGCAAATGCGCGCTTTTATTGCATTAGGCGTGGATTATTTTATGGTGGACTGCTCCGGTTTTCCTGATCTGACGACGCTTGAACTGCTCGTCCATGAGGTGTTACCTGCCTTGAACGATTGACCGGCTACTATTCTCCATCCTACCCAGCTTCGAGCATGAAGGCATCCGCCTAGCGTGCTCGCGTCTTGATCACCTTGTCGAGGTAATTCGCTGGCATGTGGAACAAATGGCTCATATGCGAAGAGGCGTGCCTGCGCTATAGGCCGGCGCAAGTATGGTGGCAAACGCCGCTTCAAGTGACAAGTGCTGCCCAGCGGCAAATGCTTCGGCAAAGACCACTTGATCCAGCGCTTCACGCACCTTGACCAGCGCGACCTCGGCCAAGGTGCGTATCGGCCCAGCAATCACATACTCAATTTGGTTATGCACCTGGTCTGCTAGCCCAAAGAG
>DAOTTR010000055.1:0-3135 GCA_034437715.1 Caldilineaceae bacterium
AGGGCCTTCGTGGTGCATACGCCAAGCTTAGGATCAGTCAGTTCCGCCGCTTCCCAAAAGGTGGCATGAAGGGTAGCTAGTGAGTCCAGTAGAAAATAGACTTGGCGACCGGTAAAGGGCTCATTCGCCATCAAAGCTGTACTGACATCATTCATCAGAATGGCCCACCCATCGCCGTCGTAAGCACAGGCCAGAATTGTGGAATCTATGGTGGGCTGAAGCCGCTCCAACAAGCAGTTCTGCCACAAAGTCACCGAACGGCAGCGGTGATCATGGGTGGCCTCCATGATCCAGTCCCACTTGGTTGACATCCGCTTAAGAACAAAGCGTCTGACACTCTTGTCGCTATTAGCTTCGACTGTCAGCAAAGAACTACCTGAAAATCCACCTTCCATCGGCAGGCAGCGCACATACTTCACTGGCTGTCCGGTCAGTGAAGTTAAGGTTTCAGGGGCAAGTAGTTCATCAACGCTATTATATAAATCGTATAACATCGTGCGGTTCTCCCAGCCTTTGGCTTTTGGCAAAGAAAGCAAAACGAAATTACAGACTGTCTCTCAGACTTTCCAACCGACTGTTTCACAATAAGAATCGGCAAAAAAGGCGTCCGGATGCTCTCTCCATTCCAGCCAGGCTTTGTGCATCTCTTCTATCTCAGCGGGTTTGCATCCTAGTTTGATTGCTTGTTCAAGCGGATCGCCTTCGCGCAGGGCCTCGGCCATCACCTCTCCCCAATTCCGAGCTGTTTGTGGTGTCCCGTAGCATTCATACGTTGCCGACGCCTGAACCTTAATGAATCCCGCTTGTTGACATAAGGCGCGTTGCTGTTTGCCGAAATAAGGATTGCTTCCCTGTTTCTTTTGTAGTGCAATCACGAGATCCCACCAGCGCGTCAATGACGAAGAGATAGGCGTAAACAGATGTCCATCATAGTCGACATTCCGTATTCCTACTACACCACCTGACTTGAGAACTCTATGGATTTCGCGCAGGGCGACCAGCGGCGCCGGCGAATAAGTTAAGACGGCATTGCTAAAGACTGCATCAAATGCGTTATCGGCAAATGGCAACGCATGTATATCGGCGGTCTCAAAACGTAAATTGGTCAGCTTCTGGTCGCGCAAATGAGTTCGCGCCTGTTCAACCTTGCTTGGATCAAAGTCGATCCCGACAACTTGACCGGGCATAACAAGACGCGCCAAGTCTGCCGTTATCGTACCTGGACCACATCCACAATCAAGCAAGTTCATCCCTGCCGATAACTGTGGTAAGAAAAAGGCGGCCTGTATCGCCGCACTCCGTTTGGTAAGCCAGCAGGAGATTGCTGTACTCTCGGCGCCAATCCAGGTTTCGTTAAAGTTTTCTTCGGATACTGTGTCGACAGATTTACTTTCTACAAATTTGCCCATTGGGTTTCTCCTCCTGTTTTTGCTTAGCTATTCACTAATGGCGCTACCGCCGGGGCAGCCCCTCTGTATTGGGAATCACTGCTTATGGAAATTTGCTCAATACAATATCATGCAATTCTCTCATTCCTTGACCATTGGCACATCGCACAAGGGTCACAGCCACTGTAGCGCAGCACGCACTTGCCCACCCTAGGTTTCTAAGGTTCGCCGCTGGATAACTGCATGATTTCGCGTTCGTCGAAACGTGTACCTAGTCGTTCCGCTAACTGTTGTCGGTAATAAGTGGTGACAACATCAGTGGCAACCGGTGAGAGCAAGACATTAGGCGTAGATAGGAACCATGCTAAATCGATAGTCGTGCTCCTCTAGGGGCGTCGCCGATTTTGCGCAAGTCCTATACCTGTGGATCCGATCGGGTCAATGCATTACGGGACTTGACGAATCCACATAGTCAATTTGAAATGGCTTATTGGTAATAAATAGGGCGACTACGTCGCCTTCAGCAGTTGCACCGTGTTCCATGATTTCACCTTCTGGGAACCAAACAAAGTTACCTGGACCGTAGATACCACGATGGGTTCGCAACTTTCCCTCTAATATGTACATACCATGACCACATGGGTGGGTATGTAGCGGATTGAGCAGTCCTGCCGGATAGCGAAGCAAGGTGACACTCATACCAGTATCGGGATCACTGAAAAGTCCCTTGATATGAAATGGCCTCCCAATATGATCCACCAGAACTTCTGTCCAGGGAAGTGAGTTTGCATCTGCAACCACAAATTCTCTGTTAGGCATAATCCCTCCGTCTCATTGCAATATTATTTATTAGAAATTCGACCTATTGCCACGATATTGGCGTTCACTACCGATAAGCCGCTGGCAGCCTCACATCCGACAAGGCTTACAGCCATTTCGACGCCATACGCGCTTGGTGATTGTACATGTGAATCATCTTCTGAAACACAGGAGTTTGGATTTCATCTATCGGATGTAATCAGGCTAGATAGCCACCATCGGCCACGAGCGCATGACCGGTGACAAACGAAGCTGCATCCGAACAAAGCCACACGACTGCTTCTGCGATCTCTTGCGGTGTTCCCAATCGACCGATTGGATGCAGAGCGGCTAATGCTGCCAACGAATCTGGCTCGCTGGTAATAAAATCGATGAGTGGCGTATCAATAAATGCCGGGCAAATGGCATTTACCCGAATGCCTTGCGTTGCATAGTGTTTTGCGATCGACTTCGTTAATCCGATAACAGCGTGCTTGCTGGCCGCATAGGCCCCGCCGCCGCCACTACCCAGTAGACCAAAAATTGACGACATATTGACGATAGCGCCGCCACCGCCGTTCAGGATTGCGGGAATCTGATATTTCATACCCAACCAAACCCCTTTGAGGTTAATGTTGATGACCTGATCCCACGCCTCTTCACTAAATTCAGTAATTGGTTGAAAGGGTCTAGGTTCAATTATCCCTGCGTTATTAAACGTATAATCCAGCCGGCCATATAACGCAACGGTTTTGTGGATTAGCGCGGCAACTTCAGTCGCCTTGGATACGTCGGTTTGGATAAAAACAGCCTCCCCCCCTGCTTCGTTGATCAAGCGGACAGTTTCTTCACCCGCTGGACGCCGGCGGGCCGCAACCACAGTCTTTGCACCCTTGCGGGCGAAGAGCAGCGCCGTACTGTGTCCAATGCCAGAATTCCCGCCGGTAAC
>DAOTTR010000056.1:0-2621 GCA_034437715.1 Caldilineaceae bacterium
TTTAACGGCTCCCAATATCGCCGCGACATTGGCCAGCGCTATCGCTGAGCGACGGCTGATTGATATTGACAGGCAACGCAGGTTAGCCAATAGGCCAATCGATAGATAGAGGATTTCCATGACGAATGAGAAAAGCAAAGATCCCAAGCAACAGGTGGACGAGGCCCGCATCCAGGAAGCAAACGCGGCGTTGAAGGATGAAATTGTCCATACCGAACATGAACTTGTCATCCATGGCCAGACGCTCCGCTATACGGCCACCACAGGGATCATGGTGATGAAGGACGAGGAAGGCAAGGCCAAAGCCAAGATTTTCTTCATTGCATATACCAAGCAAGATGTGAAGGATCTGAGCACGCGGCCCTTAACTATTTCTTTTAATGGCGGCCCTGGTTCCTCATCGGTCTGGTTGCACCTGGGCGTGCTCGGCCCCAAACGCGTGCGCAGTGGCGATGTGGATCAAATTCAGCCACCGCCCTATCGCTTGACGGACAATGAATACAGTTTGCTGCATGTCACCGATCTGGTTTTTGTCGATCCGGTTAGCACGGGCTATAGCCGGCCAGCCCCCGGCGAAGAGGCCAAACAATTTCATGGCCTGGAAAAAGATATTGAGTCGGTTGGCGATTTTATTCGGCTCTATGCCACACGCTATAAACGCTGGAACTCGCCCAAATTTCTGATTGGCGAAAGTTATGGCACAACGCGCGCGGCGGGGTTGGCCGGCTATCTCCAGGAGCGACATGGGATGTACCTGAACGGTCTGCTGCTGGTGTCGGTCATCTTGAATTTTCAGACCGCGCGCTTTGATCTGGGCAATGATCTGCCGTTTATTCTCTTTCTACCAACTTATGCCGCCACCGCGCTCTATCATGGCCAAGTCACGCTCAATCCGGGTCAGACGCTGCGGGCATGGCTTGAAGAAGTGGAACAGTTTGCCCTGCACGCTTATACGTTGGCGCTGATGAAAGGCGATGCGCTGCCCGCGCCAGAACGCCAGCAAATTGTACAACAGTTAGCTGCGTATACAGGGCTATCCGAACGCTATATCGAGCAGACCAATCTACGCATTCATATTCATCGCTTCGTCAAAGAACTGCTGCGCGACCAGCGGCGCACAGTGGGCCGGTTGGACACGCGCTTTCAAGGCATTGATCGCGACACCGCTGGCGAAACCTTTGAACACGATCCCAGCTATTCGGCGATTCAGGGCTCCTATACAGCAACCTTGAATGACTATGTACGCAACCAATTGCATTTTGAAAGCGACATTGCCTACGAAATTCTCAGTGGGCTCTATGAACAGTGGGATTATAGCAAGCATCAAAATCAGTATGTAAATGTCGCCGAAACCTTGCGCGAGGCCATGAGCAAAAATCCATTTTTGCGTGTGCTGGTGGCCAACGGCTATTATGATCTAGCCACACCCTATTTTGCAACAGAATATACCATGAATCACTTGGCGCTTGATCCGACCCTGCGCGCCAACATGGTCATGACCTATTATGAAGCAGGGCACATGATGTATGTGCATGAACCCTCGCTCGCCCAACTCAGCGCCGATCTGGCAAACTTTATTGGGGCAAGTACTGGTTAATTTTTCGGTTCATTACCCTTGGATTACTTGTACAAAAAGCGCGGGCTGATCAGCCCGCGCTTTTTATGCGCACAAAAGGACCACTGGACCTGGCCCGCCAGTTGTTACAGCAGGGATTGTACTATGCCTGGAAAAGAGACGACCTACCCAAGCCAAAGAACACTTTTTCAAGCCTTGCGTATCGGTCTGGAACTGCCAGATTTCAGCGCCGTTTCCGGTGTATTATCTATCATTGCTGTTTTGTTGGCAGAATCAGGTGATGTTGAACGTGCAATCGAGCTTGACGCACTAAATCGGCTTGATCCTCAGCTCAATCATTCAAAATGGTATCAGACATGGATTGGTGAGCCAATTGCCGCCGCCGCCGTTGGCCAATCCCCAGCGCTCATCAATGCCGCCCAAGCACGCGGTCAGTCATTCGACTTGTGGCAGACGGGAGCCACTTGGTTAGCGAAACTACAGTCGTCAGAATGACCACCCCCTTAAGCAAATAATCCGCTGTAATGAAGATGGCGACTATCGTCCCTGACAGTTGGTAGAATTTCGGGCTAAAGACACCCTCTAATTTGACAATTACCCCTGAACTGCTTATACTTTCCTAGTCATACCTGCGGGCGTAGTGTAGCGGTAACACACGTGCTTCCCAAGCACTTATCACGAGTTCGAGTCTCGTCGCCCGCTTACGAAGTGTACTTATTCCAGAGAGAAATGCAGTAAGGTAGAAGCCTCTAATCCATTGGGTTAGGGGCTTTTTCTTTGTCTGGTGATAAGTGCTTTATGCAAAACTTCAGCCTACTTGATGCGCTTGAATTGTTCCTCTTGGATTGCCAGTCACGCCGACTGACAGCCTCTACCCTATCCTTCTACAAAAACAAAGTTGGTTCCTTTATTAGATGGTTGGCCGACAATGGGATTACCCATGTAGCAGTCGTCACGAGTCACGCCATTAAGTATAGTTGGCCCCGATGTCAAGACCACGAATCGCCGAAAATAAGATAGATTGAACAAACAACAACAACATCGT
>DAOTTR010000057.1:0-2923 GCA_034437715.1 Caldilineaceae bacterium
CCCACCGCCACCGCTACCCCCACGGTTGCGCCTCCCATTGTGGATCTGGAGAGTATTCCCGAAGAAATTCTGCCCGGCGAAACCTTCCGTCTACAGGGCACCGCTGCCGGCAGCGCCAGGGTACGCGTTGCGATCAATGGCCGCGTAGTGGGTGGTGCCGTCAGTGCGCCAGACGGCGGCTGGCGCACAACCATTGGCTTTGCCAGTGCAGGCACCTACACCATCACCGCACAGTTGGTTGAAAATGATGCCATCGTGGCCGAATCGGAGCCTGTTTCGGTTACTGTACTGGAACCCGCGCCCACCAATACACCCGCGCCCACCGCCACGAACACGGCAGCACCAACGGCGACGGGTGTACTAGAGCCAACGGCGACACCAGCCGTACCCGCAGCCGCCGCGATCGAACCGTCGCAACCCATGTCTGATACTGTCGCCGCACCCGCGGCCCTGCCCGGCACAGGCAGCGATTTCAGCCAGGGTGTGCCTTGGGTGATCATGCTCCTGTTAATCGGGGCCGCGCTAACCCTGGGCGTCGGACGGCTATCCAAGCAGCCAACCGCGTAAGCCGTTAGGCCATTCTAAAAAACCGGATGGCTGAACGCATTTCGGGAAAGGGCTACACCCAGCGTAAAAAATGGGTGTGGCCCTTTCCCGAAATGCCGCGTAGATATTTATTTACAACAGCCTTATCAGTTCCTTAATAGAGCAGCAAATCACTTTCGAGTACACATATATGACAGATATCTGTACTCGAAAGTTTTGATACGCTGTATAGACAAATTGCTTGCTACCTCCCCCAGTTTGCTACCCTTTACCCACAAGTTGACAGTAGGCAAGGCGTGCCGGGGACGGCCCAGCGGCATGACGGCACTATGCTCTGTTTTTGGGCCGTCCCCGGCACGCGCGCCCTCCCTGCTACCCAAAGATGTGGGTAAGGGTTAGGCTCATTAGCCAGATCTAGATAATTCCACAGTTAACAATAAGCCCTTGAAGAGCGTCTCCACGCGTAACCGATTTATTGAATTTATGGACTTTGAAATTCGATTTTTGCGCGAGGAATTTAGTTGAGGCGAATTCAGGGTTTGCATCCTGTTTGTAGATAAATAACAACCTCTACAAAACAGCCATTCTCTTTAGTAGAGCCAGAGGTATTTCACTATGACAAGTAAACATTTACAGTCGTCCCGCATTGTCCGCTTTCTTCACCTGTGCTTACTTTGCACAATGCTCTACTTGGTGGCCTGCTCGCCAGTCGAGCAATCCCAATGGTCCGCAGCACAAGAAGCGAGCCAAGGCCAACCAGCAACCGACCAGGAAGCATTGGCCGGCGGTGAATTCAACAAGTTCTTTCCCCAGTCACACGATCAGTTTACCATCGTCTATACGCAGGAAAAGCAGGGCTTCGCCGAGGCGATCTTGCGCGATGACGGTGACGATGTCGCCACGCTTGCGATTTTTGATACCGTGAGCAACCCAGATGCCGCAGCCAAGTATACGGACAGCACAGACAAAGTTGCCGATTATCCTGCCATCGCGATTGGCAGCAACGGCACCGGCATCCTGGTCGCCGACCGCTTTCAAGTGCAAGTCCGCTCGACCAGCGCAGATTTCGCAGAAGAGGAGCGCGCAGAGTGGTTGGCCGCTTTTGATCTAGACGGCTTGGCCGGTCTCGAATAGGGTCAGCGACGTACCATCGAGAACCACGACCATTATCGACGTATACTCATCCGCCGCACTGTTAGCTGTGCGTTTGCGCTTTCTACCCTTGCCTTCGCGCACACTGACCCAGATGAGTCTCCCTAGTTTTCCTATTGAAGAAAGGCAGTCTTTATGACAACCATTTATGAACTGATCGATGATCTGCCCACCAGTAACATCACGACACGCGTCTTGCACGCCCTGGACTTTGTCGCGCCGGGTGAATGGCAAAACTTAGTTGGATTCGAGAACACGATTCGCGCCGTGAGCGGCGAAAAAGATCCAGCCCTAGTCAAGAAGATCGGTGAGCGCGCCATTGAACTTTACAATGACAAAAAACAAGGCTATCAACGCGCCCTCTGGCTCTACGGCACAGTAGACAATATCGACAGCGCCTTGGCCAAGTTGGCATTGGCCAACACCGTGGGCGAACAAATTCGCTGGCTCTCCTTTTTGAACCGCTTCACGCCCAAAGCCGACAAATTGCAGGCGCTGGACTTGAGCCTCAAACTGGTCACCGAGTTAGCCGCCTTCTGTTTGATCAACGGCATTCCCGGCGACAGCATCAGTGATTTTGTCAAGGCACTTGGTGTCTATAGCAAGGAATCGCTCATCCGCATGGCCGCGCTGATTGCTATCGATGGCATAATTCCGCTGGGGCCGGACTTTTTGGGCAAAGTCAGTGATGTCCTCAAGGGAGCCACACCGAAAGAACTAGAAGAGAACAAACTCTATCGGGGCATCAGCGACTATCTGCCCGGCGCAACGACCAATGACAAAATGAAATTGATCACAGAGAATTTCAGCGCAACGAGCGGCTGGATGAGTGATTTGGTGCAAAAAAGCAATCTCACCCAGGATAAAATTGCCGACAGCCTGTCGCGTTTTGTCGATGTAAGCGATCGCAAGCTCGATTATCTGGCCGCCTTCTTGGATATGACAACGAATTATTATGAGCACACGGGCACCCAAACGCTGGCGCGTCGTCTCATTGAACGGGCCGTAAATGAAATTTAAGTGCCGACCAGCCTACCGAGCAAAATTTACGTTACAATCCACTAGTACAGAGCGGCCTAAGTGTCTGTCCAAGAATAACATGGATGATTTTAGACAGATTTACTTGGGTAACATCACGTAAATTCACTATTTTATTTCTGGACAGACCCTAAGGACAGTAGAAAGAATAAAGTATCCAGTAGGGGCGGCTTGCAGTCGCCCGTTC
>DAOTTR010000058.1:0-3843 GCA_034437715.1 Caldilineaceae bacterium
GCTGGCCGAGATGGGCTTGTGGAGCTTTGGCCTGCCCTATGCCGAGGTTTTGCCCGATGGCGACGTGCTGGTGATGTATTATGCAGGCACGGCCACAGCGTTGGATATCCACTGGGCCAGATTACGCCCATAAAACAGAGGAAACCTGATGACAGTCAACCATGAGCGCACGGTGCAACAACTCTTTGATTTGACTGGCCGTGTGGCAATTATTACGGGCGGTGCAGGGTTGCTCGGCAAGCAACTTAGCAAGGCCCTGGCCGAAGCCGGGGCCAAAGTCGTAATCGCCTCGCGCACCCTGGCCAATTGTCAGGCGTGGGCCGCTGAGTTGAGTGCGCAGGGCTTCGCTGCGTTGGCCTTGCCACTGGATGTTACCGATCCGGCCTCGGCCAAGGCGCTGGTGTCTGCCACATTAGAACACTTTGGAAGGCTGGATATCTTGGTCAACAACGCGTATGCACGCGGCGTGCCTGCCCCGCCCGAACTGCTTGACCCCGCAGAATGGCGCACCTGGCTCGATGCTGGTCTGAGTGGCGCGTTTTATTGTGCCCAAGCCGCTGCCTTGCCCATGCTAGATCAGGGTAGCGGCTCGATTATCAACATCGGCTCAATCTATGGTGTGGTGGGAACCGATGTTGGGATGTATCCGTCGGGAATGCCGGTCAACGCCTCGGCGGCTTATGGCGCGATCAAGGGCGGCATCGTCAATCTAACGCGCACGCTGGCGGTGGCATGGGCGGCCAAGGGCGTACGCGTCAACTGTATCTCGCCGGGCGGCTTCCCGGGTGACACGATTAACTCCGAATTTGCCCGAAATTTTCGCGCCAAAGTGCCGCTAGGGCGCATGGGCAACAGTACCGATCTCAAAGGCGCGGTGGTATTTCTGGCCTCCGACGCCGGCGCGTATGTGATCGGGCATAATCTGCTGGTGGATGGCGGCTGGACTGCTTGGTAGCGCGCGATGCAACACGATTCTACAAGAAAAGAGGAACCACTATGACGACTCTAGCTCCCCTGCCCCGTCGCCGTTTGGGCAAGACTGGCCTGACGATTCCGGTCATTCCCTTTGGCACCCAAGGCTTTGGCAATAATTTTGGTTTTGTGACCGACGAAGAGGCCGTGGCGCTGATCAAACATGCCATCAGCTTGGGCGTGAATCACTTCGACTGTGCCCGTTGCTATGGCGATTCGCTGCGCAAACTGGGGCTGGCACTGCGTGAAATCCGGCGTGAGGATATGATTATCACTGGGCGACTCTGTTGCCATTCGGCGGCGCAATGGGGCTTCTATGGCGAAGGCACGCCGGACTACTCGGCAGAACGTGTGATCGTCGATGTGGAAGATCAGCTGGCAATTTTGGGCACTGACTACTTTGATGGCATGTTGATCCATGATCCGGTACAGATCGAACCGACGCTGGCCAAAGGCGGCACGCTTGAAGGCATGTTGCGGCTTAAGACGCGTGGCTTGGTGAGCAACGTGGGTTATGGTATGCGCCAACACGACTTTCACCTGCAAGCAATTGCCACGGGCGATGTTGATTTTCTGCTCTGCTTCAACAACTATAATTTGATTCGCCAAACCGCCGCCGATGAATTGTTGCCTGCGGCCACGGCGGCAGGCTTGGGTATCATGAATGGCTGGTCGATTCTGCGCGGTCTGCTGACGGGGATTGACATTGACGAGGCGCGCGCCAAGGGCCGCTACCAGAAGGATCCAGACGTTGACGCCGCCAATACGATTCGCCAGTGGTCTCTGGAAGAAGATATCAACTTGTTGCAACTAGCGATCCAGTTTTGTCTGCGCGAAGATCGCATCCACGGCAATCCCCTGGGTAGCTTGAATGTGGAACAACTCGAAGCCAATGTCTGGGCCGCCAGCACGCCACTGCCAGCGGGTGTCTGGGAACGCTATACGGCACGCTTTGGGAGGCCGTAGGGGAGACCACGCGACAAGGAGACAAGAGTTCGCGTGTCTGCTGTCGCGTGTCTGCTGTCTTGCTACAGTGTTACATTCTTGCCGCCATCTGCTTGGAAAAAGTGAACCTTCGTCGGATTGATGCTGATCGCCGTGTTGCTGCCCGGTGGTAGATAGAAATCGGCGGGCGTGGTGACAGTGAGTTGATGAGCACCGGCTTGCAGAATAAAAGCATTGGTCGCGCCCATGTGTTCGACTAGTGTAATGCGGCAGGGAATCGTCGATGAGGTGTTGACATCGGTTGTCCCCAGTGTGGCATCTTCGGGCCGAATGCCCAGGATCAGCTTGCCGGTGAGCTTGTCCCGATTTTTGATAACGCGTTCGCTGGCTGATCCGGTTTTACCTAGCGCCATTTCCCAGCGCAGCCCGTCGCCGGTGACTGTTACAGTGTCGCCGCTTTGTTGCACCTGGCACGGAATAAAATTCATGGCGGGGCTGCCCAGAAAGCCTGCGACAAAATCATTGTTGGGCAGATTATACACTTCGAGCGGCGTACCGACCTGTTGCACAACGCCATGATTCATCACGACGACGCGATCACTCATGGTCATCGCTTCGGCCTGATCATGGGTCACATAGAGGACGGTGCCCTCGACGCGCTTGAAGAGTAATTTGAGTTCGGCGCGCATCTGCACGCGCAGCTTCGCATCCAGGTTGCTCAGCGGCTCATCCAGCAGAAAGACCTTGGGGTTGCGTGTGATGGCGCGCCCAAGCGCGACCCGTTGCCGTTGGCCGCCGCTGAGTTCGCGCGGCTTACGGTCGAGTAGATCGGCAATGCCTAGCAAGGTGGCCGCTTCTTGGACCCGTTTGGCGATCTCTGGCTTGGGCATCTTGCGCACTTTGAGCCCAAAGCCGATATTCTCGCGCACTGTTTTGTGCGGATAGAGGGCGTAGCTTTGAAAGACCATGGCAATATCGCGCTCGCCGGGCGGGGTCGCGTTGACCATGCGGCCATCGATATACAGTTCACCGCCGCTGGGATCTTCCAATCCCGCGGTGATATTCAGCGTGGTCGATTTGCCACAGCCACTAGGCCCGACCAAGGTGACAAATTCTTTATCGGCAATGCTCAGGGTTAGCGGCTGAAGCGCAACCACCGAGCCAAATTGTTTTTGTATGTTTTTGTATTGAATCTGAGCCATAGAAGAAAATTTCTTACTGAGCTACCTATCCGGTTGATTTTGTTCACGGCCTTCGGCTAACTTCAACATCTCTTCTGCGGTTGCTTCCAGGGCTTGATCCATTTGGTTCATGTACGCATCCAATTCCTCCTCTTCAAGCGCTGTCAAACCTTCTTCCCGATTTTTCCACAATAATTCGCATACACGTGCCTGTTGATCGAGGGGGCAACCGATGCTTTTCCACCATTTGAGCTGCCATTGTATCGATACTTCCATTGCGTTGTAGCCAGATTTGTTCAAAACCAGCTTCAAACACAGCTAGCCCCTCTTCATCCAGATCTGCAACCGCGTTTAGCAGCTTGTCTACAGTCATTTCGATCATTACATTCACCGCCGGCATCTGCACCCCCTTCTTGAATGACGCATCCCTACACTCTTTTTACTCTTTCACTGCCCCAAATGTCAAACCGCGCACCAGATAACGTTGGGTAAAGGCGGCAAAGATCATCACCGGCAAAATCATCAACGAGCCGAGCGCCGACATCTCGCCCCAGCGCAAAAATTTATCCGACATATAGCCAGAGATGACCACCGGCAGCGTCTTGGCCGTGACCGAGGTGAGCATCGACGCGTAGAGAAATTCATTCCACGAATAGATAAAGGTGAAGATCGCCGTCACCGCAATGCCCGGCAGCCCCAGCGGCAAGACCACTTGGCTAAAACGCTGCCAAAGCGAACAGCCATC
>DAOTTR010000059.1:0-18345 GCA_034437715.1 Caldilineaceae bacterium
GAGGAGAAGCGCATGAAGCACCAATCAAAACTATGGCTAATTCTTGGTTTGTTGTTGACCTTTACCCTCGTTACCGGCGCCTGTGTTGCCCCGCCTACGAGCGACAGCGCCCCGGCTAGTGCCACCGAAGCCCCAGCCGCGGAAGGCGGTTTTGTCATCGGCGTGAGCAATACGCTCGTTGGCAATGGCTGGCGCGAGCAGATGATCTGCGCGATCAAGGCCGAGGCGACGGCGAGCGGATTGGTCGATAGCGTTGTGGTGGTCAACCGCAACGGCGGCCCAACCGAGCAGATCGCCGATCTCGAAGGGCTCATTTCCCAAGGCGTCGATGCGATTATCCTCAACCCGACCGATCGCGAAGGGCTGAATGCGGTGAGCGAGGCAGCGATTGCGCAGGGCATCGTCGTAGTGGCGGTCGATCAGGCGGTCACGGCCGCAGGTGCCTATGTGGTGACCAACGACCAGACGGCCTATGCGCAGGTGGGTGCCGAATGGTTGTTCGAGAAGTTGGGCGGTGCGGGTAACGTGGTGGAAATGCGCGGCATCGACGGTGTTCCCGCCGATACCGACCGCCACAACGGCTTCCTGGCCGCGCTGGAAAAGTATCCCGACATTACGGTCGTGGCCGAAACCTTCACCGGTTGGGATCCCTCCACCGGTGCACAGCAGGCGCTTGACCTGATCTCGACGCAAGAGATCAACGGCATCTGGACCTCCGGCACCGACTACACGGTCGTAGAACAGTTCCAAACTGCCAATGTGCCCTTTGTGCCAATTGTCGGCGCGGACAACAATGGCTTTATCGGGCAGTTGCTCGATCTGGCTGATGAGGGATTGGTGGGCGCAGCCGTGACCAATCCACCGGCCATCGGCGCAGTTGGCTTGTCGATTGCGCTCGATGCCTTGACCGGCCAGAATCCGCCCCAGGAAACCTTACTCACGCCGACTGTCTTCTCCACCGACGACCCGGCCAGGCTGCAAACGCTCTACGCCCCAGATCAGCAACCGGGCTGGAGCACCTACGTCAACATTGAGCCCTACACCAGCTACAGCGGCAGCGCCGATGTCTCTGCCTGTAAAGGCCCAGGCGAATAAGCAGCCAAACACAGTAACAATTGTCAATTGTCAATTGACAATTGTTACTGAAGAGCACCCCCAGACACAACGTTCCCTATTATTGTACCTATCTACCCTGTAATTTCTAGCTACAATTCATGAATACCTCGCAAGATCTGCTGAAGACTACCAGTATTGCCAAGGCCTATGGGCCCGTTGTGGCGCTGAAAACCGTTGATTTTACCGTGCGCCCCGGCGAGATCCATGCACTGCTGGGTGCCAACGGGGCTGGCAAAAGCACGCTTGTCAAAATTTTGGCCGGCGTCCAATCGGCCGATAGGGGTCAGGTATTGGTGGCCGGGCGAGCCATGCGCTTCCGTTCACCGGCAGACGCCATCAACGCCGGCATCGCTACCGTTTTTCAAGACCCGGCCCTGATCCCCGATCTCACTGTCGTCGAAAATCTCCGCCTGAGCCAGATCGATGGCGCAACCTTCCGCCGCTGGCTGGAACGCTTTGACCTCGGCCACCTCGATCTGGCGGCCCTGGTGCGCGAACTGCCGTTGGATTCGTTGCGCATGGTCGATCTGGCGCGTGCCCTGGCGCGCGATCCCCAAGTGCTGCTGCTCGATGAGATCACCGCAGCGCTCACGGCAGATCAGGCCGAGCGCATCTTTGCACTGCTCACCGAGTGGAAGGCCCAAGGCCGTGCCGCCGTGCTGATCACCCACCGGCTGGCCGAAGTAATGCGTATCTGCGACCGCGCCACCATTCTGCGCGATGGACGCAACGTGACGGTACTGGAAACAGCCACGGTTAACGAACATCAACTGGTGGAAGCAATGCTCGGTGCGCCGGTGGCCCCGGTTGCCCCGGAGCAGCGCCTGCGCCTTGAGCATGGCGAGATTGCGCTAGAGGCGCGTGCGCTCAGTTCGCGCGCCGTGGTACGTAATGTCTCACTGACAGTACGCAAAGGCGAAGTGCTTGGCCTGGTTGCCCTGGAAGGCCAAGGCCAAGATCGTCTCTTCGATCTGCTCGCCGGTGAGCGGCAGCCAAGCGCCGGCGAGATCCTGGTTGGTGGTCAACCCCGTCACTTCCGTTCGCCCTACGACGCAGTGGGCGATGGCGTAGTGTTGGTGCCAGGCGATCGACTGATTGCGCTCCTGCCTAATTTGCCTGTACGGCAAAACCTGGCGGTGCCCCTCTTCAGCCGCATCAGTCAGTGGTGGCGCGTGCCGGGGGATGAACCCCAGCGCGTCGGTAGTGCCATTGACCGTTTGTCGATTGACACGCGAGCCGCGTCGCAGGTACGTCGGCTCTCTGGTGGCAATCAACAAAAGGTGGTGATCGGGCGTTGGCTCGTGGCTGGCTTTCGCACACTGCTCTGCTTCGATCCGACGCGCGGCATTGACATCCAAACCAAGCGTGAAATTTATGCACTGCTGCGCGAATTAGCCGCCAATGGCGCGGCGATCCTGCTTTATACGAGTGAGTTGGCCGAAATTCCCCTGGTTTGTGATCGCGTGATCATCATGCACGGGGGACAGATTGTCGATGAACAAGATGCCGCCACCGCCACCGAGTCATCCTTGTTGACCGCCGCGCATGGATTGGAGATTTCCGCATGACAAGTGCTATTTTGATCGAGGCCAAGCCAGCCCATCGTAGCAGTGCATGGCAGCGCTTGTTGGCGCGCAATGGCTGGGCGATCGGGGTGTGGCTGTTGCTGGGCGTCCTCCTCTTCTGGTACGCCACCCTCATCCCAAAGTTCGGCGCATTCCAGATGTCGTCGATCAGCAAGAACAGTCTGCCGCTGGTCTATTTGGCAATGGCCCAGGCGATCATTGTCATCGCCGGCGGGATCGATCTGTCATTGGGCGCGCTGCTGCTGCTCAGCAACGTCATCGCTGCCCGCTTTATGGTTGATCAGCCCATCGGCATGGTGCTACTTGTCGCCTTGGCAGTGATCCTCTTCGTCAGCGCGCTCAACGCGTTGACCGCTTACGTAATCACCATCTCCGGCGTGCCCGACATTGTGGTGACCTTGGCGACAAGCTATATTTGGTCTGGGCTGGCGTTATGGATTTTGCCCTCACCGGGCGGTGGCACTGCGCCGGCGTTTCGCTGGTTGTTCACCGGCTCAACCTCTGGCATTGGCGGTTCGTATCTTGTGCCGATCCTGATGATGCTGATTCCCGCGATCGCCGTCTTTCTCTTTTCGCGGCGTACCCGCCTGGGTTTGGCGATCTATGCGATTGGCAGCAGCAGTGTCGCCGCGCGGTTGGCCGGCCTTGACATCCGCCAGGCCAAGATTGCGTCCTATGCGCTAGGCGGCGCCATGGCGGCGTTGGCTGGGTTGGCCACCATCGCTATCACCGGCACCGGTGATCCGCGCTTTAGTGTCGGGGCCAATGCCACGTTGAACAGCGTCGCCGCGATTGTGCTGGGCGGGGTGGCGCTCACCGGCGGCAGCGGTTCGGTGCTGGGCGTGGTGGCGACATCGGTTATCCTGATCATGCTCAATCCGATTTTGACGGCAATGGGGATCAATGCCAACAGTGCCCAGGTGATTCAGGGCGTTTTGATTGCGGGGGTCATGATGATCGGTGGGTTGGTTACTTTGTCACGGGAGCGCGCCGCATGAGCCAGTCAACCCTGCCTGCACCAACCGAGAAGCCCAAGCGCACATCTGGCCTGGCTGCGCGTATACAGCATTTTGTCGCCGAGAGCCCAACGCTTGTCTTGAGCGGGGTGCTGATCATCCTTTTTCTGATCACCGGAACAATCCAACCGAATTACCTGTCGGTGAGTGGGGTACGCAATATGCTGCTCCAAGCTGCCCCCTTGGGCATTCTGGCCGGGGCCCAGACGATTCTGCTCCTCACCGGCGGCATCGACCTTTCCATTACTATGATTGCTACGGCTTCGGCCTATGTTGCCGCCAATCAATCACCGAATGGGGCGGCTGTTGCGATCCTAGCCGGGCTGGTGGTGGGGCTGATTGTGGGCATCGCCAATGGTGTGGGCGTGGCTGTCTTCCGCGTCAACCCGTTGATCATGACGCTGGCCATGTCGGCAATTTTGCTGGGGCTCTTTACGGGCTGGACGCAGACGATCCTGCAAGGCTCGACCCAAGTCGCCGACTTTATTCGCCTGTTGGGTGGCGGCTCCTTTTTTGGCAATCGCATTCCCTATAGTGTGGTGGTTTGGATCGGGGTGGCCGTCATTCTGATCTGGCTGCTGCGGCGCACGGGATGGGGGCGGCTGATCTACGCGATTGGTGATAACGAGGTCGCAGTGCGCCTAGCCGGGGTGCGGGTCTGGCAAGTGCGAATTAGTGCCTATGCCGCGGCTGGCGTGCTTGGCTCGATTGGCGGCATTTTGCTGGGCGGGCGTACCGGCATGGTGGATCTGCAACTGGCAAGTGCCTTTCTGCTGCCATCAATTGCTGCCGTCGTGATCGGCGGCACCTCGACCTTTGGCGGCATGGGTGGTTACAGTGGCACCATTCTGGGTGCCCTGATCCTCAGTGTACTCAACTCGATGCTCACCTTTCTCAATGTCGGCCAGGCGATCCAGCAGGTGGTCTATGGCGTGATTGTGCTAGGGCTGGCATGGGGCTATGCTGGGTTGACACGCCGGGGGTGAAGGCGCCGGAGCTTGGTAGAGATATTATCCATGGTATGCTAATCCTCTGTGTAGTCAACTTGATGCCCACCGCCCTCAATATTAATTTCTGTATTATACTTGAAAGTATAATACTTTTGAGTATAATAAAAATACAAAAGGATTATCGGGTGGTTGATGACGAATTGCAACTTGCCAGAACAGGTAGTCACGCCGCGTTGTTTAGCAAGTAGTTTATACTCAAATCAGAATGAAAACCGGAGTTTGGTGAAACAATTGTCAGCGTGCCGGGGACTGACCAACCGTAAACCTGCACTGAGAACTTTTTCTGGTCAGTCCCCGGCACGCTATTGCGAAACTCCGGTTTTCAAATTGAACTCAGTTTAGCAAGTTGTGTAGTAGCAAATTTTTTATTCACTACGCCGCTAAATGCGTAAATTTCAAGGAGACGCAAACGGTATGGCCTTAGTGATCGATCTATCCTATACACTTGAACATAAACTAAAAGATGAAGCCCAAAAGCGTCAACGTACCCCAGAACAGGTAGTGGTTGATATTCTCTCGCTCGCGTTTGAAGACGATCAACTGCCTACGGTAGCTGAGGTGGTTGCGCGGATTAAGTCTACACCGCCGAACCCTGCGATGATCACACCACCGCAAGGGTCTCTAGCCGATGCATTGCGCAATGGCCCAACTGATCCACAGTTTGATGTAAAAACCTGGACACAAGATTGGGCCGCGGCAGAAGAGGAACTGAAGCAGATCAATCGCTTAAACGATATCGCAGAAGGGCGAGCGTAACCGATGGCGCAGTACTTGCTGGATACCAACCATGCTTCACCACTGGTAACGGTAGGTCATCCATTGCGTACTAAAATCATTGAGCGGCGCGAAGCAGGGGATACATTTGCCCTCTGTGTGCCGGTCATGACAGAAACCAAGTTCGGCATTGGCATCTTGCCCAGAGCCAAAGCAATCCTTGAGGAATGGCAACGATTACGGCCACGATTCACAGCTTATGCACTGGATGCCAGTGATGCAGAACTGGCCGTAGAT
Source organism: Caldilineaceae bacterium (assembly GCA_034437715.1). GTDB lineage: Bacteria > Chloroflexota > Anaerolineae > Caldilineales > Caldilineaceae > JAHBVH01. The sequence goes on from DAOTTR010000059.1 coordinate 5,740, forward strand.
CTACAGCTTGCTCTGAGAAAAACCGGTTGGCAATTAGCGAGTTTTGATGCGTTGATCGCAGCCATGGCCTTGAGGTATGATCTGATCCTTCTAACAACTGACAGAGATTTTCAGGCAGTAGTGGGTTTGCAAATTGAGAATTGGCTTGTTGATCTGTAGCCGTGACAGCCACAAGATCTGCCGACTTCCAACTACCCCGCTTTTTTATTATCATTGCTGGCGTCATTGAGATCGGCGGCACCTCCACCTTTGGCGGCATGGGCGGCGCTCACCTTTCTCACTGTCGGCCAGGCGATCCAGCAGGTGGTCTATGGCATGATTGTGCTAGGGCTGGCGTGGGGCTATGCTGGGTTGACGCGCCGGGGGTGATTATCCTCTGAAATATACATATCTGGAACTGATTGACAACTCACTTGGCGCATGATAGAATGTCTCCAAAATGGAGACATTCTATCATGCGCATCTTGACAAAAAAGCGATTAAGAGATTATTGGGAAACGCATCCCCAAGCGGAACAACCCTTAAAACGCTGGCATGATTATGTGCGGCAGGCAGAATGGGCTTCTCCAGCCGATGTCAAGCGAGATTATCGTACAGCCGATATCCTGCCTGATAACCGAGTCGTCTTCAACATTGGTGGCAACAATTACCGCCTAATTGTCAAGATCGAATATCGATTTCAAGATGTATATGTTCGTTTTATAGGGACCCATGCCGACTATGATCGCATTGATGCAACAATTGTCTGAACCTGTGATGATCCGACCGATCCAAACCGCGGCTGATTACGAAGTTGCTTTGGCAGAGCTCGACAGCCTGATCGGTCGGGTGGAGCCTGGCACGCCGGACGGCAACCGCTATGCGCTGCTTTCGTCGCTGGTAGAAGCCTATGAAGCAGCCAATTATCCAGTTCAAGCTTCTGCTGATCCCATTGCCATGATTGAATTCGTACTCGAGGCGCGTGAGTTGACTCGTAAAGATTTAGAACCTTTTATCGGCACACGTCAGCGCGTCTGGGACATTATGGAAAAGCGCCGGCGACTTACCTTACCGATGATTCGTCGCTTGCACGAGGGACTAAACATTCCTGTCGATGTTTTAATCCAGGAATACGCACTATCACAATAGCCTAAAACGCCAAACGATTGTTAGCTTCAATATCGGCCAGGCTCCAGCAGGTGGTCTATGGCGTGATTGTGCTGGCGCTGGCGTGGGGCTATGCTGGGTTGACGCAGCGCGGATAATTATCCTCTGAAATATACGCAGTTGACATCTGGTTATACTGAGTTATACTTTACTCTATGAAAACAGCGATTTCACTTCCAGATGACCTTTTTATACTAGCCGATGAGTTCGCTAAGAATGCCGGCATGAGTCGTAGCGAACTCTATGCGACAGCACTGCGCGAATTTATTACGTCTCGACAGCAAGATGACCTGACCGCCAGAATCAACGCGGTCTGCGCTGAACTCGATACAGAGCTGCCAGAAGAGATTGCAAGGATCACGCGCCAGAACCTAACAGAGGTCGAATGGTAACCCCACGCCGTGGCGAAATCTGGTGGGCCGATTTGGGGGAACCGCGTGGTTCTGGGCCAGGCTATCGTCGCCCAGTGCTCATTGTGCAAGATGATCACTTCAATCGGAGTCATCTGGCGACTGTGCTTATTTTGTCGTTGACCTCCAACCTAAAGTACGCAGAGCTACCCGGTAACCTATTTCTACCAAAGGAACAATCGGGGTTAGCCAAAGATTCGGTGATTAATGCAACACAGCTTACAGCAATCAACAAAATCTGGCTAGAAGAACTTGTTACCCAATTGCCACGCCAGATGATGGATGAAATCGATCATAGCTTGCGCCTGGTACTCGATTTATAGCATTTAGGCTGCAATACCGGCAGCATCTGCGGCGTGCGGATCTTCACCATGCTCAACCCAATGCTCACCTTCCGCAATGTCGGCCAGGCGATCCAGCAGGTGCTCTATGGCATGATTGTGCTAGGGCTGGCGTGGGGCTATGCTGGGTTGACACGCCGCGGGTGAAGGCATACTAGCTAGAAAACAGCCACCAATAATTGATTGCAAATTGCAGCCATTTGATTGTATAATGCAGTCAAATGGCTGTTTTATGTTAAAGATATGAGCAGAAATATCCGATGGCGAACATTACGGTGCAGGCAAGAATTAGCCCTGAATTTAAGGAACAAGCAGAAGCCATTTTGGCAGCGATGGGACTTACAACAGCCGATGCGATTCGCCTCTTTTTGTAGCAGACAGTCAACACGAGTGGTTTGCCCGTTCAACCCACCAAGATTCGCCAGTCCACCCAGTTTCGGCGTGACATCAAACGGCTAAATAGACAGGGCGCCGATTTGTCCAAAGTAGAGAAGGTGATCAAAGCGCGCGTTGCACAGGAGCTATTAGCGGAAAAGTATCGCGGTCATCCACTGACCGGGAATTGGGTAGGCGACAGAGATTGTCACATTCAACCGGATTGGTTGCTCATCTATCGAATCGTTGACGACGAATTGCAACTTACCAGAACCGGTAGCCATACCGAATTGTTCGGCCGATAGCGTGAGTGGATTGCTCAACGCTATGCTCACCTTTCTGCTGCTGTTCAGTGAGTGACAGGGTGCGTTGTTGGCTGGCTTCGCTCAGTGTATCATAAAGCGCAACCCGTTCTGCCGGCAACTCAGTGCGGGGGATGCGCCACAACATTTCATCACTCATGCGCTGCATTTGCTGAAGATCCGCCCGCCAACGTTCCGGCACATGATCAAGCGATGGCGGCAAAGCACGCGTCAAGGTGCGCTCGGCCACTTCATTGACGGTTGTCTGTTTTGCTTGCGCTTGCCGAAACAACCGTTGAAAGGTCTGCTCCGAAACTTGAATAGTATGAGTATAGAGGGTCATCGGCGCTTCCTAAAACTACCTTCCCTAACACACTCATTCGTCTCCCCATAAGTTCCCGTTGCGCTAAAGTTTATCATAGTTACATCGGGAGTTTTCCAACTTAGGCGTAGCGAATCCGCCGGCTTCGGCCACAACACGGCGCGTTTGGCACAGCTGGGGCAAGCTAGCAAGATAGACAAGTTCGATGGCGCGATCATAGGCGGCGAGTGACTCGGCATACCGCTTTTGGTTAAAGAGCGCATATCCCAATCCTTCATGCGCCCATGGATCATTTGGGCGAAGTTGTGTGGTGGCGCGTTGATAGTGTTGAATGGCGGTTGACCAACTCTGGTGAGCGTGGGGCGGGTTAGTAACACGATAGAAATCGGCCAGTAATAGATGGAGATAACCATCACTAGGACGCAAGGTTTCGGCTTGCGCATAGGCCGCTTCGGCGCAGGCAAAGTGGCCCCATGCGATGCAGATTTCAGCTTGAGTTAGGTATACAGCCGGTACCGAGGGAAAGCGTGCAGTGACCTCATGCAGAATCGCATTGGTCGTCCGTTGGGGAAACCAGAAGCGATCCTGATTGATGACGGCCTGTTCGAGGTACGCCCAGGGCTGGTCGGGTTCGAGCACAACTGCCTGGGTGAGTAGATCTTCTGCATCGCGCTGATTGCCCATTGCCTTGTGGACGCGGGTGGCGGCGATAAAGGCAGCATAAGAGTGAGGCAAGGTTTGGCTAGCAATGTGAAAGTGTTGCAGCGCAGCGGCGTAGTCGCCAAGCAATTCATTCACGACGCCCAAATTGAAGTTAACTACGGGCTGCAGCTCACTTGGTGTTTTGCGTGGCAGTTCAGTGCCGAAAGTCTGTGCCGCTTTCAGTTGCGCCAGCGCTGGCTCGGCTTGTGGATTACGCAGCCAGCGTTGATAGAGTGCCGCCAAGCCAACGCGTACAGCTAGGTCATTCGGGTTCTGCACTAGCGCTTGTTGTAACAGCGTTTCCGCATGGCGGAAATCGCCCTGCTGGCTCAAGGCGCGCCCAGCGTAGTAGGTCAACAGGGCGGGATTCCATTCGGTAGGGGTAGCCGTTGGCGTGCAATCCAAGGTAGTTAGCCCCAGCAGTTTCTGGTCTGTCAACGCCCCTGCACAGGCCAACGCTGACAGAAACTCTTCGCCGGCTTCTTTGGGGCGATCTTGGGCGTAGTAGGCCAACCCCACTGCCGTTTGGGCGACGGTGGCGGCTTGTTGCAGAGCGACAATCTCCAGACAGTCTGTGCAACCACCGCCCAACGGGTTATAAAAGAGGGGCTGGACGCGATAAGGGCGCACGTTAGCGTCAGCACCGACCCCCAATTGGTCAGTGACCTCAAAGTGGACGGTAACGTGGCTTTCATTGTTACCTTGTTTCGTATCGACCAGCCCCCAGATAACCATTAACGCGTTCTGTTCCTGAGCCAACAAGCGTGCTTCGCCCCAGGTTTGAATGATGGTGTCAATGGGGACAACCGTGATCTGGCTGGTGGGGTCAGCCTCCAACCGCTGACTTAGTTGGGTGAGCATGGCGACCTGAAAACGCTGGGCGTCTTCATCAGCAGGGAAAAAAGTAGCGACCAGCACACACGATTGCCCCGCAACGCCTGGGCAGTAACGTTCCGGGGGCTCGGCTGTTACCTCAGGTACTGGGGAAAGGAACTGAAGGAGCGAACGCCCGGTTTCGACACCCCCCAACAGGCTCGTGATCCCAACCAACGACCAGAAAAGGACCGGCAGCAGCTTGACCACACGCGGCGGAAATAATAACTCGTTCTGTGCCAGCCAGATACCCCAAATGACCATGGTAACAAAAAGCACACCTGCCAACCAGGGGCGTAACGGGCCAACCTCAAAGAAATCTTGAAAGAAGCCGGCTACAATGTTACCCAACAGCGCTACAACTAATGCGACAATAGCAATAAGGTTTGCGCGGCTGACGATGGTATGGCGATCATTTTGTGTCATTGAACCAACTCTCTAGCATTCTCCTACTTGTGCTGTATTACTTCATTTACCCAAATGCTTCCTGAAGTTTCTCTTGGTTCTGTAGGCATCACACTGAAATTTATGGATACTCGATAGTACAATGATCAATAAAAAGTGGCCCGACATACTTAAGTGTAGCTCCTTCATGTAAATCGACGCGAATGCCTAGAGCATTAATCTTGGTACTATCAAAGTCTGGATCAGCGCCACCCCCTTCCCCCACAGTCAAAGCAAGTGGGAACCAGCTATTAACGTTTGCTGATGAAATGTTAACAGAATTAGCATATTGATTGTGAGATTGGGCGTCTTTAACAAAAAGTCTAATATACGCTCCAGAACTGTCACTTGGCGCTAGACCAGCTGGTAAATACACCAAACATGAGACGAAATTTCCTGTCAAGTTATAGGGCCCCGCCGAAGCAATGCCTTCTGGCGGCGTGGGGGTGAAGTATACGACTGCTTCCGTATGCCGAAGAACTGCATCAGCATCTAACCTCAGGTCTGTGGTAAGTCGGAGCGCTCGTGCGCCTGAATAAACATACTGCGTTGTTGTATCCAAACGAGTGTACTTGAAGTCACCTTCCGATGTTGTCCAGTTTTGGATATTTGTTTCGAAGTTATAACCGACCTGCGCTGTAGGCGTAGGTGTCCCGGTTGGCGTAGCAGTCGGCACACTTGGTTCAGCGTATTTTACACACACGTCATCAACTGTTACGTGGTAAGCGCTGTTTGGATCAGCATACATAGAGAAGAGAAATCCTGTGATTGGATTATTAAGTGTTGAGGGCTCGATCCGCAGTTCGTCGTTTATATAGAACTTAAGGCTCTCACCAGTCCAGGTCATTTTCATCGGCACACGGGTACCAACAGGGAAATCGCCACCATCCGGATGGAAGTAATCCTCATAGTCTTTACAAGTTGGGGTGCGGCAGAGCGAAAATTCAAAGGCAGGACCATTTGGTCCCCCTGGGCCGACATCAACAGAAAGCTCGCGTCCATCCTCAAGATAGTAAGCAGGGCCGGCAGCACCCGGAATGTTACCGATAAAGGATTCTAGTGCAATTGTGAAAGTTACCTCGCCAACGTGCTTACCCAGGAGAATTGATTCGAGCACAGGATCAACGTTTCCCGCTTGCGACTGCGCTTGGGTAACGCGGAAATTCATCACACCATCTTGTTCGTAGAGCAGGCTTGAGTCTGCTGGCAATAACCATTTACTCTGGTCAATCAATCCATCATTGAAATTATCACACCATCCCATCGCTGGTGTTGTCGTTGTAGGAGTAGAAGTAGGACTTGGTGTAACGGTGTTAGTGCTTGTAGGTGTTTGTGTTGCCATCGGTGTATCTGTCGGTATCACCGGTATATTAGTTGGTGTACATTTAGGTAAAGGATCAGACATAGACTCAAGTGATGCGGTTTGGGCAGAAGCAACTGGATAATTCACGCGGAGCGTATAAGGTGTTGTCGTATTGTGATTAGATTCAACATAGATTCTAACCAGGTAGCGTCCTGCTGGTCGGTTACCACGGACAATTTGGAATGGCTCTTCGTCATCACTTACAACAGGATTATCTGGTGACTGGTAATAGAGTATCAATTGTCTACCACTTCCAGAAAGATTTTCTAGTGTGATTGAGATCTCACCATTAGTAGTCATATCGAAATAGAAGTAATCTGTTTGATCATTTGGGTAGCCATAGTAATTTGTACCGACTTTGACAGGTCCAGTGGCTTTGTTTGGGGTTTCATTCGGTTCCTCTTCCCAAAGCTTCTCCACGGGAGTCGAAGTCGGAACCATGCGATTTGAGGCTACATGGGGGAGAAAATTCTGAGAAACGTAACAATCTATAGACTGACCATGAACGCTAGGTATATGGATAGATGAAACAGTGTAAGAAGCAATGGCTATGGCAAGGGATAATAAAAGGCCCACAATGTGCCAGCTTAGGTCTAAACTTTTAGTGTTCTTCATATACCCTCCTAATATTATATTCTATAGGGTAGTTCTTTAATTGATAGGCATCCTTAGGGCGGTAGTGTTGATTCTGGTTTTGTTGATGGCAGTGTTGATTCAGGCTTTGTTGATGGCAGTGTTGATTCAGGCTTTGTTGATGGTAGTGTTGCTTTCACTTGTGTCGGTGTTGGTGTAGCCAGGATTGTAGCTGTCGCCGTTACAGTTGGCGTGTTCGCAGGAATTGTTATGTCAGGCGTCGGGGTTGTTAATCTGGTGAAGGTCGGCGTAGGTGAAGGCGGGATATCGCCTTCTGGAATGACAGGCGCAGAACCAACAAAGTCGGTAAGCGGTTTCGATACCCAACCCTCTTGCGTGCCATCAATGGTCTGGACAGCAAGCCAATTGCTATCACTTGCTTGCCCCTTCACAATCAATTCGGTGTCATGCCCAAGCGTGTCCAAAATGGTATAGGAAGTATCTGGCCCAGCGCGTAAATTCAATCTAAGGCTTGTCACGCGCGCCAGACTGATAGCTTCGCTAGTTGGTGTTAACGTTGCAGACGTTGGCATTATCGGCGTATGCGTCGGTGGGATAGTTGTTGCCGTAGGCGCGCTCGTTGGTGTTGCCACAGCAGTAATAGGCTCTGTTGGCGTACTACTTGCCGTTGGTGTCCATGTTTGCGTTGGGAGAGATTCTGTTATAGATCGCGTGCCATCCGGTAATTGACTCGTAATTGCCGGTGTGCTGACTTGAACAATGTTTGCAACATCTCTAACGGCAACAGGGCTATTTTCACTCCATAGCACTGATCGTCTAGCTGGATCCCACAGGACAGTTCGAAAAACAAGTTGATTTAGCGCAACGTCAATGTCTGCTAAGGGAAAGCTGAATTGTACCGGCTCGTTGATGACCAGCCCACCGTCAATGGTCAGTTCGTGGGGGATCACAAGCTGTCCACTACGGGAAGCCAACTTTGAATTTGTGTTGGGCCAAGGGCGGGATGGGTTGGCAGCGTCAAAAGCGTAGGCGAGCAGTCGCACTGGGCGTTGGTCAAAATCGATGGCATTAAGCGTGGTGCGAATCTGGAGCTGATCACCATCGCTTTCAATTTGGGTTGGACCATTCCACACCTGGACAGTACCAGGCGTCCAGTCGAGATTGCGTAGTTCTTTGATACTACGAATAATGCCAACTTCGCCTGCATCACCCCGTCGCTGAGTGACAACACCGATAATCTGATAATTGTTGGCTTGTTCAACCAGAACTGGTCCACCACTACTGCCTTTCCCCAATAGAATTGCCCCCTTGAGTGTGGCATGCGTATTATCTGTAAATCCACCAAATTCCACAGAAGAGTAGGTGATATTTTCACCTCCGGCCTCTGGATAGCCCCAGATAAAGAGTTTTTCACCGATAGGCATACGCTCACTATCGCCTATAGCCAAGAAAGGTAGACTAGTCAATGTACCAGGCAAGATAGAACTGCCACGTCCTTCATCCCAATAGAGCCATAGCAACGCCAAGTCAATTTCGGCATTAGAACTAGCTACTAATTTAGCTCTATAGCGCGCTGTAGGTGTATCTCCGAAATTTTCAGTCATTTCGATTATAAAATCTTTGAAAAAATCGGAGTTGGGATCATCCTTATTACCTTTAGTTACATGACGGGCTGTTAAAATTAGACCGCTTGGATGAATGATCACCCCGCTGCCCCACCCAAGGTCACAACCATCTGTATCACAGCCGTTGATCCGCACTACGGCTGGTACTGCATCCGCGACATTCTGCGCACGCACCTTTTCAACTTGTGAACAAAAGACCCAACCGATCAAGAAGACAAAGAGGATCGCGCAAACTAGTCGATAGAGTCGCCAGGTTGTTCTATGTTCTCTTTTCATTATTCTGACTCGCTCTTCTCTGGCGGCACGACCAGCAGCGTTCCTCTAGCGATTTCATCGCTTAACCCAGGGTTAGCTGCCAACAGCACCTGTTCGTCAACTTGGAGTTGGGTAGCGACGGCGCTTCTTGCCATTGTCTGCTGGACAAGTACAAGGGTGGGCATCACCAGCACTGTGTCGGCCGCCAACAGCTGATCGACCGTCAGATCAGGATTATATTCCGCAAGTGATTCGACAGTAAGCCCAGTCGCGGCGGCCACCGAAGCAAGCGTTCCCCCATCGACATGAAGATCGACGGGGATCACCACCAATGTACCCGGCGGCACAGGGTCCGGCAACCGTGGGTTGACGCGCACCAAGTTCTCATCCGTCGTTTTGAGGGTAGCGGCTAGCCGGGCGCGGCTTTGGCCTGCGCCCACAATCAGTACTTCTGGAATCGCAGCCACATCGCCGGCTAATGGTTCTTTAGCCAGCAGCGGTACAGGTGTCGGCAGGGTCGGATCGGGTGTTGCGCGGTCATTCACGGCGGCGTCATTTCCGCCACAGGCATTCACCATGATGAGCAGGAGAAGCAGGAAAAACGGTTTGTAGAATCCACACATAGAGGGTCGCCGTTGTTTGCATACTATTAATTAGTGTGGAGAGTATTATAGCAGCCACAAGCTATACTTGTAAAACTTGACCTATTTTTTTCTTAATCTTCCCTTTTGCCAAGCGTTTGAGCCAATGACCTCTAACGCCTAGTGAGACAGTGACCGCCGTTAACCGGATAATTTTGCCACAAAGCGCCGAAATGTTTCGCACTTGCGCTCAAGTTGCCTGTAATCAATTAGATGCTTGAGCAAACTAGTCGCACCTGCTTTTCACTATTGTTATATGGGCTTCCCGTTGTGCGACGGAAATAGTTGCTGAGAATGGTTTTAGGGTCTGCTTGTTCCAGACGGCGAATGCTGGGAAACTCTTGTGCAGGTAGACGTGGAAATGCGTTTTGCAAAAGACCACGATCGGCAATCAACCAAGTTTCCAATTCTCGTTCAATACAGACGAGAAAGATGCGATCAAGGCGACCAACTTTTTCGCGCAGCGTGGCAAAAATCGCATCGCGATCTTGCTTACGGCAGGGCTGTCGATCACTCCATGCTGGATGCAAATCCCACAGGATGATCACGCGCTCACAACCTTTGGCGAGCAAAGCTGCGGCGCCGTCACCACACCGATTGATCAAGTTTGGCTTAATGCCAAGCGGCGCTACTTCAATCTGTGCTGTAGGATGCAATAAACTAATGAGATGCCGACAGACTAATTCATCAGTGCCGCCCGCAATACCTTCAACAATCAACCCAATCTTCATTCCTGCGGCTCCCGCCGTAATTTGCCCATCGTGTAAAGCTGACCTGGGCCAAAGCGCTGTGACCATTCGCTCAGATCCGCTTCGTTGTCTGGACGATAAAAGACCGGCGCGCCATTGATACGTTCTACCAGCACAATGTGCTGCAACGATAGAAAGTCAAGCAAATAAGGCGAATGGGTCGTGACGATAATCTGGGTACGTCCGCTTTCAATGGCATATTTGATCTCTTGTACTAGCAAATGTACGGTGCGCGGATCGAGGCCGTTTTCCAGCTCTTCGATGACAATCAGCGGCGGTGGCGTAGGATGGCGTAGCAGGGCGAGCAACGCCACAATGCGCAAAGTACCGCTGGAGAGCATCCAGCCCGGCACGCGAAAGCCTTGCTCCGCCATTTCTAGGAAGACTGAGCGGTTGATATCGGCGACAACGGTCGAACGTAAATCCTTGACATAGGGCAGGATTTCCTGCAAGGTTTCCACAATGCCGTTAAAGGCCAGGGTATCTTTTTGGTAAATGTCGAGTAAATATTCGGCCAGATTGGCACCGTCGCGCTGCAATTGAATGGCACCACCGGTCATGCGACGCGAGCGGGGTGTGCCCATGTCGAGCGGGTTGAGCGCAGCAAATTGCCAACGTAAAATATCCTCGGCAAGTGGCTTGATTAAAGCGTTGTCGCGACGAAAGGGCGAAATAAGCGATTCGCCGGCCGGCAATTGATATTGCAACGGCCAAGGTTCTGACAGTTGTTTGCCAGCCTGATAGACCGTGCCATCATCATTACGATGCAGCAGTTTGCGTTTGTCCAGGTAAACGCGTTCGCGCTGGATGAAGATCATCTCATTGCCGGGCGCCGCTGTGATATCGATGCCCACCCAGTAATGGTGCAGATCACTCCAACCGGCAAATTGCAATTCCATGGGGTTAGTGAGATAGGGTTGGGTGCGCTGTTCATGGGTGCGCACGCGCCGCGTGGTTCCGCTTGGAGTCTGTTCGTCAACCGTGGGTGTTAAGCGCCGCGGTTCTTGGGGCATATGCGTAACTGCCTGGTTGAGGACATAGTGAAAGCCGCGCCAGCGTTGAAAGGCACCATCGAGATCGGTGGCGACAATTGACTGGTAGCTCTCCAATGCTTCGATCAAACTGCTCTTGCCCGAACCGTTGCTGCCAATCAGAACCGTTAACGGCGTCAGTTTGATTTCACCGCTATCCTGGATGGCCTTGAAGTTCTTGATATGTATGCTTTGCAGCGCCAACCGTTGTCTCATTGAATCAACCCTCTTTCCACATCGCGATAGGCATTTTGCGCGGCCACTTTGGCCGGTTCCGGCACGAGTGGGAAGCTGTTGAGGATGTGGGCAAATTCGACTTCAGTCAATTCATACAGATGGGCGATCATGCCGTCCAGTTCGGCGCGCAGCCGGGCGCGCGCGAATGGCTCGGTGACGCCATATTGTACGGGCGTTTGGCGAACGCCCATTTGTGGTTCGCTAAACGGGCGTTCGCCAAACGCCCCTACGGGGGTCAAGCCAACTTCTTTGGCGAGGTCGTCAAATTCCGGTGTGGTGCAGATCAACCGCGCCGCCCGTTCGACGATGGCGGCGAAGAAGCGGTCGCCCTGGGTGAGGCGGGGGACGGGTAGTTGATAGATGTAGAAAAAATTAAGGTTTGTCGTAACGCGTTGGCGAACATTATAGTCTAGAACCAAACTGTTGAAGAACGCGCCTAGAAAAAGTACTTGAAGATGATAGTTTTGTGTAGGTTGCAATATGACTGAGGCTAAATTGTCCGCATGAAATGCAGGCGGAATAACAGTGCTAACCAGTGTCCTTTCGTTAGTACTTGCAGCCAGCCGTCGAAAGACAAGCCGGTATTTCTGATATTCAAGGATTTGATTATCGTCTCTTACAGTCCCATATAAATATCTGCGCAGTTTCTTCTCATCTACCCAGTATTTGGGCTGACCATAACTATGATCAAACTGCCAAATCATTTTGCCCTCAAATAAAGGCAGTAATTTCGGCACCGGTACTGTCTCTACTAGCTCAATTGCACTTTTCTGAGTCATATCGAACTCGCGAGCAAGTTTCACATTCCATCGACCAGATATAGTTTCTCCTAACAACGGAAACTTCAGCATTCTCTCGGCAATTCCGACATCCAGTTCACTCTTGAATTCCATGATCGAAAGCGAATCCGGTGATAGACGGCGCACCAACTCAGTTTTGATCGCCAAATTGTCAGCAGCAGGAAAATGTTCAAGTTCCTGTACATCAAGCCGCATGAAGGCGGCCGGGAAATGCGTCGTCTGACCGCCTTTACGAAAGGTCAATACGACAAATTTGAAGCGGCTATCAACACCTTCAAATACCATTTTTCGATTTTCAAAGCCAAAAAGCCCTGTTACGCGTGTTTGGTCGAATAACATCTCGCGCAATTGTTTCGCCCCCAGATCGGTGTAGATCCCAGAGGGAATAACAATGCC
>DAOTTR010000060.1:0-2284 GCA_034437715.1 Caldilineaceae bacterium
CAACACGAATTTAACGTTGTCGTACTACTAACCCCTCCCGCACCTAGTACAGTTGGGCGTAGATACCACGGCAGTTAATCAGGCACGTTACTCGTGTACATCATGGTAAAAATAGGGTACCTTATTTACGCCGGGATCTACTAGGAGGCAACCGCTCCTCGGCTCAGGGCGGGAACCGTTGCTAGCGGGACAGTTCCTCCCCCAGTTTGGGGGAGGTTAGGTGGGGATGGCGTAGTCGTTACTCAGCACAGGGAACAGGAGCAAGCGGTGCGTATCGAGCAGATCGAGTTTATCAAAGTTGTGGTGCCGATGCGGCCCGACACCGTCCACAGCAGTGGCATCTCTGATCCACTCTGCGCGCCCGATCCGGTTAGCGGGCGTGTGGCGAACTTCTGGGAATTCCCCAAATGGATCATTCTTATGCACGCCGACAACGGTCTCACAGGGCTGGGTGAGCCGCGGCGTGGCGATCTCGCGCCGTTGTTGCATGCCACAGCCAGTCGCCTGATCGGGCAGCCGTTGCGCGCTTGTCCGCCGGGCAACCTACCCATTGCGCGCGATCTGGTTTATGACGGCTTTGAGATGGCCTGGTACGACTTGCTGGGTAAGCACCTGGGCGTGCCGGTCTGGCATCTCCTGGGTGGCCGACGGATCGATCGGGTGCCGGTCGATTACTGGATGGGTCGCTGTACGCCCGAAGAAACGGCCAGCCGGGTGCAACATGCGCGTACACTCGGTTTCAAAGGGGTGAAGATGAAATGCGCCCTGGGTGATCCGATTGTCGAGCGAGTACGCGCCGTGCGGGCGGTGGCCCCTGATTTCTCGATTGTCCTCGATCCGAACGAGCGCTTCTACGATGTTGAATCTGCCCTCCAGGTGGCCCGCAGCCTTGAACCGTTTGGAAATTTGACTTTAGAAAGCCCGGTGCCCCAGGGACGGTTGGATTGGTATGTGGAATTGCGCAGCAAGATCCGTCAGGCAATCGCCCTCCACTTGACGAGCTTGCCCGAGTTGCTGGCCGCGCTGAAAATGGAAGCAGCCGATCACTACAACTTGCTGGGGACAATTCGCGAATTCGTCGATTGGGCCACTGTAGCCCACACCGCCGGTCACCAAACTTGGCGCGGTACAGGCATGGATCTCGGGGTGCGTGACATGAGCAGTGTTCATGCCGCGGCGGCGGCTGGTTGTACGCTCCCCTGCGACCTGATCGGCAACCTCTTCCGTGAAGACGATCTGATCGCCGCGCCCATCCAGATCGAGGAGGGGTATGCCCACGTTCCCGACGCCCCCGGCCTGGGGATCGAGTTGGACATGGCAGCGGTTGCGCATTATCAAGTAGCCTAAACAAGGAGCCCCGCATGCCATTGGAGGTCAGCGCACTCTGCGCCTTCCCCTGGGATTTCGCCGACAAAGGGATAGATCATACCTTGGCCTATAGTCGCGACTTGGGGATTAGCCACCTGTTCTTGGCCGTTAGTTACCACGCTGGCTATTTCTTCTACCCCGACAATCCGGTGCGCCGCGTACACCTGTTGGAAGATGGCGTCACCTATTTTCAGCCGCGGCCAGCGTTCTACCGGAGTACGCCACTGCAACCAGTGACGGCGGCGATGTGTACCGAGCGCGATTGGGTGGCAGAGATTGCGGGTCGGCTCGATCACTTTGGGCTGAAGTTGGGCGCTTGGACGGTCTGCCTGCACAACACTCGGCTGGGCTTGCTCCACCCTGAGTGTACGGTACAGAACGCGCTGGGGGATCGGTATCCACATGCGCTTTGCCCAAGTGATGTTCGGGTGCAAGCCTATGTCCTGGGTCTGATCCAGGATTTGGTTACCCACTTGCCGCTGGATATGATCCTGCTAGAGGCGACCGACTATCGTGGACGGCGGCATGGCGGCGACTGGGTGGGCGGTCATCATCACGAACGCGATGGGATTGTGCTGGCCCCGCTGGAGCAGGCGCTCTTGGATATCAGCTTTGCGGCTTCCGATCTAGCGGCGGCCAGGGCAGCCGACATCGACGGCGAGGCGGTCCAGCGTGCCGTGGCAGACCACTTGCGCGCCTGCCTGGCAGAGTACCCCAAACGGCCCAATGGTCGACCGGCTAGCTTGGCGGAGTTCGAGGCGGCGCTGCCCGCATTGGCAGCTTATCGCGCCTGCCTCACCCAGCAGGCGATCCAACTTGGTGCGCTGATCCGCGATGTGGCGGCACCGGCTGGTGTCCAGATTGTCGGTGGTGACGCGACGGCCTGTGATTGGCGTGTGGCCGGGGTCTATGGCAA
>DAOTTR010000061.1:0-2954 GCA_034437715.1 Caldilineaceae bacterium
ACGGGTGTGCCGGTGCGCTCATCGACAAAGCCATCAAAGGCCGAGCCAATGGTGGCCGTAAAAAAGCCGCCAGCGAAACCGTTGCGCTCCACCACCATGGTGCGGGCACCACTGCGCGCCGCCGCCACGGCTGCGCCAATGCCCGCCAATCCGCTGCCGCAGACCAGCACATCTGGCGTGGCGACCGTAGGAATTTGTTTGGAATAGGTGATCATTGTCCGTGCCACTCTCCCTTGCCTATAAAGCTGTTATCGTTTGCGTTATGGATAGTTGGGGTAATCCTGTCAGCCGCGCTTCATCATACGTAACTGTTGCAAAACACGCAAGTAGTGTTTCGTTTGGGAGGGCGCGCAACCCGTGATAAACTTGTAGGATACTATTACGACAACGTTAAATTCGTGTTGAATTCATTCATCACATGCTGCTCTGAATTTATTCAGAGCAGCATGTGATGAAATTTAACGTTGTCGTACTAATTAACTTATGGCGATACTTTATGCTTCTCGAAAATTCCTAACAGCTTATGCACACGCTTGATTTTCAGCTACAAATTCGTTTGTTACAGGCCGCGGATATCGAAATCATCGCCGCGGCCTTCTATGCCATTGGCTGGCATAAACCGGCTAGCCAATATCGCCAATATCTAGCCGAACAAGAGGCAGGCACGCGTGTGGTGTTGATTGCCACGGTGGATAATCACTTTGCTGGCTATGTCACCATTCTCTGGGAGACCGATTATCCACCCTTTCAGACCGAGCACATTCCCGAGGTGGCAGATTTCAATGTCCTGCCCAGCTATCGCCGCCAAAAGATCGGCACGCGCCTGATGGACGAGGCCGAACGGCGCATTGGCGAACGGTCGGCGGTGGCTGGGATTGGGGTCGGCCTCTACCCCGATTATGGCGCGGCACAACGCATGTATGTCTTGCGCGGCTATGTGCCCGATGGGCGCGGCGTCTGGTACGATGGTCGCCAGGTAGCCCCCGGTGAAGCTGTGCCGGTGGATGATAGCCTGGCGCTCTATTTTACAAAACAGTTGCGGTAAGCACCCAAAAACAATGATCGGATGGCAGGATGAGTGCAGAACCGACCACAATTGATAAATTGCGCGGCATCCCGTGGAGTATTGCAACCTTTGCATCGAACACCTTCTTTGTCCAATTCACCTTTTTTGGCTCGGTCTTTCCGCTCTTTCTCAGCGAATTAGGCCTGAGCAAGGGGCAGATGGGCTTTCTCTTTTCGCTCATGCCTTTTCTTGGGTTGATCGCCCCTTTTATTGCGCCGTGGACGGCCCGTTTTGGCTACAAGAATACCTTTCTCACCTTCTTTGGTCTGCGCAAAATCTTTACGCTTTTTCTTTTGCTCACGCCCTGGGTGCAGAGCCAATTTGGCGGCCAGGGGACATTGCTCTTCGTTTCGGTGATCGTCGCCTGTTTCGCCGTTGCCCGCTCGATCTCGGAGACGGCGCGCATTCCGTGGGCGCAAGAGTATGTGCCCAGTGCGATTCAAGGCAAATATACGGCGACCAATAACTTCTTTACCTCGCTGGCCGGTTTTGGCGCGGTGGGGGTGGCAAGCTATGTGTTGGGGCGCAGCCATGAGCTGAGCAGCTTTATGATCTTGATTGCGGCAGGCGTCATGACCGGTTTGGTTTCGGTTTGGTGCAGCGCCTTTATTCCGGGGGGCGCGCCCAGACCCTTGGCCGCCGGTGCACCCAAGCCCAAACGCGACCTGCGCGAAGCCATACAAGATCGTAACTTTCTCCTCTACCTGGTCTGTGTCGGCGTGATCATTCTGGCGACTGTGCCCGTTGGTTCCTTCGTACCACTCTATATGACCGAAGAAGTGGGCCTGAGCGCCGGCAATGTGGTTTTGCTGCAAATGGGCACGCTCTTTGGCACGCTGGTCACTAGCTATATGTGGGGCTGGGTGGCGGATCGCTATGGCAGCAAGCCCGTGATCATCTTGGGACTATCCCTGCGCGCCTTGGTTCCGTTGGCGCTATTGCTCATCCCACGCCACTCGACGTGGAGCCTCTACGCTGCGATCAGCATTAGCCTAGTGCAAGGCATTGCCGACATGGGCTGGGGCGTCGGTTCCACCCGTCTGCTCTATGTGAGCGTGGTGCCGCCCGAGAAAAAAGCGGATTATATGGCGCTCTACTTTGCCTGGATCGGTGTGCTGGGGGGCATCAGTCAATTGGCGGGCGGCTGGATTCTCGACTGGACGGCCGGTCTTTCGGGTCAGTGGGGCTTCTTTACCCTGGACGCCTATTCGCCACTTTTCTTTTCCGGTATTGTGTTGGTGCTCTGTAGCCTGCCGATTGTGCAGATGATGCGCGCCGACAACCGCTTTGGCATTGGCCAGTTTGCCGGCATCTTTTTGCGCGGCAACCCCTTTCTGGCTATGGGTTCGCTGATCCGCTATCAGTATAGCCGCGACGAACATGCTACCGTCTTGGGAACCGAGCGGCTGGGCAAAGCCAAAAGCTTATTGACCGTCGATGAATTGCTGGATGCCCTGCACGATCCGCGTTTTCAAGTGCGCTTTGAAGCATTGATTTCGATTGCGCGTATGCCGCCAGATTCGCAATTGCGCGAAGCGTTGATCGAAACGCTCAACGGCACCGAGTTGGCGCTTTCGGCGATGGCCGCCTGGGCATTGGGGCGCATGGGTGACAAAGAGGCCGTAGCACCGCTGCTCTTGGCGCTCGATTCTCCCTATCATTCGATCCGCGCGCACAGCGCTCGTGCGATTGGCTCGCTGCGCGCTCAGGAAGTCGCCCCCTTGATCCGTGAGCGGTTGCTGAGTGAAAGCGATAAGGGCTTGCAAATGGCCTATGCTTCGACATTGGGCAATCTGCATGACCGAGCGGCCGCGGCACCCCTGCTGGGTTTGCTCCACGACACCGCCAACGAAAAGGCGCGCTTGGAGTTGGCGCTGGCCCTGGCGCG
>DAOTTR010000062.1:0-6554 GCA_034437715.1 Caldilineaceae bacterium
CGGGCGATGTTTTCATCCTCAACGATCCCTTTGACGGCGGTATGCACATCCCCGACATCTTTATTGTCAAGCCGATCTTTTGGGAAGGGGAACGGGTAGCCTTTGCTGTCAGCACGGCCCATCATCTGGACATGGGCGGGCGCTTGCCGGGCAGTTCGGCGTGTGACAATACCGAGATCTTCCAGGATGGTCTGCGCATTCCCTGGCTCAAACTTTATCGCAATGGCATAGCCGACGACGCCATCTTCACGCTGATCCGCGCCAATGTGCGCGTGCCCGAAATGACGATTGGCGACATTCGCGCCCAACTGGCCGCCTGTCACATTGGCGAACGGGCGATCCATGATCTGATCCGGCGCTATGGCGTCGCGACCTTTACAGCCTGTGCTGCCGAGCTGATTGCCTATACCGAACGCCTGATGCGCGCCGAGATTGCCGGCTGGCCCGACGGCAGCTATAGCTTTACCGATTATCTGGACAGCGACGGCGTGGGTGGGCCACCCACCAAGATCCACGTGACATTGACCGTCGAAGATGACACGATCACCGCCGACTTTACCGGCAGCGCGCCCCAGGTGCGTGGCGCGCTCAACAGCACGCTTTCCTTTACGGCGTCGGTGGTGGCGCTCTGTGTGCGTTCGGTTTTGCAAGAAGATATTCCCAACACGGCGGGCATGTTCAAGCCGCTCAAAATCATCGCACCGCCGGGCACCGTCGTCAATGTGGAAATGCCGGGCGCGTCTTCCATGCGCGGCGTGACCGGCTTTCGTATGGCCGATGCGATTTGGGGTGCGCTGGCCGGTCTGCTACCGGATCGGGTTTTGGCGGCGGGTGAGGGCGGCAACACGTTGGTGATCATTGGCGGCCAGCGGGCCAACAAATCCCCCTATGTCTACTACGAATTGCTTTCGGGCACCTGGGGGGCGCGGCCCGATCGCGATGGCAATGACGGGCTGTGCAATCCGGCCAATGTCGCCAGCAATATTCCGGTGGAGCAGGCCGAATGCGAATATCCAGTGCGCATCGAACGCTATGGCTTGGTCGATGACAGCGGCGGCGCGGGGCGGTTCCGCGGCGGCTTGGCAATTGAACGCGAGTGGCAGTTGCTGGCGGGGGAAGCGCATCTGGCGATCCGCTCGGACCGGCGCGATCATCTGCCCTATGGCCTCTATGGTGGCCACCCCGGTACGCCGTCGATCAACCTGCTCTATCCCGCCGATGACGCGGCCAACGCGCACGGGGCAATACTGCCAACCATGATTTCTACCTCGATCAAAGCGGGCGAACGGATTTATCACAAACAGGCCGGGGCCGGTGGCTGGGGCGATCCGCTAGAGCGCATCCCCGCAGCGGTGGCCGATGATGTACAAAATGGCAAAGTTTCTCTAGCGATGGCACACACGGCTTATGGGGTGGTGCTCCACTCAGCGACGTTGACGGTCGATCAAACTGCCACCGACGCGCTGCGGCAACAAAGGCGAAAAATTTATGAACCCACCCTATGATCTGCTCATTCAAGGCGGCACGGTTGTTGACGGTACCGGATCGCCTCCTATGCGTGCTGACGTGGCGATCCAGGATGGGCGCATTGTGGCGATCGGCGACCTCGCTGCCACAGAGAACACGCCAGCAACCGACGCGACCGTATTGGACGCGACCGGACTGATCATCGCGCCGGGCTTCATCGATATTCACAGCCATTCAGATTTCACGCTGCTGGTGGACCCGCGCGCCGTCAGTTCGATCACGCAGGGTGTGACGCTGGAAGTGGTGGGCAATTGTGGCCACGGCTGCGCGCCGATTGTTGATCCAGCCCTGGCGCGCATGAATATCTATGGCTGCCGACCGGATCACGCATTGGATTGGCGCAGTATGGCCGAATATTTGGAGCGGATGACGGCGGCGCAACCGGCAGTGAATGTGATCACGTTGGTGCCCAACGGCAATCTGCGGCTAGCCGTCACGGGGTTGGTGGATCGACCCTCGGCCACCGACGAAGTGCGCCGTATGAAAAAGCTGTTGGCGCAGAGTCTGGAAGAAGGCGCGTGGGGCTTCTCGACTGGCCTTGAATATGGCCCGGAACAGGGCTGCAGCGAAGCTGAGATTATCGAATTGTGCCGGGTTTGCGCGCAATATGGCGGCATCTACGCCACCCATACGCGCAATCGCGCCAGCGAAGCGCGCGAGACCATCGCCGAGGCGATCCGCACCAGCGCCGCGGCCAATGTACCCTTGCAGATCTCGCACATCTCGGTGGTGGCGCGCTTGGTCGAGGAGAGTGGGTGGGCAGTGGCTCAGGCGTTGGACCAAGTCGCGGCGGCGCGCCAAGCCGGGTTGGATGTACGCTTTGACATGCACACGCGGCTCTTTGGCACCACCAATTTGAGCGCGGTGCTGCCACCCAGTTTGCTCGAAGGTAGCAAAGCCGCGATCGCACGACGCTTGCGCGAACCGAGTCTGCGGCGCGAACTGCAACACTATCCCAGCATTATCAATGCCTTGGCCCGCGGCGATTGGGACAAGATTGTGCTCTTCAACAGCAAGGCCCACCCCACATTGCGCGGGCGGAGCATTGCCGAAGTGAGCGCATTGTGGCAGTTGGCCCCGTATGATGCGATCTGCGAACTGTTACTGGCCGAAATCGATGACTTGCACAGCCTGATGATCCTCGCCTTTACCTATCGCGCCGAAGATCTGCGGGCCGCCTTTGAGCACCCCGATTGTATGGTCGGCTCGGATGCGACGGCGCTTGCGCCCGATGGCCCGCTGGCGAATTCGGCCTTTCATGGGGCCTATACGTGGGCCGCGTGGTTCTTTCGTCACTTTGTGCGCGAGCGGGGAACCATTACGCTGCAAGAAGCGGTGCGCCGCCTCACTGCTTTACCGGCCAGCCGCTTGGGCTTGCCTGATCGCGGGGTGTTGCGGGTGGGCGCGTGGGCCGATCTGGCAATCTTCAATGCGGCGACCTTTGGCGAGCGCGGCACAACCCTAGAACCGAATCAGCCTGCCGATGGTATGGTGCATGTGGTGGTGAATGGCACGGTTGCCCTGCGCCACGGCAGGTTGACAGGTGAACGCGGCGGACGGGTCTTGCGGCGTGGATAAAAAGTAAACGTAGTGGATTCAGCGGCTTTTGTCGGGCAAGCGGCGCAAGGTATAGCTGATCGGGCACAACTTGCCCAGCATTTGATAGACGCCCCAGTAACAATTGGCGAGTTCGACTTCATAGAGCGTGCGCCCCAGCAAGGCAATGTATTCATTACGTCTACGGCGCAAGCGGGCGAGGTGCAGCAATTGTGTCGATGTGGTGTGGGTGCCATCTTCTTCCCACGCCTCGCGCCATTCGCTGCCGATCACATCTTTTTTGATCACCTGAAAGCCGGTACGGCGGCTGACTTCTTCAAAGTAGGGGGGTGACATATTGGCAGGCACCACCGCCAAGGGTGGATAGAGCCGCGCCGCTTCCGGCGGTTCGAGCAGCTCTGTGGCAAAGGTCTGATAGATCAACATCGATCCATTCGGCTTGAGCACACGCGCACACTCGATCAGAGCCAGGCGTAGATCCGGCACATGGTTGAGCACATCGCGACACCAGATATAATCAAACCGTTTGGGTGGCGTGGGCAACGATTCTATGCGCCCCTTGATCACCGTGACGCGCGCCGTCAAGTGGCGTTCGGCAATGTGTTGGTGGGCGCGCCGAATATGATCATCAACCGGATCGATGCCGATGGCCGTACAGCCAGAACGTTGCACCAATTCACAGGTGTGTCGGGCGTCGCGACAACCAATATCCAAGAGCAAGCTCTTGGCCTGCAAGCCCAACGCGGCCATTTTTTCATAGAGCATAGTGGCGGGGCGAGGCTGTAGGCTGCGCGCTAAAATGGCCGCGATCGTCACCTCATCGACATCACTATCGCCATAGATCTCTTCAACCGAGAGCGACGCAGGAGCCTCTTGCATGAGAATGAGTAACCTTACTTGTGCTGCTCTGAATGAATTCAGAGCCTGGAATAGCAAACGTGTTTAAACACGTTTGCCGTCGCAGGTGTTGAATTCATTCAACACGAATTTAACGTTGGCGTACGATTCAGCCGGCGGTGGTGAATGCGATTGGCCTGGATAGTTACCAAAAATTTACGTAACGATCCAGACACCCCCACCCAACCTCCCCCAGCTTGGGGCTAACCTTTACCCACAAGTTGACAGTAGGCAAGGCGTGCCGGGGACAGCCCAGCGGCTTGATGCCACTACGCTCTGTTTTTGGGCCGTCCCCGGCACGCTCCCCCTCCCTGGTACCCATAATGCGGGTAAAGCATTGGGTTCCAAATTGAATGCACTGGCTGGACAAACGGGACAAACGTCGGTTGATGGAGCGGGGCTATGTAGTGGGTTGACGCGCAACGAAGCCATAGGCGTGCGAAACAATATAGAGTGGACGACCTTTTACTTCATCGTAGATACGCCCCAAATATTCACCAATAATGCCCAGAACAATCAGTTGAATGCCGCCCAGAAAAAGCACACTGACCAGGGTCGTGGCCTGGCCCAGGAAAAAGTTGCTGCCCGAAAGACGAAGAATGATCGCGACAAGCATACTGATCAAGCTGATGACAGCCAAGCCGAATCCCATATAGGTGGCGAGTTGCAGCGGCAGATAACTAAAGTTGGTGATGGCGGTATTGGCCAGGCGCACCATCTTGCTCAGGGGATACTTGGTTTCACCGGCATAGCGCTCGGCGCGCTCGTATTCCACGCCAATTTGCTTAAAGCCCACCCAACTGCTCAGCCCGCGCATAAAGCGATGTTGCTCGCGCAGTTGGCGCATGGCAAGCACCACGCGCCGATCCATGAGCCGGAAGTCACCCGTATCGATGGGGATTTCCACATCGGTAATGCGTTTGAGCAGGCGATAAAAGAGCTTGGCTGTGGTCAGCTTGAACCAAGTCTCGCCTTCACGGTGGGTGCGCTGACCATAGACCACTTCGTACCCCTCGCGCCATTTCTCGATAAAGCGCGGAATCACTTCGGGCGGATCTTGGAGATCCGAATCGATCACCACAACCGCCTGGCCCTCGGCAAAATCTGCGCCGGCGGTGATGGCAATCTGGTGACCAAAGTTGCGGCTGAAGTCGATGATCTTAATGCGCGGATCTTGTTCATGCAGTTGTGTCAGCAGTTGCAGCGAGCGATCGCGGCTGCCATCGTTGACACAAATCATCTCCCAAGGCTCGCCCGTACTATCCATGGCTTGGACGACGCGCCGATAGAGCTCAGGAATGATTTTTTCTTCATTCCAGACCGGGACAACTAATGAAAAAGTAGGGTGGCTATGCGCTATCGTCATTCTATTATCGTACTCGAAACAGCAGCGTTGGTCAAACAAATGACACAGTAGAAATGTTTTGTCAACAAATTGTAAATTAAGAAATTCACATATGCGCAAAATATTATGCAGGAAACATTTTTGCCCAAGCTGCGTAGAGATATGCGTGTCAAAACTTGTGTCCGAATTGACGCAACGTAGAGGCAGTGCTAGACTAGTACAGTTGGGCGTAGATACCACGGCAGTTAATCAGGCACGTTACTCGTGTACAGCATGGTAAAAATAGGGTACCTTATTTACGCCGGGATCTACTAGTACAGCTGCAGTAGATAGTGAATTGTGAAAGTTCACGCGAACTTTTATGACAAGGTAGTGAAAGTCATACGAACTTTCGAGACAAGGTAGCAAACGTTCTTTGAATGCATCCAAGCCTGCGGTATTGTCATCCGGTACAGATCTGGCTGGCAGCTTACCGATCTTTCCCAAAATACCTGGCGGCAGCCTACCCACCAGTCTTGCCCTGCCTGATCTGCGCCGCAAGCAATTGCTCTTCAACCGCATTGCACAGCCCGGCCAGATCCATGTCTATAGTGCTGAATGTCGCGCCGGCGAGCGCTTGCGGGTACAAATGTTTGTGCCGATTTTGCCGCTGGGCGGCTCGGTGGTGCCCGCCGTAGCCGTTGTCGCCCAAAGTTTACCCTATAGCGCGGATATCCAAAAATTGCCCCTTGAGTTGCCCGTTGGTTACAGTGCCGTGGTTGCCCCGCCGCCCGGTGAATTGCTCACCCCGATCAGCGATGTGTTGACGCGTGTCCGCTACTATTCAGGGCCGCTGATCGATACGCGCACGCTGGTGGGGGGGCGCTGTTACATCGTGGTGTGGAGTCCGCACAGTCACATGGGCAAGTATGTGTTGCAAGTGGGCACGCACTGGCCCTGGAAGTGGACTTATTGGGTGCAATTGCCGCTGTTTTGGTGGCTCATCCGCGGCTGGTTTGGCCTGAGCCGCATGGCCGCCTACTGGGTGATTGGCGCGCTGCTGCTCCTCGGCACGCTTATTTTGCAATTTTTCTGGCGCACGCAACGAACTGCTCATCAAGCGGAAGTGTAAGGCCATTGCAAAGAATCAAGTATGCAGTAGGGGCGGCTTGCCGCCGCCCGTTCGCAGCGAGCCAAACGCGGGGCGGCGGCGCGGCCGCCCCTACGCATGATTTTGTTTGGCAAGCGC
>DAOTTR010000063.1:0-9574 GCA_034437715.1 Caldilineaceae bacterium
TGTTTTTGCTTGACAAGGAAAGCGAGTTCGTAATCATCTTCGATCTCGCGGCCCCAGATGCGTACACCATATTGTCGTAATAACAGTTCTATTTCAGCGCCTGTGAATCCACAACCGCGCGCGAAGGAAAACCGATGCATCGGTCCATGAAGCCATTTGCCGATCAGACCATCCAGTGGATGAATGATATCTGGCGAGTCAAACAGGTTCTTCATAATCACTCTGATGTTTGGTTCTAATTGAGCGAAGCATACCGTAAGCATACCGTGAGGGAGTAAAGGTACGAAATAAGCTAGACAGGGCAGAAAAATGAAACATTTGTTCTACTTGTGCCGTTCCCATTATATCGCCTAGTCGGCTATATAGCAAATAAGTTCACGATTGCGCTCTAATCGGAATTAACAGGATGTAATGGGGATACTATGTTGATCGAATCATGGTACGATTTTCTGCTTGGTGTCTTTTCTACGCTGATTTTTGGCTTAATCGTTAATTTTTTAGTAAAAACCTATCAAAGATATACAAAAGATATTGAAGCAGCACGAAAACCTCAGACTGTCATACAAAAGACAGAAAAGACGCCCAAAGAAATTGTCGATGCAGCGGATACAGCAAGGGTAAAGCGCATTTTACTTCTGACTATCATAGCAATTATTTGGTTAGCAATGCTCTATACAATTTTTCCTGATATCTTTGCAAAGTTAGTTACAGTGATTGGTTTATAAGTGCATAATAGAGACTATGCCGATTTGTTATTTCGGCAACAAAACCCGGTGCAATTGTGCTTGTAGGTGGGGTTTGTAACCGCACAATCGCGGTCGATGCCGACTTGTGCGGTTACAAACCCCACCTACGCATGCACAAAATTAAATTGGAATAAGATATAATTCAAAAGAAGCTAGCAAGTTTTGGTTTGGATAAGGTGGTAATATGCAAGCGAATAGCGGCAACGATGTACAGTACGATCAACTCTACAAAATCCGCCACGGCGCGGCGCATGTGATGGCGCAAGCGGTGTTGGAACTCTACCCAGCGGCAAAGATTGCGATTGGCCCGCCCATCGATACAGGGTTTTATTATGATTTTGACCTGGGCAAGGATGAAAATGGTCGGCTGCGCACCTTTTCACCCGACGATCTGGCGACCATCGAAAAACGCATGCGCCAGATTATTTCAGGCAAGCACCCTTTCACCTATCGCGAAGTGACCGGTGACGAAGCGCGCGCGCTGTTCACGGACCAGCCCTACAAGCTCGAATTGATTGCCGGGTTGGAAAAGGGTGGCGTCGATGAATATGGCAATGAAGTTGCCGAAAAGCCCGCCATCAGCACCTACAAGCAAGACACCTTTGAAGACCTCTGTCGCGGCCCACATGTGGAACATACAGGGCAAATCCCGCCTGACGCCTTCAAGTTGATGAGTGTGGCAGGCGCCTACTGGCGTGGCGATGAACACAACCCCATGCTGCAACGCATCTATGGCACAGCCTGGCGCAACAAAAAGGAACTCAACGAACATCTGCAGATGTTGGAAGAGGCCAAGAAGCGCGACCATCGTAAGTTGGGGCGCGAGTTGGAGATCTTCATCTTTGACGAAGAGATCGGGCCGGGTCTGCCGTTGTGGTTGCCCAATGGCACGATCATTGTCGAACAGTTGGAACAGCTGGCATGGGATAAGGAACACGCAGGCGGCTATCAGCAAGTGCGTTCACCCCATCTGACCAAGGAAGATCTCTTTCTGCGCAGTGGCCATTTGCCCTACTACGCGGATGGGATGTATCCACCCATGGAGTTGGATGGGGGCACCAAATATTATGTCAAGCCGATGAACTGCCCATTTCATCACAAGATCTATGCCAGCAAGCCGCGCAGCTATCGCGATCTGCCGGTACGTCTAGCCGAGTATGGCACCTGTTACCGCTATGAAGGCAGTGGTGAGCTATTCGGCCTCATGCGCGTGCGCTCGATGCAGATGAATGATGCTCATATCTACTGCACCGAAGATCAATTCGAGCAGGAATTCATGGCCGTGATCCAGCTCTATCTGGACTATTTTGAGATCTTTGGCATCGAGAAATATGTCATGCGGCTGAGTAAGCATCATCCGAGTAAGTTGGGCAAGAAATATATAGATAACTCGCGCCTGTGGCTAAAGACCGAAGACATGGTGCGCAACGCCATGATCAATGGCAATGTCGAATTCGTTGAGGTGCCCGACGAGGCCGCTTTCTATGGCCCCAAGATCGATGTCGAAGTCTTTAGTGCGATTGGCCGCCAATTCACGCTGGCGACTAACCAAGTAGACTTTGCCGTGCCGGAGCGCTTTGACCTCAAGTATGTCAATAGTGAAGGGAAAGAAGAGACACCGCTGTGCATTCACCGCGCGCCACTGAGCACGCATGAACGCATGATTGGCTTTCTGCTTGAACACTTTGCCGGCAACCTACCCGTCTGGCTATCGCCGCAACAGGCCGTGGTCATTCCGATTACGAATGATCATAATGAGTATGCCGCACGCGTAGCAGCCCAATTGCAGGCCGCCGGCGTGCGCGCCCAGGCCGATCTGGGAGGAGATCGCATGAATGCGAAGATCCGCTCCGCCCAACTCATGAAGATCCCCTACATGCTGGTCGTCGGCGATCAAGAGATGCAAAATGAAACCGTCGCCCTGCGCAAGCGCGATGGTTCGCGCCAGAGTGACCTGCCGCTGGCCGAGTTCCTGGCGACAACGCAAGAGCGCATCAAGACGCGCGCCAAGGAGTTATGAGTTTGACATCTCCTGGGTCGCCAGTTATACTTTTGCTATCAGTTTCCATGTGATTAGCTAGTCGCGGACGATGAAAACAGGGTAATCAGTCTACAGGTATTGCGATACCGGCTGATTACCTTACTCTATATCTATAATTTCACCGATCATGAATCATTCAATCAACTACTTTTGCCGGAATAGCGCCATCGCCGCAGCAGCCTATGCAGCAGCAGCTAGACGCGCGCCCCGGTGACTGGTTGATTGACCAACGCCGTGGCGTATGCCACCGGCGTTTTTGATTGGTAAAATCAGCAATCGAACGTCGTGGTACGAGAGCCACGACGTTTTTTTATGCAAAATTTTGTACAAACTGGAGCAAGTCGCCCATGAAGTTGACTACGGAAGAAGTACGCCACGTCGCCGAACTGGCCAAGTTGACGCTGACGGAGGCAGAAATTGCCCAATATACCGAGCAACTTTCCGCGATCCTAGACTATGCGGCGCGCCTGCAAGAGGTAGATACCAGCGGCGTCCCACCCACCCCCTATGTCCTGCCACTAAACAACGTCATGCGCGCAGATGAGGCAGCGCCCAGTCTGTCGAACGCGGCGGCGCTGGCCAATGCGCCCGACAGCGACAACGGGTTCTTCCGCGTACGTGCGGTCTTTGAAGAATAATTCTGCCATAACAGAGAAGGTATCCTGTATGCCAAAACCGCTGTATGAACTGACGATCCACGAAGCGCTGGCGGGGCTACGCGCCGGTGAATTCTCGGCTGTGGCGTTGACCCAGGCGCTGCTGGATCGCATTGATGCTGTGGACAGCCAGGTCAAAGCGTATTTGACGGTCACGCGTGAACAAGCGCTGGAGGGTGCACGCAACGCCGATGCACGCCGGGCGCGCGGCGAAGATGCGCCGCTGTTGGGGGTGCCGCTGGCGATCAAAGATGTGCTGGCCACCGAAGGCATCGAAACCACCTGTGGCAGCCAGATCCTCAAAGGCTTCAAACCGCCCTACACAGCGACTGCAGTCAAACGGCTCGAAACAGCCGGTGCGATCATCCTGGGCAAGGTGAACTGTGACGAGTTTGCCATGGGCTCCAGCAATGAAAACAGTGGCTACTTTGTCACCCACAACCCCTGGGATCTGGATCGGGTGCCGGGTGGCAGCAGCGGGGGATCGGCGGCCGCGGTGGCCGCGCAAGCGGCGTTGGGCGCGCTGGGCACCGATACCGGCGGCAGTGTACGCTTGCCCGCCTCCTTCTGTGGCATTGTGGGGCTGAAACCCTCGTACGGGCGCGTCAGTCGCTACGGCTTGGCCGCCTATGGCAGCAGCCTCGACCAGATCGGCCCGATGACCAAAGATGTGCGCGACGCTGCCTTGTTGCTTCAAGTGATGGCCGGCCACGATCCGCTGGACAGCACCACGCTTGATGTGCCGGTGCCCGATTACAGCGCAACATTGACCTCTTCGATTGCCGGGCTGCGCATTGGTCTGCCCCAAGAATATTTTATCGCCGGCATTCAGCCCGAAGTTGAACAGGCTGTGCGCGCCGCCGTGCAACAGTTAGCAAGTTTGGGGGCCGAGATTGTGCCAGTTTCGCTGCCCAACACCGATAAAGCGTTGCCCGTCTACTATGTCGTCGCCACCGCCGAGGCCAGCGCCAACCTCGCGCGCTATGATGGCGTACGCTTCGGCTTGAGCGCGCAGGCCGAGAGCATGTTTGATAACTATCGCCAGACGCGTGGCCAGGGCTTTGGTCCCGAGGTCAAACGGCGGATTATGCTGGGCACCTATGCGCTGAGCGCCGGTTATTATGACGCCTACTATGGCAAGGCGCAACAGGTGCGCACGCTGATCAAGCAAGATTTTGAGCAAGTCTTTGCCCAGGTCGATCTGATCGCCTGCCCGATCTCGCCCACGACTGCCTTTCGCATTGGCGAAAAGACCGACGATCCACTGGCGATGTACCTAACCGACGTCTTTACGATCAGCTTGAACGTGGCGGGCATCTGTGGGATCAGCGTCCCCTGTGGCTTTGACAACAACGGCTTGCCCATCGGGCTACAACTGGTGGGGCCGCATCTGGGCGAGGCAACCCTATTGCGCGCCGCCTATGCCTACGAACAAAGCACGACCTGGCACAAAAAGACGGCGGAACTAAACTAAAGCGTCATGCGTACTATAGATTGCCCACCATTTCGATCAATCAAATCGATATAAATGATAACGGATAGTCGTACGCAGCCGCAACCTGATCAACAATGCATGTTGTGTGTAGCATAGTCTACCAATGACGGTAAACGAGGATCTTCATGTCTCACCCCATCTGGCTTCCTAACCCCAACGTAAGTCACGGCGCCACCGGTTTCGGTGTCGGCGGCATGGCGATTGCACGCAGCCGACAATCTGCAAGCAGTGTCAGATTGTAGATTGTAATCGGCCTTCCGCGGCATTTGTTGTGCCATCCCCGTCCTCACCTTACACTTAAACCGAACGAAACTAGACCGGAACGCGGTTAGGGAGATTTTTGTCTTATGAGCAGTGTTGTTATCCAAACACCTATACCACCAGTAACTGAAAAACTACTCGTACCCAATGGCAATGGCCACTATCGCCTGTTGCGCGCCCACGAGAGCCGCCTCAGCAAGCGTGTGCAGCGTGTGCCACCCTCGGGGATTCGCAAATATTTTGATATCGCCGCCACCATGGAAGATGTCGTCAGTCTGGGCATCGGTGAGCCTGATTTTGTGACGCCCGCGCCCATTCTACGCGCCGGCATAGCCAGTTTGGAGCGCGGCAATACCGCCTACACCTCCAATGCCGGCATGATCGAGTTGCGCGAGGCAGTGGTACAGAAACTGAGCGAGCGCTACGGCGGGGCCGCCTATAATCCAGAGACCGAAGTCTTGATCACCGTCGGCGTCAGCGAGGCCATGTACCTGATCATGCAGGCGATTCTGGATCCTGGCGACGAGGTGATCGTGCCGCAGCCCTGTTTTGTCAGCTATACCGCCAGCGTGATCCTGGCCGGCGGCGAAGTGGTCGATCTGCCGACCTATGCCGAAAATGACTTCCAGGTCGATCCGGTGGCGATTGAAGCGGCCATTACACCGCGCACCAAAGCCCTGCTAATTGGCTTTCCCAGCAATCCCACCGGTGCGGTGATGGGGCGTGAAGGGATGTTAAAAATTGCCCAGATCGCCGAAAAACATGATCTGATTGTCATTTCCGACGAGATCTATGATCGCTTGGTTTATGGCGACCACCAGCATGTCATGTTTGCCGCCCTGCCCGGCATGGTGGACCGCACGGTTCATCTGGGTGGCATGAGCAAGGACTATGCGATGACCGGCTGGCGCATCGGCTACGCGCTAGGCCCCACCGACCTGATCGGAGCCATGCGCAAAATCCACCAATATTTGATCATGTCTGCGCCGACCGTGGGCCAGGAAGCTGCGCTGACCGCGCTGACCGACCCCCATGTAGAAGCCTATGTCGAGCAAATGCTGGCTAGCTATGACAAGCGCCGCCGCTTGATTGTGGGTGGGCTAAATGAGTTGGGGCTGGATTGTGTCGAGCCCAAAGGTGCGTTTTATGCCTTCCCCAGCATCCGCAAAACCGGCATGACCGAGCATGAATTTTGCGAACGCCTATTGCTCGAGGAGCGCGTCGCCGTGATTCCTGGCAGCGCCTTTGGCTATGGGGGCGAAGGGCATATCCGCTGTGCCTACGCCGCCAGCCTGGACAACATTGAAAAAGCCCTCGAACGCATGTATCGCTTTATGCAACGGCATGGGTAAAGCGGCAGAATAAGGTAAGCCTTCTCGTTCCTCAACGCAGGCTTGGTCGATGAGTTTTCGATTGCACTGGCACCGGTTTTCTTTGGCACAGGAGTCCGCCTGTTCGACGGAATCGACCGCCAAAAAGTGACAGTGGAGATCGTAAAGGCGCGGCACTCGCCGCTCGTCACGCACCTGCGCTATGCCGTCGAGCAGCAGTAGCAGAATTTGATGATCAAGCAGAGCGCGGCCGGTCATGGCCGCGCCCTATACAGCATAGCAGCCAACTACACCAACGTTTCCAACAATTGCTTGGCTTTCTGAATATCGGCAATCTGCTGGGGCCCCGAGATTTCACGTTCAATGGTTAAGGCACCCGCAAAGCCCAATGTCTTTAGTTTGGTCAGCAGGGCCGGAAAGTTGACGCGTCCCTCACCCAACGGTTTTTCGACACCCAGCTTCGCGCCCATAGTGGGATATTCACCATCCTTGGCATGGACACCGCGCACATAGGGGCCGAACACATCCAGCGCATCGACTGGATTGGCCTTGCCATACATGAGCAGATTGGCCGGGTCTAGGTTGATGCCCAAGTTGGCCGTGCCAATGTCGTGAATCGTGCGCAACAGGGTGATCGGTGTCTCCTGGCCCGTCTCAAACCAGAATTCCAAGCCCAGATCGGCACAGTAGAGTGCGATCTCCTTGAGCGCGGCGATGACTGGGGGATAGGCCGGATCGGTTGGATTTTCTGGGATGAAACCAACGTGGGTTGTGATACTGGGCACACCAACTTTTTTGGCAAAGTCGGCGTTGCGTTTTAAGACAGCCAAACGCACTGCGCGCGTTTCCTCGGGCACCAAGCCAATGGTGGTGGGTCCTTCCAGAAAATCCCACACATGCCGCCCTGGCAGCCCGGCCCAGATGGTGGTAATTTCCACCGTGTTTTGCGCGGCGGCGGTTTGCAACCGTTGGGCCATGGCATCATCCAACTGGGCACCTTGCCAACAAACCACTTGGCATGTTGCGAAGCCCAGCGCACGTACCGTTTCCATGGCGTGTTCCGGCCCTTCTTCCAATCGCACCAGGACACCTACTTGGATTGCCGTCATTGATTTCCTCATTTGCTTGGGTTGACAAGATTACTCGAGAAATGGTCCACCAAAAGTTAGAAGCCAATCCCACGCAAATAGGTCACCATCTCTTTGCTACGCTTGGCCTCGGTGAGCGGATCTACAATGGGTTCACCCGAAACCGCCGTCACCCAACGATTGTAACCGATCTCCTCCAGCACCTGGCGCACACCGGGGAAATCCACATTGGCATATTCGCCCACATCACACCAGACGGGCAGATAATAGCCATCCTCACGGCGCGACGTGCTGGAATAATCCTGCACATGCACATAGTTGAGCTGGTTGCGAAAATCACGCAGCGACTCGACCGCGTCATAGCCCCACAGCTCGGCATGGGAAACGTCGATACAGAGCTTGGCTTGCTTGAGCAAGCTCATATAATATTTCCAATCCTCAACCGAGTCTACCAAGAGATTGGTATGAATATGATAGCTCAATTCCAGGCCAAATTGCTCGGCATACTCGGCCCATTGCTCGGCCCCTTCGGCAGCGGCTTTGAGATCCCCACGCGTGACGGGGCGACCTTCGGGCTTGCCACCATTCATAAACATGAAACAATCGACACCAACCTCGCCAGCAAACTCCATGCGCCGCTTGTTGAGTTCGACATTGGCAAAGTCACGCTGGTCGGGCGAGCCGCCTGCCGTATAGGCCATCATGGGCAAGCCGACGTTGTCACAGATGCGGCGGATGCGCTGGGGCGTGCCCAGCCAATCCAGGGGCAGACGACATTCCCAGCCGTCCCACCCGGCCTCTTTGACGGCCGCCAGACAAGGTTCCAGATCGGGATTTTTCCAGCGAAGCGTGCTCATTGCAAGTTTAAAAGCCATTGATTCCTCCTGTGTGGATTGATAGTTGGGGACGAAGCGCTTTTATTATAGTGGCAAAGTTCGGTGCGAACAACTAGCGAGTACGGGTCCCCGTTGTCTCGCGCAGCGTAAAGCTAAGCAACGCGCCGATGAGGCCACTGATCGCGAAGAAGAGAAAAACCTGTTGATAGGCGTCAATCACCGGCCACGCGAGATCGAGATAATATTGCAAAATCACGCCGCCCATGGCCGTGCCGACCAGCGCGCCAGCAAAGCGGATCATGCTGTAGAGGCCAGCCGCCGCGCCCATCTGCGCCTTGGTCATATGCCCCAGCGCGGCATGGTGCAGTGCCGCCAACACCAATCCTGCACCCAAGCCATAGATCGCCAGCGCGACGGCAAAGAGCCAGAGCGGCGTCGTGGCGGGTAAGAAAACAAAAACTAACATGACCAAACCCTGGATGCCAATGCCAAAAACCGTGGGCCAACGGCTGCCCCAACGATCGGCGGCTTGCCCACCAAAACGCACAATCAAGGCCATGGTGCCTGCGCTCATCATGGTCACGCCGCCAATCTCGGCGGCAGTCACCTGATGGACATCCACCAGATAGAGGGGAATCAGAAATTCCTGACCAGCCATGATCACCATGCGCAACCCGGCAGCGATGGAAGCCATGGTAAAGATGCGGCTGGAAAAGATCGAAAGCTCGACAAAGGGACGCGTCTGACGGCGTTCCCAGACGAAGAACGCCACAAAGAGCACGATCAGAGTCAAGCCCAAACGCCAATCTTGCAGCGGCGCCACCCCGGTGATCGGCCGGCTGGAAAGGAAAAAGAGCGAACAAGTGGTTGCGCCCGCCAGTAGCAACACGCCGATCCAGTCAAAAGTGCGCCAGAAGTGGGGTTGGATTGTGCTCAGTCCCGCGGGGACAAATTTGGCGACGGCCACAAAGGTTACAAGCGCCAGCAGCAACGGCGGACCAAAGGCCACGCGCCAGCCCCAGTGATCGACCAGAAAACCGGCAAACAGCGGCGTGACAAAGCCCACAATCGGGCCAGTTGCACTCCAACTGCCCAGGGCGCGCCCCCGTTGGGCGGGCGG